>NZ_JAIJYL010000014.1:0-153078 GCF_019753495.1 Klebsiella sp. TF21-TM | reverse complement strand
ACGTCGACCTTTTTGTCGGCCGCGGCGTCAATTTTCGCCTGGCGGTCGGCCAGCGCTTTATCAACGGCTTTGGCGACAATGGCGTCGATCTGTTCCTGAGTAAATTCTTGCGCCATTACGGAAATTGGGCACAGCGCGGCGACAACCGCCATGGCTAAAGGCAGTTTTTTCACAGTATTCATGGTTATCTCGCTTTAATAATTAATATATTTCAGATAATAACCATCCCATTCTGGCTAAAATAAATAACCAAAATAAGCTGATTTGTTTTTTTAGGGTACAGCGACGCCGGAGAGTAATATTCTCGCTGACGTTATTCCATATTAATTAACGCTGGTACAGATGGATTAATTCTTCTGAGAACTCGCGGGCCAGCAGCGAATTCATCAGATGATCCTGGGCATGTACCATAATAAGCGTCATAGGCTGACGCGCTTCACCGGCATCCTGCTCGATGAGCTGGGTCTGCATCTGATGCGCCCGGCGGGCGTAACCGTCGGCCTCATTTAAGAGTAAACGCGCTTCGTCGATATTTCCGGTTCGGGCCGCATGCAGCGCTTCAAAACATAATGAGCGTGACTGTCCCGCATTGACGATAATTTCCATTACCGCATCTTCTAATTCAATCATGTGTATTCCTGAAGTCTTTATTATTTAATAATGCAGTGAAAGTCCTTTTTCTGCATTATGACGCTGTCATCATATTATCTCTCCGGGGCGGAGAGGAATTAGCTAACGGTTTCTGCCACCGGAACGCTATTTTTGGTTTTCTCAACTTCGGTTTTCATTAAGGAACGTTCATAGGCGCGCAGGAACGGCAGGTAAATCACCGCCGACATCACCATGCAGATAAGGCACATCACTACCGGGCTCAGCGTCCAGTTGGCCGCCCACGAGGCGCCAATCGGTGCCGGCGTGGTCCACGGAGTGAGAGACACCACCTGGCTCAGCCAGCCAAGACGCGTCGCGCCGTAAGCCAGCACCGCGTTGACCATCGGTACGCAGACGAAGGGGATAAACATCATCGGGTTCATGATGATCGGCGCCCCGAACAGGATCGGCTCGTTGATATTAAAGAAGCTCGGCACGATGCCCATCTTGCCGATGGTGCGCAGATGAGTGGCCCGGCTACGCAGCAGCAGGAAGGCCAGCGGCAGGGTCGAACCGACGCCGCCAATCAGCAGATAGTGATCCCAGAAACCCTGCAGATAGACGTGCGGCAGCACCGTGCCGGCCGCCAGCGCCGCCTGGTTTGCCGACAGGTTGGCCATCCAGAACGGGTTCATAATGCCGGTGACAATCAGCGAGCCGTGGATCCCGGCGAACCAGAAAATCTGGCACATCAGAACGGAGAGCAAAATCGCCGGCAGCGAGTCGGAGGCGGAAACCAGCGGCTCCAGCAGATGCATGATCGCCTGCGGCAGGATCATCCCGGTCTGCGCTTCGATAAACAGGTTCAGCGGATGCAAAGTACCAATCACCACCAGCACCGGGATCAGGATTTCAAATGAACGGGCGACGCCGGTCGGCACCTCTTTCGGCAGACGGATGGTGATGTTGTTTTGCTTCAGCCACGCGTAGACGCGGGTGGAGTAGATGGCGGTGATCAGGGCGGTAAAAATGCCCTGGCCGGACAGATACTGAGTGGAAATTTTACCATCGGCATAGGGCGCGGCGACCAGCAGGAAGGCCATAAACGCCAGCAGACCGGACATCACCGGATCGAGCTGAAACTGACGACCGAGGCTGGCGCCAATGCCGACCGAGATAAAGAAGGTCATTACGCCCATGCTGAGGTTAAACGGCAGCATCAGCTGTTCGCGGTAGTGCTGGGAGAAATCGAGCCAGCCGCGGGCAAAGCCGTTGGTGGTATCGGGTGAAAACGGCGGAAAGATAAATACCAGCATGAAAGAGCCGATGATCATAAACGGCAATGCGGCAGTGAAGCCATCGCGGATAGCGATAACATATTTCTGCTGCCCAAGGCGTCCTGCCAGCGGAGTAATAGATTGCTCGATCACGGCAATCATGGACTGATACAGAGAACTCATTTCAACACCTCTCAGTGCGCCGCTGGGATCAGCGACAGAGCATAATTCAGGACGTTGTCTCCCCGCTGCATGCCGTAGTCCATCGTATCGATGGGCTGAACCGGAATGTTCAGGGAAGCCGCTTTGTCAGACAGGGTTTTCAACATGTATTTCACCTGGGGGCCAAGCAACACCACCTGATACTGCGGAAACTGGATGTCAAATTCGGAAACGCCATAGGCGTCAATCTGCACCGGCAGATCACGTTCATTCGCCGCCTCCACCATCTTTCTGACCAGCAGACTGGTGGACATTCCGGCAGAACAGCACAGCATAATCTTGTACATCGACGACCATCCTCAAAATGTAAAAAGTTATTGCGTGGATGATTTGATATCAGACGGAAACCGGTTTCCATTTATAAAAAGCAGAACTGTGATAGTGGTCAAGATCTCCTGCTTATGGGGCGGATTTATTGGATTTGGCTCACATTATTCTGTCGATTTGGCGATGTTTTGCGCTGAAATGGAAAATCGGTTTCCAAACAAATGGTGAAATGGATATACTGCGCTGGTCATAATTGAAGCGATTCAGGTTTACGGGATTTTAGCGGGGCGCGGCGCCCGCGCAGGGGAAAATGATGTCGACAATCAATGATGTTTCACGACTTGCCGGGGTTTCCAAAGCCACGGTGTCGCGAGTGTTGAGCGGCTCACGTGGCGTGAAGGAGGCCAGTCGTCAGGCGGTGCTGCAGGCGGCGGAAACGCTCAATTACCGGCCAAACATGATAGCCCAGTCGTTGCTTAGCCAGTCCACCGGCTGCATCGGCGTCATCTGCGCCCAGGACAATATCAATCAAACCACCAGCTATCTCTACGCCCTGGAAAAACAGCTCAGCCAGCACCAGAAGCACCTGCTGCTGCGCTTCGCCAACACCAGCAGCGGCGTGATGAACTCGCTGGAGGAGTTGACCTGCGGGCTGTGCGATAACGTGCTGATCATCGGCGCGCGTTTTCCTCTGAATATTAACCGCCCGGACGTGGTGCTGGTGGACTGCCTCGACAGCGAGGGCGAAAACAGCATTCAGTTCGATCACGCCTTCGCCGCCGAAACCGCCTGTCACTATCTGATAAGCCAGGGCAGAAGGCAGATTGCGCTGATCCATCCCCAGAGCAGCGGCTTCGCCGATCAGGTGCTGCTGGGCTACAAGCACGCGCTGGAAAAAAACTTTTTGCCGTTTAATCGCAATCTGGTGTTTTTGGATAACACCTCGCCGTCGGTGGCGGTGCAGGAGCTGGTCAATAACGCCACGACGCTGAACTTTAACGCGCTGCTGGTGAGCGATGAACAGCAGGCGCAGCGCGTGGTGCCGCAGCTGCAGGCGTTTAACCGCGCCGTTCCGCAAAATGTGATGGTGTTTAGCCTCGCCGGATCGTTACAGCTGCCCGGTATCCCGACTATCCCGGCGATTGAATATTCCATGGACGCGATGGCGTCGCGGATCGTCAACTGGTTGACCGAGAAAACGGACAACCCGGGCGGCAGCCCGCTGCGCGGCGATTTAATTATTCCGAAGCACTAAACGCAGCACTCACCGAGATCTCCCGCCGTCTGTCCACGACAGGACGGCGGTCATGCCGAGATGGCTATTTGGCCGGACAGACGATTTTGTCGATCGCGGCCTGGTAGCTTTTCTGGTTATTGCGCTCTTTCGCCAGCGTTGCTTCGCGGACCGCGTTCTTGTTGCCGTCGGTCGCCAGCACGTTATTGGCAAAATCGTTGTCGCTGAGGTGGCTTGCTGGCGCGCATTTTTCCTTCACCGCTTTAAGCACCAGCTGCTTTTGCTGTTCGAACTGCAGGCTTTGCAGCGGTGATTCAGCCCACGCCGACGTGGCGCTCAGGGCGGTGACCAGGCATACCATCCAACATGCTTTCATCAGGCTTCTCCTTCCGTAATCGCTTCCGTCAACTATATGCGCAGGCGGGCAAACACGCAAATAGCGGTTAATTTAACTTGTTGAAAAGGCGTTTGTTATCATCGCCTCAGGCGGCTCTCACCCGCCGCCGCGAGTCGATGGCGATCAGCACCACCGAGGCCAGGATCAGCAGCGTGCCCAGCCAGTCCGGCAGCGTGAAGGTGATCCCCAGCAGCAGAAGCGACAGCAGGGCGCTGCTCAGCGGTTCGGCGCAGCTGAGGATCCCGGCTTTGGCGCCGCCAATCTTCTGCGCGCCGTTAAGATAAAGGCTGAAGGTCAGCGAAGTACCGATCACCACCAGGTAGAAAAAGGCTAACAGCAGGCTGCCGTTAACCACAAAATCGGTGCCCTGGCCGCCATAAAACGGCAGCAGCATCGCGCCGCCGAACAGCATGCTCCATCCCACGATCGGCAGCGTCCCGTAGCGGGCAATCAGCGTCGAGGGATAGGTGGTATAAAACGCGGCGGCAAACGCCGAGGCGATCCCCCAGAACAGCGCCGCCGGCGAAATCGACAGCGTCGTCGGGTTGCCGTGGGTCACCAGCAGAAAGGTGCCTGCCAGCGAGGTGCAGATAGCCCCCAGCACCAGCGGAGTGGGGCGCGCTTTACGGGCGAGGGCGAACCAGGCGACGATGATCGTCGGGGACAGGAACTGCAGCACCGTGGCCGTGGCGGCATTCGATTTTTCAATGGTCATCAGAAAGGTGAACTGCACGGTTAACGCGCCAAACAGCGAGAAAAACAGCAGGCTGACGGCGTCGCGGCGGTTTTGCAGCACGCGGAAAATGCGGTCGCCGTGAACAAAGCCGAGCATCAACAGGATCAGCCCGGCGAACAGCAGACGCGTCATGGTCAGAAACGGCGACGACATCTGGCTTTCCTGCATAATAAACTGCGCGCACACCCCGGAACTGCCCCACAGCACGGCGGCAATCAGTACGTTCAGCATCCCTTTTTTGCTGGAGCCCATCTTTTCCTCTGGCGAAATATGACAAAGGGGAATCATAGCATGCGCCCGCCCGGGGCGGCGGGGCAGGAAATGGTAGTCGGGCGCGGCGGTACAACTATTTTGCAGGCCCGGTAAGGCGAAGCCGCCGCCGGGCATTAACCGACAATCGCGTTCTAACTTAAATCGACATTTTTACTGCCGAACAGCCAGGTGAGCGCAAAGCCGCACAGGTAGGAGACCGCCAGTCCGCCGGCGTAGACCGCCATCCCGGCGTAAATCCCGCTGCCGGAGGTCATCAGCGGCAGCGCCACCAGGCCGGACGGACCAAACACCGTGTTCAGGCCGACCGGCAGCCCCAGCCAGGCGATCAGCCCGACGAAGAAGCCGCCGCAGGCGCCGCCGAGGCAGGCGGTGACAAACGGCTTCATCCGCGGCAGGGTGACGCCGTAGATTAGCGGCTCGCCAATCCCGAGGAAGCCCGGAATAATCGCCCCCTTAATCTGGGTTCGCAGCAGCGAATCGCGCTTCGCCCGCCAGAACAGCGCCAGCGCCGCCCCCACCTGCCCGGCCCCGGCCATCGCCAGGATTGGGAACAGCGAGTTAAAGCCCTGGGCATCCACCAGCGCAAAATAGACCGGGACAAACCCCTGATGGACGCCGAACATCACCGCCAGCAGGAACAGACCGGCCAGCACCGCCGAGCCAAACGGATTGCCGTTAAGATGCAGGAACAGCCACGACATGCCGGTAAACAACCAGCCGCCAATCGGCATGATCACCGTAAAGGTCACCGCGCCCATGATCAGCAGCGTCACCGCCGAGGTGAGGATCATATCGAGGTTGGCCGGCATGACCCGCCGCACCTGGCGTTCAACCCACGCCCCAAGGATGGCGGCGATCAATACGCCGATGATATTGCCGCGCGGATCGATACCGTGGCCGAAGAAGGTGGAGATCCCGGCATAGACGCCGCTGGTCGCCTCCGGGTTGTAGCCCAGCACGAACAGCGAGGCGATAATCGCGCCGTTCACGCCGGAGCCGCCGAACGCCTTCTGGGCGTTATAGCCAATCAGGATACTCAGGAAGGTGAACATCCCTTTGCTGAATACCTTCATATAGCCAATCAGCGCCACCAGGCTGGCGTTCGGATGGGCGTTCTCCAGCACGAAAACCTGTTCCGCCAGGGTGGCGAAGCCCAGCAGCAGCCCGACGGCGATAAAGCCGGGGATCAGCGGCGTAAAAATGGTGGCGAATTTGGCGAGAAACTTCTGCACCGCGCTGGTCTGCTTGCCCTTCAGCGCCTGTTTTTTCTCCGCCGCGACGTCGGCCAGCGTCGGCGCGGCGGGCGCCTCCTCCAGCAGGCCGTTCATCATCTCGGCGGCGGTTTGCGCCTTGCCGGGGCCGAGCACCACCTGGAACTGCTCGTCGCTGACGATCACCCCCATCACGCCGTCAATCTGGCGGATGGCGGCGGTGTCGGCCAGGCCTTCATCGCGCAGGGTCAAGCGCAGGCGCGTCATGCAGTTGCCTGCCTGCGCGACGTTAGCGGCGCCGCCTGCGTGGGCGAGGATCCGCGCTATCATCTCTTTCGTTATTTTTGCCATTGCCCGTTACCTGTCTGTCGGCGCTCAGGTGTTGCTGAGCGCCTTGCGGATGTAGCCGTTGTTCTTCGCCAGCAGCGACTGCGCCGCTTCGGCGCTTAAGTCCGCCAGCACCATCACGATTGCCGTTTTACAGTGGCGGCCGCAGGCCTCCAGCGCCTTCTGGGCAGTGGGACGATCGCAGTCGGTCGCCTCCATCACGATGGAAACCTGGCGCTCAATCAGCTTGGCGTTGGTCGCTTCGACGTCGACCATCAGGTTGCTGTAGACCTTGCCGACGCGGATCATCGCCCCGGTGGAGATCATGTTCAGCACCAGCTTCTGCGCGGTACCGGCTTTCAGGCGGGTCGAGCCGGTCACTACCTCCGGGCCGACCACCGGGGTGATGGCGACGTCCGCCAGCTGAGCCATTTCGCCATGCGGGTTACAGCTGACGATGGCGACAAAGGCATTCTGACGATGGGCATACTCCATGGCGCCAATGACGTACGGCGTGCGTCCGCTGGCCGCCAGCCCCACCAGTACATCGCGGTTGCTGAAGTTCAGGTTCTGCAGATCCATCGCCCCCTGCGCTTTGTTGTCTTCCACGTTTTCCACGGCGCTGAGAATCGCTTTATGTCCGCCGGCGATGATCCCCACCACCTGCTCCGGGCGGGTGCCAAAGGTCGGTGGGCATTCGCTGGCATCGAGGATCCCCAGACGCCCTGAGGTGCCAGCGCCGATATAAATCAAGCGGCCACCGGCCTGCAGCGCCGTCGCGACCTTATCCACCACCTCGGCAATCTGCGGCAGATAGGGCGTAATCGCCTGGGCCACCTGCTGGTCTTCCTGGTTTATCACCGTCAGCATCTCGAGGGTGGAAAGGGTGTCAATGTTGGCGCTGTTGGCGTTGCGTCGCTCGGTCAGCAGTTTGCTCAGGTCAATACTCATAGAAACCTCGTTATTCTCAGTCGTGCGCAGTATAAGGAATTATTTATTCCTTTCCTGTGAAGAGTATCACGATTAGTTCGAGGAGAATAATATGAGAATGGTAGAGATGGCGGGAAATAGTGCGGTAATCAAGGTGGAATATTTTATTACCGCACCTGGCGTTTAGCGCGCGCCGCGCGGCTGGCTGAGGCCCATCAGCAGCGCCAGCAGGTAGCAGATCGCCATCGCGAGGCTCATCTTCAGCATCGTTTCGCCGCCGAGGCCCGCCAACGGCGCGGCGATGCCGCCGAAAACAAACATCAAGGTGCCCATCAGCGCGGACGCGGTCCCGGACTGGGCGGCGTCGACGGCGCTCATCGCTTCCGCGCCGGCGACGGTACTGATGCCGCTCATCAGCGACACGGTAAAAAACAGGCCGACCAGCGCCAGAACCGGCAGCTGCAGCCAGGCAAACAGCAGCATGATCGCCGCGCAGCCCACCGCCAGCGTCAGGCCGCCGCGCAGCAGGCCTTCGGCGCTGAAGCGGCGCGCCAGACGGGAAAAGATCATCGCCGCGATAATCAGCCCGATACCGTTCAGACCAAACAGCAGGCTGAACTGCATGGCGCTCATGCCGTATTCGCTCTGCATTACGAAGGAAGAGGAGCCGATGTAGGAGAACAGCCCGGCCATCATAAACGCCTGAATCAGGCAGAAGCGCAGAAAACGACGATTCTTCAGCACCGGCTGGCCGGGCCGCTGGCGGGCGGCATGGGTCGCCGCGGCCGGGCGCGTTTCCCGCAGGATAGTCAGGCTCATGACCAGCAGCGCGCCGCCAATGGCGGCCATCGTCCAGAAGAGAATTCGCCAGTCGAAGGCGGTGATCACGTAGCCGCCCAGCACCGGGGACAGGACCGGCGCAATGCCGTTCACCGTCATCAGCAGGGCGAAAAACTGGGTCAGCAGGGTGCCCTGGTATTTATCGCGGGCGATGGAGCGCGACAGCACCGAGCCGCCGGCGCCGGCGAAGCCCTGTAAAAAGCGCCAGACAATCAGCATGTTGATATCCCGGGTCAGGGCGCACATCGCCGAAGAGAAGATAAACAACAGCAGGGACAGCGCCAGCGGTTTCAGGCGGCCAATCCGGTCGCTCAGCGGGCCGAAAAACAGCTGACCCAGGCCGAGGCCAATCAGCGCGGCGGTCAGCGACAGCTGGGTCTGGGTGCTGGTGGCCTGCAGCTGCTGAGTGATCTCCGGCAGAGCCGGCAGATAAAAATCCGTGCACAGCGGCCCAATGCCCGACAGCAGGCCGAGGATCAGCGCCCAGGAGAGGGAAACACGTGGCATAACGATTCCTTACAGAAGCCGGGCGCGGTCGCCCGGCGGGTGAAATTAACTGGCGCCGCCGCCCAGCGACTGCCAGAGGGTGATCCGGTTATTGAGGTCGGTCTGCTGCAGGGACAGCAGCGTCGTCTTCGCCGACCACAGCGTGCGCTGGGCGGTGAGCACCGACAGATAATCGCCGACCCCAGCCTGATAGCTCTTCATGGCGATATCCAGCGAGGTCTGCTCGGCGGCGACATACTGTTGCTGGGCATCGAGCTCTTCATTTAGCGTTTCCCGGCGCGCCAGCGCATCGGCAACGTCCTTAAAGGCGCTCTGAATCGATTTCTCGTAGGTGGCGATCAGCCCCTTCTTCTCCGCTTCCGCATAGCGCAACTGCGCCAGGTTGCTGCCGCCGGTGAACAGCGGCAGGCTAATGGAGGGGGCGAACGACCACACCTGCATCCCGTGGCTGAACAGCGACGACAGCGAGTCGCTGCCGACGCCGGCGCTGGCGGTCAGGGAAATCGACGGGAAGAAGTTCGCCCGCGCCGCGCCGATATCGGCATTGGCGCTCTTCAGATTATGCTCCGCTTCCTGAATATCCGGCCGGCGCAGCAGCACCGACGATGACACCCCCGCCGGCACCAGGGCGATGCAGTTATCCCCGAGACTGTCGAGGGTGCCGGGCAGCAGGCTCTCCGGCACGGTTTCCCCCGCCAGCAGGTTAATAGCGTTTTTATCCTGCGCCACCAGCGTGCGGTAGCTGGCGACGCTGGCGCGCGCCTGCTGATAGACGCTTTCCGCCGAGCTTAAATCGCCGGCGGAGGCGGTGCCCACCGCCATCTGACGGGCGACGATGTTGCGCGAGTTTGCTGCGCTGTCCATGGTCTGCTGCGCCAGCGCCAGATTGCTGTTATCCGTCGCCAGGGTCACCCAGGCGGTGGTCAAATCGGCAATCATCGTCAGCCGGGTATTCTGCGCGGTGAATTCGCTGGCAAGCCAGGTTTCGCGCGCCGCGCGCGACAGGCTCTGGTTCTTGCCAAACAGATCCAGCTCGAAGCTGGAGACCGCCCCGTCGGCCTGCGAAGCGGAGCTCAGGCCGCTGGCCACCGTTTTGCTGCGCGTATGGCTCAGCTCGGCATCGACGGTGGGGAACAGCGACGCCCGCGTCTCGCCGTACTGGGCGCGCGCGGCCTCGATATCGGCCAGCGCCTTTTGCACATCGCGGTTGCTGTTCAGCGCGATACTGACCACTTTTTTCAGCCGCGCGTCATTGACCACTTTCTGCCAGTCGCCGACCACCGCCGTCGATTCGCCGTGCGCCCCGGGGAGGGTAGCCGGCACCGGCGCGGCCGGGCGATCATAATGCGGATCAAGCGAGACGCAGCCCGCGGTCAGGAGCGCGATAAACATAAAACTCAAACGAAACATACCTTACTCCTGAGAAGAACGTTGGCGGGTGAAGAAGCGTTTCACCAGCACGAAGAACAGCGGTACGAAGAACACCGCCAGCAGGGTGGCCGTCAGGGTGCCGCCGATGATGCCGGTGCCGATCGCCACGCGGCTGTTGGCCCCGGCGCCGGTGGCGATGGCCAGCGGCAGCACCCCGGCGATAAACGCCAGCGAGGTCATGACAATTGGGCGCAGACGGGTCTGCGCGGCGCGGATAGCCGCCCGGGAGAGCGAATAACCCTCATCCACTGCGGATTCAGCGAACTCCACGATCAGGATGGCGTTCTTCGACGACAGGCCGATGGTGGTCAGCAGCGCCACCTGGAAGTAGACGTCATTGCTTAAGCCGCGCAGCGTCGCCGCCAGCGCCGCGCCGAGCAGGCCGAGCGGGATGACCATGATCACCGAGAACGGCACCGACCAGCTCTCATACAGCGCCGCCAGGCACAGGAACACCACCAGAATCGAGATGGCGTACAGGCTCATCGCCTGTCCGCTGGCCAGCTTTTCCTGCAGCGAAATGCCGCTCCACGCCCAGGTGGAGCCCGCCGGCAGGCTGTCGGCCAGCTTTTCCATCTTGTCCATCGCCGCGCCGGAGCTGAAGCCGGCGGCGTTTTCGCCCTGGATCTCAAAGGCGGCGGAGCCGTTGTAGCGCACCAGGCTTTCCGGACCGTATTGCCAGTGGGTGGTGGCGAAGGCGGAGAAGGGCGTCATGCTGTTATCGCTGCCGCGAACGAACCATTTGCCGAGGTCGGAGGGCACGGCGCGCGCGTCGCTCTCGCCCTGGATGTACACCTTCTTCACCCGGCCGCGGTCGATAAAGTCATTCACGTAGGTACCGCCCCAGGCGCTGGAGAGGGTATCGGTCACGTCGCTCAGCGACAGCCCCAGCGAGACCGCTTTGTTGTTATCGATATCCACCTGCAGCTGCGGCATCTGCGGCAGGTCGTTGGCGCGCACCGACTGCAGCTCGCCGCTCTGGTTGGCCGCGGCCAGCAGCTGACTGCGTAGCTTCATCAGGCTGTCGCGGTCGGTACCTCCGCTGGCCATCAGCTCGAAGGTGAAGCCGTTGCTCTGTCCGAGACCGTCCACCGACGGCGGGGTCATGGCGAACAGGGTGGCGTCGCGGATCGTCCCCAGCTCTTTATTGGCGCGCAGGGCGATGGCCTGGGCGGTATTGTCGTCGCCTTTGCGCTGCGACCAGTTGTTCAGCGACACGAAGGCCATCCCGGCGTTCTGACCGCTGCCGCTAAAGCTGAAGCCGTCGACGGTGAAAATGACGTTGGTATTGGCTTTCTCTTTGGTCAGGAACCAGTCGGTGACCTGGCGACGCACCTCGGCGGTACGCACCGCGGTGGCCCCGGCGGGCAGGGTGTACTGGACCATGATCTCCCCCTGGTCCTCCACCGGCAGAAAGCTGCCCGGCAGTTTCCACATCGCCAGCGCCATCGCCCCGCAAATCAGGACGTAAGCGCCCATCATCACCGCGCCACGGCGCAGGCCGCCGAGCACGCGGCGCTGGTAGCCCGCTTCCGTGCGCCCCCACAGGCGGTTAAACGCGCCGAAGAACCCTTTGGTATGAGGCCTGGAGTGGCTGAGCAGCGCGCCGCACAGCGCCGGGGTGAGGGTCAGGGCCACCACCACCGACAGCATCATCGCCGAGATAATGGTCACCGAGAACTGGCGATAAATGACCCCGGTCGAGCCGCCGAAGAAGGCCATCGGCAGTAAGACCGCCGACAGCACCAGGGCGATCGCCACCAGCGCGCCGGAGATTTCGCCCATCGATTTTTCGGTGGCTTCCCGGGCGGGCAGCCCTTCGTCGCGCATAATGCGCTCGACGTTCTCCACCACCACAATGGCGTCGTCCACCAGCAGGCCGATCGCCAGCACCATGGCGAACAGCGTCAGGGTGTTAATCGAGTAGCCGAACAGCGCCAGCACGCCGAAGGTGCCGAGCAGCACCACCGGGACCGCTACCGCCGGGATCAGCGTGGCGCGGAAGTTCTGCAGGAACAGATACATCACGCAGACCACGAGGATAATCGCTTCGAAAAGGGTCTGAATCACGTCTTCGACCGAGATTTTGATGAACTCGGTGCTGTCCTTTGGATAGGCGATATCGTAGCCCTGCGGCATCTGACGCTGGAATTCGGCGATTTTGCTTTTCACCAGGGTCGCGGTGTCCAGCGCGTTGGCGCCGGGGGCCATCATCACCGCGATCCCGGCGGCCGGGTGGCCGTTGAGATTGGCGGTAGCGGTGTAATCCTCGCTGCCCATCTCCACCCGTGCGACATCGCTCAGGCGCACTACCGAACCGTCGGCCTGGCTTTTCACGATGATCGCTTTGAACTGGTCAGGGGTTTGCAGCCGCGACTGCGCGCGCACGGTGGCGGTCAGCTGCTGGGCGCTGGACGATGGCAGGGCGCCGATTTTACCGGCGGAGACCTGCACGTTCTGCGCCTCAATCGCCGACTGGACGTCGGAAGGCATCAGCGAGTAGGAGGCGAGTTTGGTCGGGTCCATCCAGACGCGCATCGCGTATTCGGCGCCGAACACCTGCAGGCTGCCGACGCCCTCTACGCGCGCCAGCGGGTCCTGCAGGTTGCTGACCAGCCAGTCGGAGATATCGGAGCTGGTGGCGCGGTCGGTTTTGTCATACACCGCGAGGATCAGCAGGAAGCTGCTCTGCGATTTTTCCACCGTCACGCCGGACTGCTGGACTTCGCTCGGCAGCCGCGATTCCGCCTGCTGGACTTTGTTCTGCACCTGCACCTGGGCGGTGTCCGGGTCGGTCCCCTGCTCAAAGGTGACGGTGATGCTGACCGAGCCGTCGGAGCTGCTGGTGGAGCTGAAGTAGAGCAGATGGTCGAGGCCGGTAAGCTGCTGCTCGATCACCTGGGTGACGCTGTTCTCCAGGGTTTCGGCGGAGGCGCCGGTATAGGTGGCGGAGATTTTCACCGCCGGCGGGGCGACGTCCGGGTACTGGCCCACCGGCAGAGTGCGGATCGCCAGCACGCCGGCGAGCATAATCAGAATGGCGATCACCCAGGCAAAGACCGGGCGACGCACGAAGAAACGGGAGAACATCAGGCGTTGCCTCCGTTATTGTTGACGGCAACGGCCTTCACCGTCTGGCCAGGGGCCACTTTACCCGTGCCTTCGACGATCAGCTTGTCGCCCGCTTTCAGGCCGCTCAGCACCAGCCATTTATCGCCGTAGGTGTCGCCGGTTTCCACGGCGCGCTGCGCAACTTTGTTGTCGGCATCGACCACCAGCGCCGTGGCGTCGCCTTTGGCATCGCGGGTAATCCCCTGCTGCGGGGCGAGGATCGCGTCGTTCATGATGCCTTCATCGATGCGCGCGCGGACAAACATCCCCGGCAGCAGGACGTGCTGCGGGTTGGGGAAGATGGCGCGCAGGGTTACCGAGCCGGTGGATTCATCGACGGCGACTTCGGTGAGCGCCAGACGCCCTTTTTCGCTGTAGGTGCTGCCATCTTCAAGGATTAACGTCACGCTGAGGGTATCGCTGTTGCTGGCCAGGCTTTGTTTGCGTAAACGCAGGAGATCGACGCTGGATCGCGTCAGATCGACATACATGGTGTCGAGACCGCGGATCGTCGCCAGCGCGGTATCCTGATCGGCGGAGACCAGCGCCCCCGGCGTGACCGACGAGATGCCGATGCGTCCGGCAATCGGCGCGGTGACGGTGGTCCAGTTCAGGTTGATGCGCGCGCTCTCCAGCGCCGCTTTCTTCGATGCCACGCTGGCCTTGTCCTGGGCGCAGGTGGAGGCGGCGTCGTCGGCATCCTGGCGGGAGACGCCGTTATCCCGGACCAGCGACGCGTAGCGCTGAGCCTTCTGGCAATCGGAGACCACCAGCGCCTGGGCCTGTTTCAGCGCCGCCGCCGCTTCATTCCAGGTCGCGCGATAGCTGGAGGGATCGATCTGGTAAAGGGCCTGCCCGGCCTTCACCATATCGCCTTCGGTAAACAGGCGCTTCTGGATGATGCCGCCCACCTGCGGGCGTACTTCGGCGCTGAGCGAGGCGGTGGTGCGGCCGGTGAGCTGGCTGACTACCGGAACCGGCTGGCTTTGCAGAGTGACCACGCCCACTTCCGGCGTGGGTTGCTGCGGGGCAGATGTCTGCGCATTATCACATCCGCTAAGGAGAAATAATGCTGTTGCGATGGGAGCTATGATGTATTTCATTATATTTTCTCAAGATATAAGACGTCCGCCCCGTTTATTTAAAAACGAGGGAATAGGTTGGGCGCTGAGGCATTTTCGGCTAAGCGAAAATGACAAAAAAGGAACACAGATGTTCCTGAACGTGATTGTTATCGTGTCTCCGCTGAAGCCAACCTCTTCGGCCTTCAGGAGGTGAAAAGCGCATCTCCTCTGGTTTTGTGGTGAGAATGATCATTCTCATTTTTTCCCATTATACGATCCGCCGCGATAATGGAAAGGTTTTTTTGCTTACTTTTAGAACGCAAAAAATTAAGGCAAATAATCATGGAGAAAATAAGAATTTTTTGTGAAAGTGGAGAGGGAAAATAACCTTTCGGCACTGCGATACTGGAGATAGTTAATGGCGTTAATTATTACAAAAAGCATTAATCCCGACGATCAACAAGAATTGTTTGCCGGTCTGCGGCACTATAATCAGCAGTATCTTGATGCGGCGCAGTTTGGCGATCTGGGCGTTTACTCCCGCGATGCGCAAGGGGTGATGCAGGGCGGGCTGATTGCCAAACGCAAGGGTAACTGGCTGTGCATTGAGTATCTGTGGGTCAGCGAAGCGACGCGCGGACGCGGACTGGGGAGCGAGCTGATGCAGGAGGCGGAGCGGCAGGCGCAGGCGCAGGGCTGCAGCCATCTGCTGGTGGATACCTTTAGCTTCCAGGCGCTGCCGTTTTATCAGAAATTAGGCTATCAGCTGCAGATGTCGCTGCCCGACTTCCCGCATGCGGGAATGCAGCGTCACTATTTGTCGAAGGCGCTGTAACGATCCTGATATCGCCGGGCGGTCAGGTACCGTACCTGTGATTGTGCCGGATGGCGGCATAAATGCCTTATCCGGCCTACACAGTTCTCCCGTCGTTTCGCCCCACCCAGGACCGGCAAGCGCAGCGCCGCCGGGCAGGATATCAGGCACGGCACCTGTATTCTTGCCGGGTGGCGGCTGCGCCTTACCCGGCCTACGGTTCGTGCTGTGCCCGCCATGATGCCGAGCGGCCTGTTGTTGATATACCCACTTGCGCGACTGAAACTGCCGGTGCTGGCCGGAGCCCGGGGGTACAGGGGGCGGCGGCGACTGGCCGCCCCCTGTGCGCTCCCTGCGCCATGCCAGGCATAACGCAGAAGAAGTATCGGGAGCGCAATCTGCCCGGACATAACACGGGAGTGCTGGCCCTGCTAAGCGCAGTGCGAGCAGGGAAATTTAAGGTTGTGCCGTTATTTCTGTAGCCCTGCTAAGCGTAGCGCGAGCAGGGAAAATCCCGGATGGCGGCGCGTGGCGCCTTATCCGGGCTACAAAAGCGTCAAAACCACGCCTTAACCCCCGACGCCATGGCCCATTAACGCCAGCGCGTGGCTGACGATGGTCTGGCGGTCGACCGCCTGTAAACGCGGATCGCTGTGGATGCGCGAAAACGGCACCAGCACCAGGCTAATCACCGTGGTAAACAGCAGCTCCGGCGACAGCGCCGGGTTAATCTTGCCCTCCCGCTGCCAGCGGCGCACCGCCTCCAGCATCACCTGAAAACGCTCCTCGCCGAAGCGGGCGTCCATATGCTGACGCAGGATCGGCATCTCGCCGATGATCTCCTGCATCCACAGCGGCGCGAACCAGGCGTTTTTCTCCGCCATGTGCGCCAGCGTCTCGACCATCATCGTCAGCGCCAGCACCGGGTCCTGCGGATGGTCGACAAAGATGCGGCTGATGTGGTTGCGCAGCGGCATAAAGCGCTCTTCGATCAGCTGCGTCACCAGCGCATCCCGCGAACTGAAATAGTAATGCAGCATCGCCGGCGTCACCCCGGCCTCTTTGGCGATGGCATTCAACGACACGCGGGCCGCGCCGTCGCGGGCAAACAGCGTCAGGGCGATGTCCATCAGCTGTTCGCGGTTGGCGGTACCCGGTTTTTTACCGCGCGGCCGCCCCGGGCGGCGGGGGGTATCCTGATCCTTTTGTG
The DNA here is from genome assembly GCF_019753495.1 of Klebsiella sp. TF21-TM. Classification (NCBI taxonomy): domain Bacteria; kingdom Pseudomonadati; phylum Pseudomonadota; class Gammaproteobacteria; order Enterobacterales; family Enterobacteriaceae; genus Klebsiella; species Klebsiella sp. TF21-TM. The sequence goes on along the minus strand of NZ_JAIJYL010000014.1, from coordinate 136,636 downwards.
CTGTCATGATATGGCGATCTCTTGACCCGACTCATTCTTTCACTAAATATTAATTATGCATTTAATTAATTTCAAGCGAGTGTTGTGATGACTTCTCAAGTCGCGAACCCACCGGTGCAGTCGATACGCCTGCTGTTTAGCGCCTTGCTGCTGGTGATGCTCCTCTCCGCGCTGGATCAGACCATTGTCTCCACCGCGCTGCCGACGATTGTCGGCGAACTGGGCGGGCTGGACAAGCTTTCCTGGGTGGTTACCGCCTATATCCTCAGCTCCACCATCGCGGTGCCGCTGTACGGTAAATTCGGCGATCTGTTCGGCCGCAAAATCGTGCTGCAGGTGGCGATTGGGCTGTTTCTTGTCGGCTCCGCCCTCTGCGGGCTGGCGCAGAACATGACCCAGCTGGTGCTGATGCGCGGCCTGCAGGGGCTCGGCGGCGGCGGCCTGATGGTCATCAGCATGGCGGCGGTGGCCGACGTCATCCCGCCCGCCAGCCGTGGCCGCTATCAGGGGCTGTTCGGCGGCGTTTTTGGCCTGGCGACGGTGATCGGCCCGCTGATCGGCGGCTTTTTGGTGCAGCACGCCTCCTGGCGCTGGATCTTCTACATCAACCTGCCGCTGGGCCTCTTCGCGCTGCTGGTGATCGGCGCGGTATTCCACAGCAGCAATAAACGCAGCCAGCATGAGATTGACTGGCTGGGGGCGATTTACCTCAGCATGGCGCTGCTGTGCATCATCCTGTTTACCTCGGAAGGGGGCAGCGTTCATGCGTGGAATGACCCGCAGCTGTGGTGCATTCTGGCCTTCGGCATCGTGGGGGTCATCGGTTTTATCTACGAAGAGCGAATGGCCGCCGAGCCGATTATTCCGCTGTCGCTGTTCCGCAACCGCAGCTTCCTGCTGTGCAGTCTGATCGGCTTCGTCATCGGCATGTCGCTGTTTGGATCAGTCACCTTCCTGCCGCTCTATCTGCAGGTGGTGAAGGAGGCGACCCCCACCGAGGCCGGGCTGCAGCTGATCCCCCTGATGGGCGGCCTGCTGCTGACCTCGATTATCAGCGGGCGGATTATCAGCCGTACCGGTAAATATCGCCTGTTTCCGATCCTCGGTACCCTGCTTGGCGTGACCGGCATGGTGCTGCTGACCCGGATCACCATTCACTCACCGCTGTGGCAGCTGTACCTGTTTACCGGCGTGCTGGGGGCCGGTCTGGGGCTGGTGATGCAGGTGCTGGTCCTGGCGGTACAGAACGCGATGCCGGCGAAGCTTTACGGCGTCGCCACCTCCGGCGTGACCCTGTTCCGCTCGATCGGCGGCTCCATCGGCGTGGCGCTGTTTGGCGCGGTGTTCACGCACGTGCTGCAGAGCAACCTGCAAAAGCTGTTGCCGGAAGGCGCGGTACTGCCGCCGGGAATGAATCCGGTGGCGGTGCAGCACCTGCCCGCGGATATCCGCCTCGACTATCTCGACGCCTTCGGCGCGGCGATCCACGGGGCGTTCCTCATGGCGGCCTGCATTATGGCGGTGGCGTTTGTCCTCTCCTGGCTGTTAAAGGAGGCGCCGCTGAAGACCGCGACGCACTAAGCGGCCCCGGCGATGCGCAGCAGCGCCTGACGCAGCGCCGGCGCGGCAAAATCGATAAATTTTCGCAGCTTAAGCGGCGCCAGGTCCCGGGCGGTATACAGCAAATGGACCGGCGCCGGCTCCGGCTCGACGCGCTCCAGCAGCAGACGGAGCTCACCCTGTCGCAGGCCGTCCAGCGCCTGATAGTGCAGTAAGCGAGCTACGCCCACCCCCAGCCGCGCGGCATCGGCAGCGCTCTCCGGCGTGGTGACCGATAACGCCGGCGGCAGGTTAATCAACTGGTCCTCGCGCTCAGCGGCGCGAAAGCGCCAGCCGCGATAGGGCATCGGCGATTCAATGCGGATGATCGGCAGCGCCGCCAGATCGCGCGGCCGCTGCGGCTCGCCGTATTTCGCCAGCAGCGCCGGATGGGCGCAGGCCACGATGCGCATCCTGCCGAGGCGGGTGGCCACCATGCTGCTGTCCGCCAGGTCGCCTATCCGCACCGCCAGATCGATATGGTCGCCCACCAGGTCGGCGTTACGATCGCTGAGCAGCAAACGGACGTGAATCTGCGGGTAACGGGCGATGAATTCAGCGATCACCGGGAGAACGTGCTGGCGCCCAAACATTGTCGGCGCAGAGATCACCAGCTCGCCTTTCGGTTCCTGATACTCGCCCGTCGCCTGGCGTTCGGCGTTTTCCACCTCCTCAAGGATCCGCCGCGCGGCAGCGACATAATCGACCCCGGCGTCGGTGAGCGTCAGTTTGCGGGTGGTCCGCGCCAGCAGGCGCACCCCCAGCGCGTTCTCCAGCTCGCCGATATGGCGGCTGACGGTGGTCAACGGCATATTCAGCGCCCGCGCCGCCGCCGACATACTCCCCAGCTCGGTCACTTTCACCAGCAGCGCCATCGCGCTTAATCGATCCATTATTCTCCCGATTTTTGGAAAGATGATTGCCACGAAACCAGTATTATCATTTTTCGCAGTACAGTCCATGATGGCGCCAGACAACAGGAGGCGCTATGGCAGCAACCTTTCTCGATATCGCCATCACCCCGGACGTGATGGATGTGCAGCATGAAATGGGCAGCGACCAGCTGTGGCAAACGCCGCACAGCCGACGCCAGGCCGACCGCTTCGGCGACAGCGAAGCGGGGATGATCGCCACCCGCGACAGCTTTTATCTGGCGACGGTGTCGCAGAGCGGCTGGCCCTACATTCAGCATCGCGGCGGCCCGCCGGGGTTTCTGCATCTGCTGGACGATACCACCCTGGCGATGGCGGATTTCGGCGGCAACCGTCAGTACATCACCACCGGCAACCTGCGCGGCAGCGACCGGGCCTGCCTGTTTTTGATGGATTATCCGCGCCGTGCCAGGCTGAAAATCTACGCCACCGTCGAGGTCGTGGCGGCAGAGAACCACCCGCCGCTGCTGGCGCAGGTGGCGCCGGCCAACTATCGCGCCCGCATCGAGCGCCTGTTTCTTTTTCATCTGCAGGCGTTTGACTGGAACTGCCCGCAGCACATTACGCCGCGCTACAGCGCGCAGCAGGTGGCGGAGTACAGCCAGAACCTGCAGCAACGTATTCATGACCTGGAGCAGGAGAATCAGCGCCTGCAGCAGCAATTAGCCCGCAGAGGAGAGTCAGCATGACCGAACAACGTCCCCCGTTACCGCCGTTTACCCGCGACAGCGCTATCCAGAAGGTCCGCGCTGCGGAAGATGGCTGGAACAGCCGCGATGCCGAAAAGGTCGCTCTGGCCTACACCATGGACAGCGAATGGCGCAACCGCAGCGAGTTTGTCCACGGCAGGGGGCAAATTGTCGAATTCCTGCAGCGAAAATGGCATAAGGAGCAGCAATATCGGCTGATTAAGGAGCTGTGGGCATGGCAGGAAAATCGCATCGCCGTGCGCTTCGCCTATGAGTGGTGCGACGACAGCGGCAACTGGTTTCGCTCGTACGGCAATGAAAACTGGGAGTTTGATCAGCACGGGCTGATGCAGACGCGCTACGCCTGCATCAACGACCTGCCGATCGCCGAAAGCGAGCGCCTGTTCCACTGGCCCCAGGGGCGTCGCCCGGACGATCATCCGGGGCTCAGCGACCTGGGGCTGTAAAACCGGCGCTGCGCGACGGATTAATCGGCTTTCGGGAAGTCGACCACCGTGTCGTTAACCCGGTTCACCATATTGGTGAACAGGATCGCGCTGATGGCGCTGATAATCTCAATCACCTGCTGGTCGCTAAAACCGGCGTTGCGCAGCGCGGCGACGTCGGCTTCCGGCAGCGTGCCGGTGGTGGTCACCAGCGTCTGCGCAAATTTCACCAGCGCATCAAGCTGTGCCTCTTCCGCATACTCCCCGCGGCGCAGGGCGTGGATCTGTTCGCTGCTGAAGCCGGCTTTTTTCGCCATCAGCGTATGTGCGGCCAGGCAGTAGTCACAGCCGGTGGCTTCGCTGACCGACAGGTTAATGGCTTCCAGCTGTTGGGCGCTGAGGCTGCCTTTATGTAGCATCGCATTGTGCGCCAGCGCCTGCTGCAGCGCGGCCGGCGAGTGGCCGCCGATGGCCAGGTAGGCATTCGGCACTTTGCCCATCGCTTTTTTGATCCCGGCGAAAATATCGGCGGCTTTGCCGGTGGCGTCTTGTTCACGGATATCAGCTAAACGGCTCATGGTTAACTCCTGTTGTTTTCGAGGGTGTGTGTTGGCATCGGGGTCATCTTAGGCGGTTGCCGCATGCTAGACTGGCGGTCTTCGTCTCACCTTTTTGTCTTATCGTCTCAGGAGAAGCATGGACAGTCTCAGTCATCTGCTGGCGCTGCTGGCGCCGCGCTGCGAAGTGAACCTGCACTGTCGCTTCGGCGGCCGCTGGCAGGCCGGGCACCAGCAAATGCGCAGCGGCGTGGTGCCATGGCACGTGGTGCTGCGCGGCGAGGGGCGGCTCAACGTCGGCGGCCAGACCCATCACCTGCGCGCGGGAGATGTGGTCCTCCTGCCGCACGGTTCGCCGCACCTGATGGAGAGCCTGGTGGAGTGGGGCCAGGTGCTGCCGGTGGCGCATCGCTTTAACGGCACGGTGACGGAAATGCGCGCCGGCCCGGCGGAGGGGGCGCTGGAGATGCTGTGCGGCGAATTCTATTTTGGTCCGCACGTCAGCTGGCTGTTCACTGAGGCGTCGACGCTGATCCATCTCCATACCGATGCGCGCGAAGACTGCCCGGAGCTGCAGCCGTTGCTTAACATACTGGTCCGCGAAAGTCTGGCGCAGCGTCCCGGCGGCAGCGCTATCGTGCGCAGCCTCGGCGATACGCTGCTGGTGCTGCTGCTGCGCATGCTGCTTGGCGAGCAGCAGCCGCCAGGCGGGCTGCTGCGTCTGATGAGCGATGAGCGCCTGATGCCGGCGGTGCTGTCGGTGATGGCGACCCCGGAGCAGCCGTGGACGCTGGAAACCATGGCCGCCCGCGCCTTTCTGTCGCGGGCCACCTTTGCCCGCCATTTTGCCCGCGTTTATCACCTGACGCCGCAGGCGTGGCTGTCGCAGCTGCGAATGGCGCTGGCCGCCCGGCTGCTGCGCCTGGAGCGTCAGACCAACCTCGAGGTCATTGCCGAACGCTGCGGCTTTCAGTCGCTGGCGTCCTTCTCGAAGCGCTTCAAAATGCGCTATGGCGTGACGCCGGGCGAGTGGCGACGGGGCTAGCGCTTCGCGCCTGGCGAAGATGATTTTATTTCCGGTTGCGCGGTTTGCTGTTTATTACCCCACCCGAAAGTCGCTATAGTTTTGCACGAAAAAAACAACGACAGTCAGGACGGACAGGGTGAAGAGGATGAGATTACGTTTACGTGCCGCCGCCGCGGTAATGCTGGCGGGTCTGGCGCTGGTCGGCTGCGACCAAAAGGGTAATGAAGCGAAGCACATTAAGGTCGGCGTGATTAACGGCGCTGAACAGGATGTGGCGGAAGTGGCGAAGAAAGTGGCCAAAGAGAAATATGGTCTGGAGGTTGAGCTGGTGGGGTTCAGCGGCTCGCTGTTGCCTAACGAATCGACCAACGCCGGGGATCTGGACGCCAACGTCTTCCAGCATCGGCCTTTCCTTGAGCAGGACAACAAAGCGCATAACTACCATCTGGTGGCGGTAGGCAATACCTTCGTCTTCCCGATGGCCGGCTATTCGCGCAAGATAAAGTCAGTCGCCGAACTGAAAGACGGCGCGACGATCGCTATCCCCAACGATCCGACCAACCTCGGGCGGGCGCTGCTGCTGCTGCAAAAAGAGAAGCTGATAACCCTCAAAGCCGGTACCGGCCTGCTGCCGACGGCGGTGGATATCACCGACAACCCGCATCATCTGAAAATTATGGAGCTGGAAGGGGCGCAACTGCCGCGCGTACTCGACGATCCTAAAGTCGACGTGGCCATCATCAGCACCACCTACCTGCAGCAAACCGGGCTGTCGCCGGTTCGCGATGGCATCTTTATCGAAGATAAAAACTCGCCCTACGTGAACATCATCGTGACCCGGGAAGACAATAAAGACGCGGAAAACGTGAAGGAGTTTATGCAGTCGTACCAGTCGCCGGAGGTGGCGAAGGCGGCAGAGACTATCTTCAACGGCGGCGCGGTGCCGGGCTGGTAAGCCAACTTACAGGGAGAGGCGCGTATGTTACGCCAACGGCAGGCCGATCTGCTGCTGATTGCCGCGACGGTGATTGCCGCCTGCGGCTGGATTTTTTCCCGCGAGGCGATCGCCGGCATGCCGGTATTCGCGTTCCTTGGGCTGCGCTTTTTCTTCGCCGCGCTGCTGCTGCTGCCGTTTTGCCGCGGGTTTCGCCCGCAAAAGCAGCACTGGCCAAAGCTCATCATCAGCGGGCTATGGTTTGCGCTCAACCTCTGCCTGTGGATCTACTCGGTCTCCACGACGGCATCGCTCGGCGAAGGGGCGTTTATCATGAGCCTGTCGATGATGTTCGTCCCGCTGACCGCGTGGGTGATGATGAAGGTGCGTCCGCCGCGGGCCTGGTGGGAGTGCCTGCCGATCGCGGTGGTGGGCCTGGGCCTGCTCAGCCTGCACATGCCGATAGTCTTCCATCCCAGCCAGGGCTGGTTTTTGCTGACGGCGCTGGTGCAGTCCATCTGGTTCTGTTACACCAGCCGCTGCGCGCGCGAAGTACCGCTGATCCCCCTGACCACCGTGCAGCTGGCGATCACTGGTATCGTCGGGTTGACCCTCTCCGCTGCCGTTGAACGCTGGGACCAGCCGATGACCCTGCCGACCTTCGGCTGGCTGGTGGCCAGCATTGTCATCGCCACCAGCCTGCGCTTCGGTCTGCAGATGAAGGGGCAGAAGTACGCGGCGGTGGCCAGCGCGGCGATCATCATGGTGCTCGAACCGCTGCTGACGGTCATTGCCGCCGCGCTGTGGTATGGCGAACAGCTGCCGCTGCAGAAGATTATCGGCGGCGTGCTGATCCTGGTTGCCCAGCTGTGGTTCCGCTGGCGGATGCTTAAGCCGTAGCCTGCCCGGTGCGCGGCTGCGCCATCAATTGCAGCAGCGGCACCAGCGACAGCCCGTCCGGCATTTCGCCGCGGGCGATCAGCTGGTTTATCTCCTCAAAGGTAAACCAGCCGGTTTCCATCACTTCATCCTGATCCGCATCCATCCCCACCCAGCGTAAACCGGTGGCCAGCCAGGTGATAAACAGCTGATCGCTGCTGCCGTAGGAGGGGTTGAAGCGAATGATCTCCTCGACGCGTTGCGCCTGCCAGCCGGTCTCTTCCCGCAGCTCGCGCAGCGCGGCGACCGCCGGATCTTCCCCTTCGTCAACGCCGCCTGACGGAATGGCCCACACCACCTTGTCGATCAGGTAGCGGTAGTGGCGAATCAGCAGCACTTTCTCATCCTGAATGGCCACAATCCCCACCGCCGGGCGCGGATAGTGAATGGCGTAAAAGTCGCGGCGCTCGCCGGGGGCGATATCAATACCCACCTTGCGCATGCTGAACCACGGCGTCTCGGCGATGACCTGCGGGTCGTGCATATCGGCGGCGGTCAGTTTTTTCTTCATCCTGCCACTCCTGTCAAAAATGGAGCCTTCAGAACAACATAGCCGGAGGCGGATAGCAATCGCCGCAGGTTGGCCCGATTTCATCGATCCTTGCCCAAATGCCCCTATTGCGCCAGGCTGGTACTCAGTACGATGTTCGTCAAATCACCCCCCTGAGGAACGCCAACATGAACATCACCCATATCCGTAACGCGACCCAGATTATTGAATACGCCGGGAAAAAGTTTCTGATCGATCCGATGCTGGCGGACAAGGGCGCCTGGCCGGGTTTTCCTGGCACCGCGCGCAGCGAGCTGCGCAACCCGCTGGTGGCGCTGCCTTTTTCCCGCGATAAAATCATCGACGTTGACGCGGTGATCGTCACCCATACCCATGACGATCACTGGGACGAGGCGGCGATCGCCGCGATCCCGAAAACCCTGCCGGTGTTCGTCCAGCACGAAGCCGACGGCGCGTTGCTGCGCAGCCAGGGTTTCCAGGATATCCGCCTGCTGACGGCAGACAGCGAATTTGCCGGCGTGCGCCTGCTGAAAACCACCTCCGGCCAGCACGGCAGCGATCGCACCTACGCGGTGCCGGCGATGGCCGAACGCCTGGGCGAGGCCTGCGGCGTGCTGTTTCGCCATCCGCAGGAGAAGACGCTATGGCTGGTGGGGGATACCATCTGGCGTGATGAAATTGCAGCCGACCTGCTGAAGCTGCGCCCGGACGTGGTGGTCCTCAACGCCGGCTACGCCCACGTCATCGGCTTTGGCCCGATTATCATGGGCAAAGAGGATCTCCTGAACGTACACTTCACCCTGCCGGAAGCGAAAATCATGGCGATTCACCTGGAAGCGGTCAACCACTGCCTGGTGAGCCGGGAAGAGATGCGCCAGTATGCGCTGGATAATCAGATAGCCGAGGTAGTGTGTATCCCGCAGGATGGGGAAACCGTGGTTTATTAACGTGCGCAAGGGGAAGGAACGATGAAACTCACCGACGTGGCGATTGTTGCCGTAGAGGGCTTTAGCCCGTTTCATTACGCCGTTCCCTGCATGCTGTTTGGCGATTCGGTCTCTGAAAGCAAACGCTTTAACCTGCACATTTGCGCCGAGCGGCCGGGGCTGCTGCGCGCCCGCGACGGCTTTGCGCTGTACGCCAGCGGCGATTACGCCGTGCTGGAACAGGCGGATATCGTGGTGGTGCCTTACTGGGGCGAGGTTGACCGCCGCCCGCCGCAGGCGCTGCTTGATAGCCTGGTGCGGGCCCGGAATAACGGCGCGGAAATCGTCGGTCTGTGCCTCGGCGCGTTCGTCCTGGGCTACGCCGGGCTGCTGGACGGGAAACGCGCGGCGACCCACTGGGAGTTTGAGCAGGATTTTCAGCGTCGGTTTCCGCAGGTGCGGCTGGATATCAACGCCCTGTACGTCGACGACCAGCGGATCATTACTTCGGCGGGCACCGCGGCGGCGCTGGACTGTTGCCTCTACATCATCCGCCAGCGTTTCGGCAGCCTCGCGGCCAACCAGATCGCCCGGCGGCTGATTGTTTCACCGCACCGCGAGGGCGGCCAGGCGCAGTTCATCGCCCAGCCGGTGCCGAAAAACACCCGCGATGCGCGAATCAACTGCCTGCTGGATTATCTGCAGCAGCATATTGCCGAGCCGCATAATCTTGATTCGCTGGCCCGGGTGGTGGCGATGAGCCGCCGCAGCCTGACCCGCCACTTCGCCCGGGCGACCGGGATGAGCATTACCGACTGGCTGACCGCCGAACGCCTGCGCCGCAGCCAGAGCCTGCTTGAGGCGGGCGATCTGCCGGTTGAGCAGGTGGCGGAGGCGGTGGGTTATCTCTCTGCCGTCACCTGGCGTCAGCAGTTTAAGGCGCGCTTTGGCGTCAGTCCGACCGAATGGCGGCGCACCTTTCGCCGCGGCGCTTAGCCGGCGAGGGTCGCGCTGTCGATCACGAAGCGGTATTTCACATCGCCCTTGACCATTCTTTCCCAGGCTTCGTTGATCTCATCGCCGCGGATCAGTTCGATATCGGCGACGATGCCGTGTTCAGCGCAGAAGTCGAGCATCTCCTGAGTTTCTGCGATTCCGCCAATCATCGACCCGGCAATCGACCGGCGGCGGATGATCAGATTGAACACTTCCGGCGACGGATGCGGCGTGGCCGGAGCGCCCACCAGCGTCATGGTGCCATCGCGCTTCAGCAGCGTGGTGAAGGCATCGAGATTATGCGGCGCCGCCACGGTGTTGAGGATGAAATCGAAGCTTTTGACGTGGGCCGCCATTTCGTCTTCGTTACGCGACACCACCACCTCATCGGCGCCCAGCGCTCTGGCCGCATTACGCTTGGATTCGGAGGTGGTAAAGGCCACCACGTGAGCCCCCATGGCGTGTGCCAACTTGATTCCCATATGCCCAAGGCCGCCGATGCCGACCACGCCGACTTTTTTACCCGGCCCGGCGTGCCAGTGGCGCAGCGGCGAGTACGTCGTGATCCCGGCGCACAGCAGCGGCGCGACGGCGGCCAGCTGCGCTTCGGGATGGGTTATCCGCAGCACGTAGTGTTCTTTAACCACGATCTGCTGTGAATAGCCGCCCAGGGTGTGGCCCGGCGCGTCCTGGGTCGGGCCGTTGTAGGTCAGCACCATATGGTCGCAGTAGTTCTCCAGCCCCTCAGCGCACTCCTCGCACTGTTGACAGCTATCGACCATGCAGCCGACGCCCACCAGATCGCCGACGGCGTAGCGCGAGACAGCGTCGCCGACCGCAGTGACCCGGCCCACAATTTCATGCCCCGGCACGCAGGGATAGAGCGTTCCCGCCCATTCCGATCGCGCCTGGTGGAGATCGGAGTGGCAGACGCCGCAGTAGGCGATGGCGATCTGCACATCCTGCGGCCCCGGTTCGCGGCGGGTGATGGCCATTGATTCCAGCGGCTGGCTGGCGGAGTAGGTACCTATAGCGTTGATCAGCATAGCGAAACCTCTTGATCGAATAGAGCGGGAGATGGATGCGGGTGGTCAGTGGCATCGATAAGGGTAGCCTGGACTGGGAGAGATGCGAGGGGGAAAGCGGCATCAGGCACGGCGTAAGCGAGCGAGTCGCCGGAGCCGCAATTTATAAGGCTGGTTTATCATTTAAGCGGCTAAGCCGTATAAATATTTACGAAAATTATTGTTTTTTAGTGATGGAAAATCGAGGTAAACCGCTTATGCCGATAATAATGCTTACACTCTTTTTATTATGGAAACGACTTGGTTTTTATTCATGATTGCGCGTGTTGATACTATTACCGCTGAAAATCATGCCCTTCAACCTGACTTAATGACACAACACGATGTCGAAACCTGACGCCAACGGCCAGAATTCCCGGTCATTACCCTCTTTTTTTTATGGACGACGAACAAAACCGTTACCTGCGGTGGAATCCTTATTATCCGCGTTCCGGCCTGTCAGCACCCCTTTTGAACTGGCGCAGTCAAACTATTACCATTTTCCCTTGGCCCAAAGCGAATCCGGCTTCATTCTCCTCGAAGAAGGCGTGGCTTCAGTTTGCTTTGCGGAAAATCAACTGGTGATATCGACGGTCCTCGCCCCGGCTATATTGGGATTAATTGATAATTATGGCGTGTTTAACGGACTCCCGGATATACGCCACAGTTCTCTGTTTGCTGAGACGGATTTAAGCGGGCGCTGGATAGCGCATCAGGCTGCGGTCAATATCCTGAATGAGAAAAACCTGTGGCAGGAGATGGCCCATATCCTGACGCAGCGGTTGATGGTGTTGAGCATGCGCGAGCGGGAGCTGCTGGGGGTGGACTCTTACCAGATGGTGCGCATCCTGTTAATGGAGCTGGCGGTCTATTCGGAGACGTACCGTAGACAGATCAATGTATTAAGGTTTATCCAGCGGCGTACCAACCTGTCGCGTAGCCGCATTATGTCGATTCTGTCGGAGCTGCGCAAAGGCGGTTATATTATTATCCACCGCGGGGTGTTGATGACTATCGCCCAACCGCTTCCCGCCAATTTTTGAGCCTGGCAGGCGAAGGGCGTGATTTGTCGCCCCCCACCTGCTGGTCCGCTTAGGGCTCAATCGCCGTCAGGTAGTCCAGCCGCAGCGGCTCAGCCAGCAGACGCTCCATCTGCGTAACAAACGCCTGAAAATAGGGCATCTCTACATGCGCATCAAGGGCGTCCTGCCCACGCCACGCTTCGCGCATGTAGAAAGTGTCCGGCGCGTCGCGCAGCTGGAACAGCGCGTAGTCGAGATTGCCCGGCTCCTGTCTCGTCGGCAGGAGCAGCTTCTGCAGGGCCTGGCGCAGCGCGTCCGTTTGGCCTGGTTTCGCCTTGAGCACGGCGAGCAGGGTTATCATCTTAAAATCCCTCCAGCACAATCTTGCCCACCGCGCGTCCGGTTTCCAGCTGGCGATGCGCTTTCTGCAGATTGTCGGCAGTGATGGCGCCGTAGTGTTCGCCGAGGGTGGTTTTGATCGTGTGGTTGTCGATCAGGGCCGCCACGCGGGTCAGCAGCTGATGCTGGGCGATCATGTCATCCGTCTCAAACATTGAGCGGGTGAACATAAATTCCCAGTGCAGGGAGAGGCTTTTGGCTTTCAGCGGCACCACGTCCAGGGTCTCCGGATCATCAATCAGCGCTAGCTTGCCCTGCGGGGCGAGGGCGTCAATCAGCGCGTTGAAGTGCTGGTCGGTGTTGGTCAGGCTGGCGACATGGGTCACCGCGTTGATGCCGATACGCGCCAGCTCGTCGGCGAGCGGCTTGCTGTGATCGATAACATGGTGCGCGCCCGCCTCGCGGACCCACCGTTGACTCTCCGGACGCGAGGCGGTGCCGATCACCGTCATGGCGGTCAGTTTGCTGGCCAGCTGGGTCAGGATCGAGCCCACGCCGCCCGCCGCGCCGACGATCAGCAGCGTGTCGCCCGCGTTGCCGCCTTCCGTGACGCCGAGACGGTGAAACAGCAGCTCCCAGGCGGTGATCGCCGTCAGCGGCAGCGCGGCGGCGGAGGCGTTATCGAGGGTGCGCGGTTTGTGCGCCACCAGGCGCTCATCCACCAGCTGATATTCACTGTTGCTGCCGGCCCGGCCCAGGGCGCCGGCGTACCAGACCTCATCGCCTGGCGCGAACAGCGTCACTTCCTCGCCGACGGACTGCACCACGCCAACGGCGTCCCAGCCCAGCACCCGCGGCGTGTCGCCCTGGAAGCCGGCGCGCACTTTGGTGTCTACCGGATTGACCGAGACCGCCTTCACGGCAACCAGCAGGTCACGCCCGTGGGCGGAGGGGACCGGCAGGTCGATCTCGGTTAAAAAAGGGATATTGTCGCCGTCAGCGGCGGCTTGAGTAATGGCGATAGCTTTCATAACTGCTCCGGTCTGTGAATCGGGTGAATAAAGCGATGACGCGATAGTAGACCGGTGCCGGGAGGGGAAAAACGGGTTAACGGCAATAACAGTTATATGCAGAAAGTGAAAATCAGCCCACCTGATAGAAATCGAGCATCACCCCATCCTGAGTACGCCCGCCAGCACAGATAAACAGCGAGGTGGTTAGCCAGCTGAGCGCGGGGGTATCCACCTCGAAGGTGGGGACGGTGCGAAAATAGATATCTTCCGGCGGAATAGTGCTAAAAAAGCGCATATCGTCGGCGAACAGTTGGTCATGATAGTGGGCCGGCACCCGGCGGATACCGTTGTTTTCCACGTACACCGTTCCTTCCTCCACCTGCAGGGCATAGCGGGCGGATAGCCTGCACGTGCCGTCGGGCTCGATAATCTGGCTGTCGACGCCGCCGGGCAGCACGTGGCCGCGAAGTTGACCCGAAACGCTGCCCCCGAGAATCGGGATCAGCTGGCGCTTGCCGGTTTGCGGACTGCGGGAAACGATTATCGGTTTATCAACCTGGATGGTAATGGAAAAACAGTGTCTCAGTTCGGGGGTCATCATGGCTCTCCTGTTTCTGTTGGCAACGGCACGCGGCCTTTGCGCCAGTGTAACGGGTTCGCAGGAGACAAAATAACGCAGAGTTTGGATGAAAATGATTGACTGGGATGATGGGTTTTGCGGCTCAGTTTGGAGTTTGGTTGGGCGTGGCTGTGGGCGAGCAGAGGCAAACTGGCGGAAGATCACAGGAGTTGAACCTGCCCGGGACCGCTGGCGGCCCCAACTGGATTTGAAGTCCAGCCACCTCACCGGAGATGACGATCTTCCGCGCCTCGATTGCTACATGGAGGCGGGGCGCATTATAGCTACTTTCAGCCGTTTACCACATACCTGAACGCACTTTTTTACTGTTAAAACTGGACTTTGCAGAACAGTCTGAGACAAATCCGTTCAAAATCCATGAGTTACACTTTTTCATACTCTTTTCAGGCTAACGCGATCGCAAAATACATGAAACATATTCTGATAATGACCTAATTCATCTTCCTGCGGCAAAGGCTGATAAAAAATGTAACCGGTACCCATCTGTGGTGCCGCCAAGGGAATTGTGCCCATATGAAAGATCCTGTTTTGTCCGTCAAAGAGAAAATTGGCTACGGCATCATGGGCGACGGCGCCACCCTCACCATTATTCTCGCCTTGTTCACCCTCATTCCGGCGGAGAGGGTTTTTTTATTCCATTTTTTCACAAAAAGTAACATTCATTTCAGTCTGGTGACTCAGGCCGCAGACGCTATTCCTGAACGGTGATAGCGTATGCTGCCGCTGAGAGGAGCCCGCCATGGACTTAGAAAATATCTTTCGTGACGTGAAGCTAAGCAAAACGGAAATGACCGTGCTGCGCTTTATCCAGAACGACCCGGAGCTGTGTATCCGCCAGGGGATCCGCGCCGTGGCGGAGCAGTGCTACAGTAATCCCTCCTCGCTGGTGCGGTTGGCGAAAAAGCTTAAGTTCAGCGGCTGGCTGGAGCTGGTCTATTTCATCAAGTTCAATATCACCATGCCGAAGCTCGATGTCACCAACGATATCGACTATATGAGCATTCAGCCGGCGGAGGCGCTGACGCCGCTGCTGGCAAGCCTCGCGCAGCAGCGCGTCCTGATCCACGGCAGCGGCTTTTCGCAGCTGATTGCCCAGTATATTTATAACAAGTTTCTCGTCACTGGGGTGAATGCCAGCCTGGCGCTGTGGCCGGATTACGAAATCCTTGAGCAGAAAAACGCCGCTCGCTTCGACTCCATCTGGATCATTTCTAAATCCGGGCGCAGCAGCTCGGCGCTCAACTGGGTGAAGGCCCTGGAGGGGAAGGAGATCAACCTGGTCTGCTTTACCGGTGATTATCAGAGCCCGCTGGCGCAGGCTGCGGATACGGCGTTTATCATTCACGATCCGCAGAAATTCGACGATGATATTTACTGGAGCAACCCGTTTTTCGGCTACTGCATCCTAGGCTTTGAGCGGCTACTGAAGATGTGGTTTACCCGCGCACGTAGCAATAGCTAGCCCCGCTAAGCGCAGTGCCGCCGGGCAATATATCAGGCGCCGCGCCGCCATGTTGCCGGGTGGCGGCTGCGCCTTACCCGGCCTACGCCTCCAGGTCCGGTCAGTGATTTACCGCCAGGCGGCGAACTGCTTATCGTCGAGATAAGCTTCGACCAGGGTTTTCGCCAGCGACCAGGAACCGATCAGCGGGTGCGCCATCAGCGCCCGCACCGCCAGCGACTTATCCTGCTGCAGGATCGCCGCTACCGCCAGCCGCTCATACTCTTTCACGCAGGAAATCATATTCTTCTGCGCCGTCGGCACCTTCGTCGGCGTGACCGGCTTGAGGCCCTCCCGGCTCAGGTCGCAGCTGATCTCAATCACGTCGTCAGGGCGCAAAAAGTCGAGCGTGCCATTATTCTGGATCGACACCACGATCCGCTTGGTGGTGGTGCTGTTCACCGCTTCCAGAATATCCAGCGCCACCCCGGCATAGCCGCCGGTGTCCGGCTCTTCGATAAACTGCCGCAGCGTCAGCGGCTCGCGGGTATGAAATTTCTCCTGCCGGGATTCGTTCTGCATATAGCTGTTTTCCCGGCGCAGGTAGTGCTGCATCCAGATATTGAAGGCGGCTTCCGGCTGCGTTCTGGCATCCACGGTGCGCAGCGCCTGACGCATCTCCTGATTGATACGGGCGATCTGCTCCCCGCGCGTTTCGCCTGCCCCCTGAATCGCCTTCAGCGCCTCGTCGCGATAGTAGTAATAATAGAGATATTCGTTGAGTAACTGGTTATCGCACAGCCGCACCAGCTCGGGTGAGAAGTACTGCATCGCGGTCTTCTGGTACAGCGCCGGGCTGGCGATCAGCCGCTCGGTCACCGCTTCCCCGCGCACGGTGAAGTGGGTAAACCAGGAGAAATGGTTCAGCCCATAGCATTCCACGCTCAGGTCGCGCTCCTCACAGCCGAGGATCGCCGGCAGTTCACGAATCAGCTCGGAAGGCGCATCGCAGATCCCATAGACCCGACGCTTAAAGCCGGACTTGACGATCGCTTCCGTCACCAGGCCTGACGGGTTGGTAAAGTTAAACAGAATGGCGTCTTCGGCGGCATGGGCTTCGATCAGCCGGCAATAGTCGAGGATCGCCGGGATCGAGCGCATGGCCATCGCGAAGCCGCCGGCGCCGGTGGTCTCCTGGCCGAGGGTGTTATGTTGCAGCGCAATGCGCTCGTCGCGAATGCGGCTTTCATCGCCGCCGACCCGCAGGGTGGTAATAATATAATTGGCGTTTTGCAGCGCCGCGACCGGGTCGGTGGTGGTCGTGAAATGAATATCCGGGCGAATGGTCGTAAATACATAGCGGGCAATTTCGCCGAATATCGCCAGATTATCCGCAGAGTTATCGAGAAAAACCACCTCCGTTAAACCAATGCGGTGAGCATTATAGGCCAGAGATTTCGCTAAAAATGCAGAGCGAACGCCGCCCCCGCCTAATACGGTTAATTTCATACAAACTCCTCATTAATTTTCTGCTAACCAGTTATCAACCCGGGAACGTACCTGTCCCACTTTTACGCCATAAATAACCTGAACTTCATTACGATTGCGCACCACGCCGTTGGCGCCGGTATTTTTTAATTGCGCGTCATCAACTTGCGCCATATCGCGCACGGCTATGCGCAGACGTGTAAAACAATTATCGACGGAGAGAATATTCTCCTTGCCCCCGAGGCCGCGGATAATGTCATCGGTAATCGACTGCGGCTGCGCGACTTTCTGGCGGTACTCCGCTTTGCTGTAGAGCTTCACGTTCTCGTCATCTTCCCGGCCCGGCGTTTTCAGATTCAGCTTCACCACCAGGGTGCGGAAAATCACGTAGTAGACGGCGAACTGGCCGATCCCGATAAGGACATATCCCGGCCAGCGCGTTAAGGAGACCGGCAGCGGCAGGTTATAGATCAGAAATTCGATCAGGCCCGATGCGCCCCAGGGGCGTACGGTGAAGAGGTCGCAAATGGCCTGCGAGGCGGCGGTTAACGTCGCATGGATCACCCACAGCAGCGGCGAGACAAACAAAAAGGTGAACTCAATCGGCTCGGTGATGCCGGTCAGCATGGAGGTGATAATCGCCGGCAGCAGAATCGCCTTAGCCATTACTTTTTTCTCCGGCTTCGCGGTGTGGTAGAACGCCAGCGAGGCGCCGGCGAGGCCGAAGATAGTGGTCATCCCTTGCTGTGAGAAGCGTAGGGCCTCATTCATCACCGGGGTCAGATCCGGGTGGCGCATATAGGCGAGGAAAATGGCCTGGGTACCGGAGACCACCTGGCCGTCCACGTTCAGGGTGCCGCCAATCTGGGTGAGCTGGAAGGGGGACCAGACAAAATGGTGCAGGCCGGTCGGGATAAGAAATTTTTCAAAGAAACCATAGACGAAGACCCCGGCGACCCCGGCATTTTTCATAAAGCCGGTGAGGGCGGAGATGCCGTGGGTCATAAACGGCCAAATCCAGGTAAAGGCGATGGCGTAGAAGATAACCACCGGCGTCATCGCCACCAGCGTCAGCTTGGCGCCGCCGTACATCGACAGCGCGCCGGGCAGGTCAATGGTAGAGACTTTATTGTGCACCCACGCGATGGTGCAGCCGAGAATTATGCCAAGGAAAACGCCCATATCCACCACCACAAAGCCCAGCAGCTGGGTTTGCCCGGTGCCATAATATTCACCGTTAATTTTTTCGGCGAGTCCGTGAGTGTGTTCCAGCCAGGAGTGGTTGGCGCCAAGAAACATAATGAAGCACATCACCGCAACCAGCGCGACTTCGGTTTTTTTATCTTTTGCCAGACCATAGCTAATGCCGACGCAAAATAATAAGCCGAGGTTGCCAAATAAAGGCCAAAAGGTGTCGCCGAGCATCTGCCCAAGCTGGTGCAGGAAACTGGTTTCAGCAATTAATGTCGGATTAGTTAATACTGAACTGAGGGCCAGAATTAAGCCAATGACCGGCAAGAACAATACGGCGCCGATCATGGCCCGGGAGAATTTTTGCATATTCTCCAGAATACGCTGACGTATTTCAGGCATGATTGATCCTTTTATATTTTTGTAGGGACAGGGAGCGGTTTTTTATCGACTTCCAGTATTTTGGTTATAGCAACTCTGATATTTGAAGGGAACCAGTAGCGGTAAATAGGCACAGATAGCCGCTTATTGCACACAGGTTTCAGAATGCCTGCAGACCCTCTCCCTGACAGGGAGAGGGCGTAGCCAGAGCGGCGTTTTTGCTGAGAAGCCTTCCCTCTCCCGTGGGGGAGAGGATGATGGGATATCGCTATGGCGTGACGGGAGCGGGCGCTGGCGCGGCGGGGGCGGTATTGACCTCGCCGTTGCGCATCGTTTGCGCCACCTGCTGTTTCTCCATGTTCACGGCGCTAAGCTGTGCGTTGACCGTCGGCTTGAGCGGGGCATCGGCCTGCACGCTGCCGCTGGCGGTCAGCTGGAGATTGCCATCCCCGCTGATGGGGAGCGAAGGCCAGCCCCAGGCCTGCAGAATATTCAGCGGCACGCCGCGGCCGTTCAAGCTCAGATTGACCTGGCGCTGCGGCAGCTGGGATACCGCGGCGGTGGCCTGCAGGATACCGCGCTCGGTGAACGCGCTGAGCTCAGTGATATTGAGCGTCGACGCCGTGGCGCTCAGCTTGAGTGAAGGGCGGCGCACGTCAATTCGGTTAAAAGTCGCCGCCGCGGCGTTCAGCGTCGCACTACCGTTCCACACCCCCCAGCTGCCGTTTTTCACCAGCTGAAGCTCGCCGCCATAGCCATCGAGAGCGGTAATTTGCCATGGGAAGGCAGGGTCCACATCGATGATCAGGTTGCGGCTGGCGCTGAATTTTTTCAGCGTCAGGCTTTGCAGCCAGGCCGGCAGCGGCGTCATCCACAGCGGCTTCCAGTTCGCCGGCAGCGTGTACTCCAGCCCGGCGAAGGCGGTGTCGTCGAGCACCAGCGCGTTACCGGCGCGCAGCCAGTTGCCGGAGGTTCGCACCATGCCGCCCTCCCAGCGCGAGGAGAACTGGCGCAGGGCAATACCCTGGGGTGAAAATTCGGCATTCACGATCGGGTCGAAAAAGTGCAGCGAGCCGTAGATAAATTCGCTGGCATTCATCGACAGCGTGCCGTCCTGGCTCTGCCAGCCGCCGTGACTGAGCGTCAGGTTGCGCAGGTTCAGGTCGAGGTCGGTTACCGCCCAGTCCGGCCCCTGCAGGCGGGCGTCGGTGATATCCAGGCGGCCAATCTGCAGAGAGGGGACCGTGGTTAACGGCGCGAAAAAGTCGGCCAGCGAGGCGGCGCTCTGCAGTCGGATCTCATTTAGCTGAAGGTTATCCACCAGCCAGCTGCCGTCGGCGCTGCGTTTCGCATTGCCGGTTAAGGTGCCGCGGGCGACATCGGCGCCGAGGGTGGAGAGGGTGACCTCGCCCTGATCAATTTTGCCCTGAATCAGGACGTTGCTGGCTTCGACGCCGTTGAGCGTCATTGAACCCGCGCTCATCTGGATCTGCGCCGTTTTCCCCAGCACATTGCCTGCCTCCGGCGCCCATGGGCTGACGCCGCCGGTGACGCGCTGCGCGCTGAGCGCCCAGCCGGTTTCCGGACTATTGAAAGCCATATTGCGCAACATCAGCCGGTCGGCAGCGAACGGCAGGTCGGCAGAGTGGGGGGATAGATTCAGGGTGCCGTCGTTAAGGGCAATCTCATCCGCATGCAGCGGGTCGCTAAACTGGCGGGTGCTGAAACCAATATCGACCGTTTTCGCCACCAGGGTTGCCGGCTTGCCTTCCCGGCCAAAGGTGACGTTTTGCAACTGCACATGCAGAGGGGAGGAGAAATCATGATCCATCGCATCGAAGGAGACCTGCCAGCCGGTGCCATTGCTGAGCCAGGCGCTGGCCTGGCGGGCGCCCCAGTGGGTTTGCAGCAGGAACCACGCGCCAACCATGACGAGCAGCAGAGCGACTAGCAGCCAGAGAATCAGCTTTCCAAGAAATTTCATGGTCTTCCATTCTGTGAGATGCACATAACCGTGTTATGCCCGATTTAGGCGCACTTCTCAAGGCAGGCGTGGTTTATTTCCGTGACGGAGCAGGCGGTGGAGGACAACAGGGGTGCGTCCCGGCCGATGGCACGACCGGGGGCGCGTTAAATCAGGCTTTTTCCGGCGGGAAAATTAAATTCAGAACAATCGCCGTGATACCGCCGGCGGCGATGCCGGAGGAAAGCAGATTCTTCAGCCAGTCCGGCGCGAACTGCAGGATCAACGGCTGTTGCGACACGCCGAGGCCCACCGCCAGCGACAGGGCGATAATCAGGATCGCCCGGCGATTCAGCGGCTCGCGGGAGACGATGCGCACGCCGGACGCGGCGATGGTGCCGAACATCACCAGCGTGGCGCCGCCGAGCACCGGCTCAGGGATATGCTGTACGAAACCGCTCACCGCCGGGAACAGCCCGAGGACGATCAGCATCAGCGCTACCACAAAGCCGACGTAGCGGCTGGCGACGCCGGTCAGCTGGATCACGCCGTTGTTCTGGCCGAAGCAGGAGTTCGGGAAGGTGTTGAAGACCGCGGAAACAAAGGAGTTGAGGCCGTTAGCCAGCACGCCGCCTTTCAGGCGTTTCATATACAGCGGACCGGAGACCGGCTGCTCGGAGACATCGGAGGTGGCGGTGATATCGCCGATGGTTTCCAGGGAGGTGATCATAAACACCAGCATCAGCGGCAGCAGCAGGCTCCAGTCGATGCCGAGGCCATAGTACAGCGGCGTCGGAACGGTGATGAGGCTGCTGTTGGTCGGGGCGGTGTTGGCCGGCAGCATATCGAGGAACCACGCCGCCAGATAGCCCGCCGCCATGGCAATCACCAGCGAAGCGATGCGCAAATAGGGATTACGCTGGCGGTTGAGAATGATGATCAGCGCCAGCACGATGCCCGCCAGCAGCAGGTTCTTCGGCGCGCCGAAGGTGTGGTCGGCCATCGCCGCGTAGCCGCCGCCGATGGAGGTCAATCCGACCTGAATCAGCGACAGGCCGATAATCATCACCACCACGCCGGAGACCAGCGGGGTAATGATGCGACGCGCCAGATGCAGGACGCGGGAGAGGACCATTTCCGTGCAGCTGGCCAGCATCAGGGTGCCGAACAGGGCGGCCATCATTGTCGGGACGTCGGCGCCGCCGGTTTTCAGCGCGGTGCCGCCCATGATGAGCGGGGCGACAAAGTTGAAGCTGGTGCCCTGGATGGAGAGCAGTCCGGAACCGACCGGGCCCCAGGCTTTGATCTGAATAATGGAGGCCACGCCCGAGGCGAACAGCGACATGCTGATGATATGTTGGGTATCTTGCGCCGGGAGACCGAGAGCCTGGCAGATTAACAGCGCCGGGGTGATCACCGCGACAAACATCGCCAGCAGGTGCTGGAAGGCGGCGAACAGGGTTTGCGGTAGCGGTGGGCGATCTTCGAGGCGGTAGATTAATTCGCTGGCTGGTTTATGCGCAACCGGTTGCGCATTTTCTGACTCTGCGGTGTTAACGGACATCACAAGCAATCCCAAGGTGGCAAAGCGGGAATTTTATCGGACTGTAGACCAAAAGCAAACGTTTGCCAGCGTTTGCCCATAAAAATTTATGCCGTGAATATGCGCAACGAGATAATTAACATTTTGTATGCTAAATCGCATCATTCAGGATACAAAATATGTTTTTCTGTCATTTTTTCCGCCGTTCTGCGTAAAATCCCCCTCTGACTCCTCATGATGAGAAGCTAAAGACACCAGGAATATCGTCGCGTGTGAATGGATCATGCGCCATAAGGAGCTTTTTATGTTTCATCTCGATACCTTATCGACGCTCGTTGCCGCAACGCTTGTGCTGTTACTCGGCAGAAAACTCGTCCAAACCGTTCCCCTCCTCAAGCAATACACCATTCCTGAACCTGTTGCCGGCGGTCTGCTGGTGGCGCTGGCGCTGCTGGTGCTGAAAAAAAGTATGGATATCGAAATTGATTTCGATATGAGCCTCAAAGATCCGCTGATGCTGGCGTTCTTCGCCACCATCGGGCTTAACGCCAACCTCGCCAGCCTGCGGGCGGGCGGCAAGGTGCTGGGTACCTTTCTGATTGTGGTGGTTGGTCTGCTGCTGCTGCAGAACGCTCTCGGTATCGGCATGGCGAAGCTGCTGGGGCTGGATCCGCTGATGGGGCTGCTGGCCGGCACTATCACCCTTTCCGGCGGCCACGGCACCGGCGCGGCGTGGAGCAAGCTGTTCATTGAGCGCTATGGTTTTGCCAATGCCACGGAGGTGGCGATGGCCTGCGCGACCTTCGGCCTGGTGCTCGGCGGTCTGATCGGCGGCCCGGTGGCGCGTTACCTGGTGAAGCACTCTTCCTCTCCTGACGGGACGCCGGACGATCAGGTGGCGCCGACCGCCTTTGAAAAGCCGGACGTGGGGCGGGTGATCACGTCGCTGGTGCTGATCGAGAGTATCGCCCTGATCGCCATCTGTCTGACGCTGGGCAAGGTGGTTGCGCAACTGCTGGCGGGCAGCGTCTTTGAGCTGCCGACCTTCGTCTGCGTGCTGTTTATCGGCGTGATCCTTAGCAACAGCCTGGCGCTGGCGGGGTTGTATCGGGTGTTCGATCGCGCGGTGTCGGTGCTGGGCAACGTCAGCCTGTCGCTGTTCCTCGCCATGGCGCTGATGAGCCTCAAACTGTGGGAGTTGGCCTCCCTGGCGCTGCCGATGATTATTATCCTGGCGGTCCAGGCGTTGGCGATGGCGCTGTATGCGGTGTTCGTCACCTACCGGATGATGGGCAAAAACTACGATGCCGCGGTGCTGGCGGCGGGCCACTGTGGGTTTGGTCTGGGGGCAACGCCGACGGCGATTGCCAATATGCAGGCGATTACCGACCGTTTTGGCCCGTCGCACATGGCCTTCCTGGTGGTGCCGATGGTGGGGGCGTTCTTTATCGATATCGTCAACGCGCTGGTGATTAAGCTGTTTCTGCTGCTGCCGGTGTTTGGCTGATAAAAACCCGGAGGCGGTGCGCTACCTGATTATGCGGTCTGCGGGCTGTGTAGCCCGGGTAAGGCGTTTACGCCGCAACCCGGGGATACCCCGGGATTTATGCGTTGGCGCGGCTTCTCCCCGGCTCGCGCTGCGCTTAGCCGGGCTACGGGGTGTGCGGCCTGCTGGTTGTATCCCGGCCAAGGCGTTTACGCCGCCAGCCGGGAATACCTCAACAATCTTACGCTTCGTCGTGCTCTTCCCACGCCAGGGCGCGTTTCACCGCTTTCTTCCAGCCGCTGTAGCGATAGTTGCGCTCGGTGGTTTCAATGCCCGGGCGGAATTCGCGCTCAATCACCGCTTTCTCCTGCAGCTCATCAAGGTTCTGCCAGAAGCCGACCGCCAGCCCGGCCAGATAGGCGGCGCCCAGGGCTGTGACTTCGCGCACTTCCGGACGCTCCACACGGGTGCCGAGGATATCGGACTGGAACTGCATCAGGAAGTTGTTGGCCACCGCGCCGCCGTCCACGCGCAGGGCATGCAGACGGATACCGGAGTCAGCCTGCATTGCTTCCAGCACGTCGCGGGTCTGATAGGCGATGGACTCCAGCGTCGCACGGATAATGTGGTTCGAGTTCACGCCGCGGGTGAGGCCGAAAATCGCGCCGCGGGCATACGGGTCCCAGTAAGGCGCGCCAAGACCGGTGAACGCGGGCACGACATACACGCCGTTGGTGTCCTTCACTTTGGTGGCGAAGTACTCGGAGTCGAACGCATCGCTGATGAGCTTCATCTCGTCGCGCAGCCACTGAATGGAGGCGCCAGCCATAAACACCGCCCCTTCCAGAGCGTAGTTCACCTCGCCGCGCGGACCGCAGGCGATGGTGGTCAGCAAACCGTGAGTGGAGGTCACCGCTTTTTCGCCGGTGTTCATCAGCATAAAGCAGCCGGTGCCATAGGTATTTTTCGCCATCCCTTCCTTGACGCACAGCTGGCCGAACAGGGCCGCCTGCTGGTCACCGGCGATCCCGGCGATAGGAATACGGGTCCCGCCTTTACCACCGATGTTGGTCTGGCCGTACACTTCGGACGACTTGCGCACTTCCGGCAGCATGGCGCGCGGAATATCCAGCGCGTCGAGCATCTTATCGTCCCAGTCCAGGTCGTGGATGTTGAACAGCATGGTGCGCGAGGCGTTGGTGTAGTCGGTGACGTGCACGCGACCCTGGGTCATCTTCCAGATAAGCCAGGTGTCCACGGTGCCAAACAGCAGCTCACCGCGCTTCGCACGCTCACGGGAACCTTCGACATGGTCGAGGATCCATTTCACCTTGGTGCCGGAGAAGTAGGGGTCCACCACCAGGCCAGTGGCCTTGCGGATATACTCCTCCATCCCGTCACGCTTGAGCTGCTCGCAGATCTCTGCGGTGCGGCGGCACTGCCAGACGATGGCGTTATAGATCGGTTTGCCGGTCTCACGCTCCCACACCACCACGGTCTCACGCTGGTTGGTGATACCGATGGCCGCGATCTGATCGGAGTTGATATCCGCTTTGGCCAGCGCTTCGACCAGCGTCGAGCTTTGGGACGCCCAGATTTCCATCGGGTCGTGTTCGACCCAGCCTGGCTTAGGATAAATTTGTTCGAATTCTCGCTGGGAGACGCTGACGATATTGGCATCATGATCCATCACAACGGCCCGGGAGCTGGTAGTGCCCTGGTCAAGCGCAACGATATATTTTTTGTCGGTCATAGTCGGTGTCCCGTAGTCAGATTACAGCGAAGCTTTATGTTGAGTGGTGGAAGAGGAGGGGCTCTGTTGCTCTTCGTCCACGCAGGTGTCGCAAGGCAGGTGGCGGCCAATCAGCTTACGATAGCTGAACGCGCCCAGCGCCGCGCCGACCACCGGTGCGCACAGCGGCACCAGGAAATAAGGTATATCTTTGCCGCCGGTGAAGGCGACATCACCCCAGCCGGCCAGCCAGGCGAAGGCTTTCGGGCCGATATCACGCGCCGGGTTCATGGCGAAGCCGGTCAGCGGGCCCATGGAGGCGCCAATCACCGCGATCAGCAGGCCGATCAGCAGCGGCGCCAGCGGGCCGCGCGGCACGCCGTTGCCATCGTCGGTCAGCGCCAGGATGACGCCCATCAGGATAGCGGTAATCACCATCTCTACCGCGAAGGCCTGCACAAAATTGATATGCGGGTTCGGGTAAGTGGAGAAGATGCCAGCCAGATCAAGGCTTTCCACGCTGCCGCGTACCATATGGTGGGTGGTTTCATAATCGAGGAAAAGATTGTAATAAAGCCCGTAAACTAATGCCGCAGCGCAAAAGGCGCCAGCGAATTGCGAAATAATAAAAGGAACCACTTTGCGGCCATCGAAGCAGGCGAACAGCCAGAGCGCGATGGTCACCGCAGGGTTAAGGTGCGCACCGGATACCCCGGCGGTCAGGTAGATCGCCATGGCGACGCCCAGACCCCAGATGATGCTGATTTCCCATTGTCCGAAGCTGGCTCCCGCGACCTTGAGCGCAGCCACGCACCCAACGCCGAAAAAGATCAACAACCCGGTACCGAGGAACTCTGCGATGCACTGGCCTTTTAAGGTTGATGTTTGGCTCATAATCGAATCCTGAAGCGTGGTGATGATTATTGTATGTAGGGCGGTCACAGACGACCATATTGCCATGTAGGCATAGTGTTAATTTATCGTTAACGAGCAAAAACGAGAAATATCGAACTTCAAATGTGTGTACCACGTCAAGAAAATGAGCGTTTTCGCGCCATTCGCGCGCATTGAGCGCGCTGCCGGAGCGTTTCACCTCGCATTTTGTTAACCATAAAATTAACAATGGCTCATGAAGTACGAGCGAACTGCGCTGAAAGTACCAGGTAAAGACTGAAAAGTGTTGCAAACCGCAATCTGCGCGGCTTGCCGCTGGACAGGGGAGGCGGGGATTCATACAATCGACGATAACACCGCTATGTGCGCTAATTTTCGTTAAGGCGGGACCGCGTATACGAAACACCAGTTTCTATCAACGCCTTGCAAGTTCAGGAGAGGTATGACGATGTCATTAGAAGTGTTTGAGAAATTAGAATCTAAGGTTCAGCAGGCGATTGATACCATCACTCTGTTGCAGATGGAAATCGAAGAGCTGAAAGAAAAGAACAACACCCTGGCGCAGGAAGTTCAGAGCGCGCAGCATGGTCGTGAAGAGCTGGAGCGCGAAAACAGCCAGCTGAAAGAGCAGCAGCAGGGCTGGCAGGAGCGTCTGCAGGCGCTGCTGGGCCGCATGGAAGAAGTCTAATCGCTTCGCGCCCTCTCCCGCCAGGGAGGGGGTGTTCCTTATCCCTTCCTTTATTCTCGCAAGTTATAGCCAATCTTTTTTTATTCTTTAATCATTGAATCGCTTTCTGGCACGCTTAGCCCATCACAACACGACATAAAGAGAGCGGTGCGATGAATAAGTGGGGCGTAGGGTTAACTCTGTTGCTGGCATCCGCCAGCGTTCTGGCAAAAGACATTCAGCTATTAAACGTATCTTATGATCCAACGCGCGAGCTGTACGAACAGTACAACAAAGCGTTCAGCGCGCACTGGAAGCAGGAGACCGGCGACAACGTGGTGATCCGCCAGTCGCACGGCGGCTCCGGCAAGCAGGCGACCTCGGTGATTAACGGTATTGAAGCGGATGTGGTTACGCTGGCGCTGGCCTACGACGTCGACGCGATCGCCGAGCGCGGCCGTATCGATAAAAACTGGCTGAAGCGCCTGCCGGATAACTCCGCGCCCTATACTTCCACCATCGTGTTCCTCGTCCGTAAGGGCAACCCGAAACAGATCCATGACTGGAACGACCTGATCAAACCGGGCGTGTCGGTCATTACCCCGAACCCGAAAAGCTCCGGCGGCGCTCGCTGGAACTACCTGGCGGCCTGGGGCTATGCCCTGCATCAGAACCATGGCGACCAGGCGAAAGCCCAGGAGTTCGTCAAGGCGCTGTATAAAAACGTGGAAGTGCTGGACTCCGGCGCGCGCGGTTCGACCAATACCTTCGTAGAACGCGGGATCGGCGATGTGCTGATCGCTTGGGAAAACGAAGCGCTGCTGGCGACCAACGAACTGGGCAAAGACAAGTTTGAAATCGTGACTCCGAGTGAGTCGATTCTGGCTGAGCCGACCGTTTCGGTGGTCGATAAAGTCGTGGATAAGAAAGGCACCCGTCAGGTGGCGGAAGCGTACCTGAAGTATCTCTACTCGCCGGAAGGCCAGGAGATTGCGGCGAAGAACTTCTACCGTCCGCGCGATCCGAACGTGGCGAAGAAATATGCTAATGAATTCCCGAAACTGAAGCTGTTCACCATCGATCAGGAGTTCGGCGGCTGGACGAAAGCGCAGAAAGCGCACTTCTCCAACGGCGGCACCTTCGACCAGATTAGCCAGCGTTAATCCTCTTGTCCCTGCTTGCGCTACGCTTAGCAGGGCTACAGTTTTGCGCCGTACGTAGCCCGGGTACGGCGTCAGACGCCATCCGGAAAAGCGCCCCGCCCGTCATCTGTTTTCATTTAGTCATCAAATTACGTTACTCTTCCGCTTCAGGCTTAACAGGGAATGAAAATGAGAAGAGTAAGATACTTTTTGCTGGCGCTGCTGGTGGCGATCCTCGCGGCGCTGGCCGGCGGCTACTACTGGCTGCACTCTGGCAACCCGGACGCGTTGCGCAAGATTGTTCTGCAGCAGTGCGTTCCCCATCAGCAACAGCAGCAAAACCCGTCGCCGTGCGCCGAAGTGAACCTCAAGGGCGGCTATGTGCTGTTTAAAGACCGTAACGGCCCGCTGCAGTATTTGCTGATGCCGACCTACCGCATTAACGGCACCGAAAGCCCGCTGCTGTTGGATCCGCTGACGCCCAACTTCTTCTGGCAGGCCTGGCAGGGGCGTGAAATCATGAGCCAGCGCCACGGCGCGCCGGTTCCGGATAACGCGGTATCGCTGGCAATCAACTCGCGCAGCGGACGCACGCAAAACCATTTCCATATTCATATCTCTTGCCTGCGCCCCGATGTGCGCGCGCAGTTAGATAAGGATGCGGCGGCGATCAGCAGCCGCTGGCTGCCGCTACCGGGTGGGCTTGAGGGCCATGAATACCTGGCGCGCCGGGTGACGGAGGCGGAGCTGGCCCAGCGCAGCCCATTCCTGATGCTGGCGGAAGAGGTGCCGGAGGCGCGTCAGCATATGGGACGCTTCGCGCTGGCGATGGCCCAGCAGGGCGACGGCTCGCTGGTGCTGCTGGCGACGGAGCGTAACCTGCTCTCCCTGAACCGGGCCTCGGCGGAAGAGATTCAGGATCATCGCTGCGCCATCCTTAACGCAAACCACT
The DNA here is from genome assembly GCF_019753495.1 of Klebsiella sp. TF21-TM. Lineage (NCBI taxonomy): Bacteria > Pseudomonadati > Pseudomonadota > Gammaproteobacteria > Enterobacterales > Enterobacteriaceae > Klebsiella > Klebsiella sp. TF21-TM. Next base: position 108,122 of record NZ_JAIJYL010000014.1, on the reverse strand, counting down.
AGTTCTGGCGTTTACCTGTCTTACCTGTCGTCGTATTCTTGCTGAAAAAAACGACAGGAGACAGGCATGTCGCTCTGGCTTACCCACCCGCTGTTCCTCCCTTCACTGATTGTCGGCGTCACCATTGTGCTCTGGGCGACGTCGCTGCTGCCGGAGTTTATCACCGCGCTGCTGTTTTTCGCTGCGGCGATGATGGCGAAAATCGCCCCGCCGGAGGTGATCTTTGGCGGCTTTGCCTCCTCGGCCTTCTGGCTGGTGTTCAGCGGCTTTGTGCTCGGCATCGCGATCCGTAAAACCGGGCTGGCGGACCGGGCGGCGCAGGCGTTGTCTGCGCGGCTAACCGACTCCTGGCTGCGGATGGTCGCCAGCGTGGTACTCCTGAGCTACGCCCTGGCGTTCGTGATGCCTTCCAACATGGGGCGCATCGCGCTGCTGATGCCGATCGTGGCGGCGATGGCCCGCCGGGCGGCCATTGCCGACGGTAGCCGCGGCTGGTTCGGCCTGGCGCTGGCGGTGGGATTCGGCACCTTTCAGCTGTCGGCGACCATTCTGCCCGCCAACGTGCCGAATCTGGTGATGAGCGGCGCGGCGGAAGGCTCGTACGGTATCCACCTGAATTATGTCCCCTATTTACTGCTGCATACGCCGGTGCTTGGCTGGCTGAAAGGGGCGGTGCTGGTGGCGCTAATCTGCTGGCTGTTTCCTGGTAAGCCGCATCCGCCGCGCGACCTGGCGCCGCTGCCGGCGATGAGCCGCGACGAGAAGCGTCTGGCGTGGCTGCTGGCGGTGGTCCTCACGCTGTGGGTGACCGAGAGCTGGCACGGCGTCGGCCCGGCGTGGACCGGCCTGGCGGCGGCGGTGGTAACGCTGCTGCCGCGGGTGGGCTTTATCAGCGGCGAGGAGTTTGCCAGCGGCGTGAATATGCGCACCTGCATCTACGTCGCCGGGATTCTGGGGCTGGCGATCACCGTCACCCAAACCGGGATTGGCGGCGTGGTGGGCAATGCGCTGCTGGAAGTGATGCCCCTGGATAAAGACAATCCTTTCACCAGCTTTCTCGCTCTGACCGGGATAACCAGCGCGCTGAACTTTATTATGACCGCCAACGGCGTGCCGGCGCTCTACACCACCTTTGCCCAGAGCTTTGCCGACGCCACCGGCTTCCCGTTGCTGAGCGTAATTATGATTCAGGTGCTGGGCTATTCCACGCCGCTGCTGCCGTATCAAGCGTCGCCGATCGTGGTCGCGATGGGGTTAGGCAAGGTCCCGGCGAGGGCGGGGATGCTGCTGTGTCTGGCGCTGGCGGCGGTGAGCTATTTGATTTTGCTGCCGCTGGACTACGCCTGGTATCAGCTGTTGGGGAAACTGTAGCGGCAAAAAAAGCCCGGCTTGCGCTGTGCGAAGCCGGGCTTCAGAGATTTATCAGTCATCCCGGTCGCGTGTCGCCGCCGGGAAAAGCGGATTAGGCTTTTTTCGCCGCTTCTGCAGCTTTCACGATCACCGCGAAAGCGTCTGCTTTCAGGGAAGCGCCGCCAACCAGCGCGCCGTCGATGTCCGGCTGGGTGAACAGCTCTGCTGCGTTGCCAGCGTTAACGGAACCGCCGTACTGGATGATCACTTGCTCAGCGATTTTGGCGTCAGCTTTAGCAATGTGGTCACGGATGAATTTGTGCACCGCCTGAGCCTGAGCCGGGGTCGCGGATTTGCCGGTACCGATAGCCCATACGGGTTCGTAAGCGATAACCACGCCTTCGAAAGCGGCAGCGCCCTGCGTTTTCAGTACCGCGTCGATCTGACGCGCGCAAACTTCTTCCGTTTTGCCCGCTTCGTTTTCCGCTTCGGTTTCACCGATGCACAGTACCGGAGTCAGACCCTGCTCTTTCAGCACGGCGAATTTCTTCGCGATCAGCTCGTCGGATTCTTTGTGGTAGGTACGACGCTCGGAGTGGCCGATGATGATGTACTGCGCGCCGATATCTTTCAGCATTTCGGCGGAGGTTTCACCGGTGAAAGCGCCGGACAGGTTCACGTCAACGTTCTGCGCGCCCAGGTGGATGTGGCTGCCTTCTGCCGCACGCTTAGCCAGGTCCAGATACATTTCCGGCGGGGCGATGGCAACTGCACAGCCGCTTACGCCAGCCAGCTCGGTACGCAGGTTCGCAACCAGTTCGTTTACCATGTGGCGGCTGCCGTTCAGTTTCCAGTTACCCATCACTAAAGGATGTCGCATTTTAATTCTCCACGCTACTTAAGCGAATTAAGGAATATAGCCGCCCCAGAGGGCAGCATGGTCTGTGAAACAGTATAGAGACTCGTCACTGGAAAGGCTTTGCTTTTTGTCATTTATTGTTACCTTCCAGCGTTTCAGATAGCGCCAGCTTAATCGGTTCAATAGCGAAGGTCAGACCCTTTTCGCCATGATCTGCCACCACATAGCGCACGGCGCCCTCGGTGTCGGCGAAGTAGCGTTTGCCTTTGCCGGCGGTCAGCAGTTTCTGCAGTTTTTGCTGGCTCTGCGCCGGGCTAAGGGTGGGCACGAAGGCGCGGATCATGGCGCTCATATACTCCAGCGCTTTGGCCTTCGCCGTTTTTTGCTCCGGCCCCTGGATCGGTAGCCAGGTGATCTGCATGGATTTGATCTTCAGCGTGCCGCGCTCCAGCGCGGTGGAGGCATAGAGATTTTCGTTTATCTTGCTGGCGGCGCGGGTCAGGTTAGCCCGATCGCGGCTGGTTGATATGGAACGGAATTCATTCAGAGGCAGCTTCGGGTTATCGGCGTTAAATTTTTCCCGGAACTGGCTGATCGACAAGTCAAAGCTCGGCGCGCCGGCGAGCAGGTAGGGAGCAGCGGTCGTCGATTCGCTTTCTGCGGACAACGCGTGCGGGCCGACGGCAAGGCCCATCAGCCCACTGAAACACAAGATTGTCCACTTCTTCATGCCCGTCGTTCCTTTTTTTGCCTGCTGACGATTAAATCGGGAAGCGCGGCGCTTGTCAAAAAGTCACGACGCCAGGGTAAACTACGCAGACGATGATGATAAGGAAAAACGCATGACCCTACAGCAGTGGTTATTCTCAATTAAAGGGCGCATTGGCCGCCGCGATTTCTGGATCTGGATTGCCATCTGGCTGGTGACCATGAGCGCTCTGTTCACCCTGGCAGGGAGCAATCTGCTTAATCTGCAGACGGCGGCGTTTATTATCGTCTGCCTGCTGTGGCCGACGGCGGCGGTGGTGGTGAAGCGACTGCACGATCGCGGCAAATCCGGACTGTGGGCGCTGCTGATGATTTTGGCGTGGATGCTGCTGGCGGGGAACTGGGCGATGCTGCCGCAGGTCTGGCAGTGGGGCGTCGGGCGCTTTGTGCCGACGCTGATTATCGTCATGATGCTGATCGACCTGGGGGCGTTTGTCGGCACCCAGGGCGAGAATAAGTTCGGCAAGGAGACCCAGGACGTGCGCTGGAAAGCGGACGCCTGATTACCAGTAGTGCTCCGCCGTCATGTGGCCCGGCCGGCGACGCAGATGTTTAGTCATCTGCCGGGTCTCTTTTAACAGCTGTTGGGTATCGCGCACCATCTGCGGGTTGCCGCACAGCATCACATGGCTGGTGTCGTTGGTCATCGGCAGGCCGACCGCCTCCTCCAGCGCCCCGGTTTCAATCAGGAACGGCACCCGGCCGGTCAGCGAGCCTGCCACGGTTTCGCGACTGACCACCGTCTGGATGCGTAATTTGCCGGCGTAGCGCTGCTCAAGCTCGCGCATCAGCGGCAGATAGCTCAGGTCCGCGGCGTAGCGCACGGCATGGACCAGCACCAGATGGTTAAAGCGCTCAAGATCTTTGCCTTCCTGGAGAATCGACAGGTAAGGCCCAAGCGCGGTGCCCGTCGCCAGCATCCACAGGGTATCGCAATTCGGTACTTCCTCGAGGACGAAGAAGCCAGCCGCTTCGCTCACCACCTGGACCTTATCGCCCGGCTTCAGCGCCGCCAGACGCGGGCTCAGTTTGCCTTCCGGGACGGTGACCAGATAGAACTCGAGATCGGGATTGCCGGGAGCGTTGACGTAGGAGTAGGCGCGCTGCACGCGTTCGCCGTCGATTTCCAGCCCGAGCTTGGTAAATTGCCCGGCGGTAAACGGCTGAACCGGCGCCTGCACGTATAAACTGAACAAGGCATCCGTCCAGTACTCCACTTTTGTCACTTTGCCGCTAACCCAGTCCGCCATCGTCTTCTCCTGTTGCCAAGCGATGCTTTATCTTCGGCCCAGACGGGCAAGATTTCCACCCCGCAGGCGCAAGAAAGCTCTATTGATCAAATATAAACGAAGAACAGGACAACCGCCCGCGGACGGTTGCCTGGAGGAGAGAAAGCGGCATTACAGGATGTGCTGCTGGACGTCCGGATCTTTACGGTCGAGGTAATGAATCGACTGGATCCGACGGATGGTGCGCGACTTGCCGCGGATCAGCAGCGTCTCGGTGGTGGCCATATTGCCCTTACGGGTGATGCCGTCCAGCAGATCGCCTTTGGTGATGCCGGTGGCGGAGAAGACGACGTTATCGCTGCGCGCCATTTCATCAAGGCGCAGCACTTTACCCGCTTCGATGCCCATGGTTTTGCAGCGCGCCAGCTCGTTTTCACCGATGCGACGATTCTCTTCGCTGTCGCCCTTCACGTGGTGACGAGCCAGCAGGCGGCCCTGCATATCGCCGTCGAGCGCGCGGATCACCGCGGCGGAAACCACCCCTTCCGGCGCGCCGCCGATGCCGTACAGCACGTCGACTTCGCTATCCGGCATGCAGGTGAGAATGGAGGCCGCGACGTCGCCATCGGGAATGGCGAACACGCGCACGCCCAGCTGCTGCAGCTGAGCAATCACCGCGTCGTGGCGCGGTTTCGCCAGCACGGTGACGGTCAGCTCGCCCAGCGGCTTGTTCAGTGCGCGGGCGATATTGCGCAGGTTCTCTTCCAGCGGCAGACTGAGGTCGATAGCGCCTTTAGCGCCCGGGCCGACAATCAGCTTTTCCATATACATATCCGGCGCGTTGAGGAAGCAGCCTTTATCGCCGACCGCCATCACCGCCAGGGCGTTAGCCTGGCCCATCGCCGTCATCCGGGTGCCTTCGATGGGATCGACGGCGATATCCACCGCATCGCCCTTGCCGGTGCCCACTTTTTCGCCGATATAGAGCATCGGCGCTTCATCGATTTCGCCCTCGCCAATGACGATGGTGCCGTCGATATTGACGAGGTTAAGCATAATGCGCATGGCGTTCACCGCGGCGCCGTCGGCGGAGTTTTTATCGCCGCGGCCCAGCCATTTATAGCCCGCCAGCGCGGCGGCTTCGGTGACACGCGAAAATTCGATGGCCAGTTCTCGTTTCATAATCCACTCATTGTGTAGAAAAATTGCCCGCAGCGCGGCAAAAGCGCGCTACGCGTTGGAATAGCGTTCGGTTTCCGGCATCCAGCGCTCGATCAGCGCCTGGGCCTGCAGCGGATAGCGTTCATGAATGTGGCGCGCAATGCGCTGAACGTCGGGGATCATCGCCTGATCGCGCAGTAAATCCGCCACTTTAAACTCGGCGTTGCCGGTCTGGCGGGTGCCGAGCAGCTCGCCGGGACCGCGAATTTCAAGGTCTTTCTGCGCGATGACGAAACCGTCGTTGCTGTCGCGTAGCACCTGCAGACGCTTCTGCGCCGTTTTAGAGAGCGGCGATTTATAGAGTAGCACGCAGTGGGAAGCGACCGCGCCGCGCCCGACGCGCCCTCTGAGCTGGTGCAGCTGCGCCAGACCCAGACGTTCCGGGTTTTCGATAATCATCAGGCTCGAGTTCGGCACGTCGACACCGACTTCAATGACCGTCGTGGCTACCAGCAGGTGCATTTCGCCCTGCTTGAAAGCCTGCATCACCGCCTGCTTTTCCGCCGGTTTCATCCGCCCGTGCACCAGACCGATATTCAGCTCCGGCAGCGCCAGCTTGAGCTCCTCCCAGGTGGCTTCCGCCGCCTGGGCCTCCAGCAGATCGGACTCTTCGATGAGGGTACAGACCCAATAGGCCTGGCGGCCTTCGTGGGTGCAGGCGTTGCGCACGCGGTCGATAATATCGCTGCGCCGGGTGTCCGGGATAGCGACGGTGGTCACCGGGGTTCGGCCCGGCGGCAGCTCGTCGATAACCGAGGTATCGAGGTCGGCGTAGGCGGTCATCGCCAGGGTGCGCGGGATCGGCGTGGCGGTCATGATCAGCTGATGCGGATGGAAACCCTGCTGCTGACCTTTCTCCCACAGCGCCAGCCGCTGGTGTACACCGAAGCGGTGCTGTTCGTCGATAATCACCAGCGCCAGGCCATTAAACTGCACCTGTTCCTGGAAGATGGCGTGGGTGCCGACAATCATCTGCACCTCGCCGCTGGCGATCGCGTCCTGCTGCGCCTGGCGGGCTTTGCCTTTCTGTTTGCCCGCCAGCCAGCCGACTTCAATGCCCAGCGGTGCAAACCAGCTGCGGAAGTTATTGGCGTGCTGCTCGGCGAGCAGTTCGGTGGGCGCCATCAGCGCCACCTGTTTGCCGTGGGCGATAGCGCGCAACGCGGCCAGGGCGGCGACCAGCGTTTTACCGGAGCCGACGTCGCCCTGCACCAGGCGCATCATTGGCACGTCCAGCGCCATATCGCGCTCGATCTCGGCGGTGACCCGCGCCTGCGCGCCGGTGGGCTTAAAGGGCAGGGAGGCCAGCAGCTGATTTTTCAGGGTATCGTTGGCGCCGAGCGGCAGGGCGTGATAGCGCTGGGCGCCTGCCCGCAGCGCCAGCATGCTGAGGTTGTGCGCTAGCAGCTCTTCCAGAATCAGGCGCTGCTGCGCCGGGTGCTTGCCGCTTTCCAGCTCGCTAAGCAATAACGATGGCGGCGGACGATGCAGGGTGCGCAGCGCCTCCGGCAGGCTCATCATCCCCTGCGCCAGCTCCGGCGGCAGGAGTTCGCCGATAGCGCAGGTCTCCAGCAGCTCGAGCGCCTGATCGGTGAGCTTGCGCAGGGTCGCCTGCTTAATGCCCTCGGTAGTCGGATAGACCGGCGTTAGGGTCTCCTGTAGCTCCGGGGTGCTCATATCGCCCTGGACGCGATATTCCGGGTGGATCATTTCGGCGCCGTACTTCCCGCGTTTGGCTTCACCGTAGGCCAGCACGCGTCGACCGGTCGCGAGGCTGTTTTTCATCGCCGCGTTGAAGTTGAAAAAGCGCATGGTGAGGATGCCGGTGCCGTCGCTGATCTGGCAGGTCATCATTCGGCGGCCGCCGAAGGTGATATTGCTGTTGAGCACTTCGCCTTCCACGGTGGCATAAACGCCGGGAAGCAGATCGGCTATCGGATAAAGATGGGTGCGATCTTCGTAGCGCAAAGGCAGGTGCAGCAGCAGATCCTGTACCGTATGCAGGCCGATCTTCGCCAGCTTGCTGCTCTGCGCAGCCCCGACGCCGGTGAGTGAACTGAGCGGAACGGCATCTAACAGGCGGCCTGACATCGGGTTTACCTCGCAGCCTGCATGGTGGCCCACCACGCGGCATCGGCTTCCACTTCGCCCTGCTCGTTAACGTGGGGGTAAGGCAGCCCTTTTTGTCTCGCGACGCGGGCCAGCACCGGATAGCCGCCTTCAAACAGCAGGCGCTGTTGCTCTTCCGGCGGCAGCATGCTGTTGGCGCGTTGGTACATCCCGGCATTCTGTCGCTGCCGCTGGGCTTCATACAGGATCAGCGCCGAGGCGACGGAGACGTTCAGCGACTGCACCATGCCGATCATCGGGATAATAATGTCCTGATCCGCCAGGGCCAGCGCTTCCTGAGTGATGCCGGTTTTCTCCTGACCCATCAGGATGCAGGTTGGGCGCGTATAGTCGATTTCACGGAAATCGATGGCTTTGTCGGAAAGATGGGTGGCGAGGATTTGCATACCCTGGCCTTTGAGGTGGCCGACGGCATCTGCGATGGTACGGTGGGTTTTCACCTGCACCCAGCTGTTGCTGCCCGCGGCGGCGGAGGCCATGGTGCGCATCCGGCTGCTCGGCCAGACCGCGTGCACCTCGTGTACGCCAACGGCGTCTGCGGTCCGGATGACCGCAGAGACGTTATGGGGCTTATGGACCTGCTCCATGCAGACCGTCAGGTCAGGCTGACGCCTGGCGAGCATCTCGCAGATACGCGCATAACGCTGTGAATTCATTACTCTTAATCCTTCGAATTACCTCTTTAGCCGCTGCGGATCACGCAGCCCATCCCTGGGCTTCGCCCCTGACGGGGGCGCTGCAGGCAGCGTTCAAATCTGCTCCCGGCAGATTTGTCATTCGCTTGCCGCCTTGATGCAATTCGAATGTTTTGTCTAAAAGCTAATTTCGGTTACGGGTGACTTTAATCACGTCCGGCATGACGCGTATTTTGCGCATGATATTCGCCAGATGCACGCGGTCGCGGGCGGTCAGGCGGATAAAGGCGCTGTATACGCGGCCATCTTTCTCTTCCGTATTCAGGCTCTGGATATTGGAAGAGGCGGTGTTGATCGCCGCCGTCAGGTTAGCCAGTGCGCCCTGGTGGTTAAACATATCCACCTTGATCTCCGTAATGAACTCCTGAGCGGTCTCTTTATCCCACTCAACCGCCATAAATTTCTCCGGCTCTTTCTGGTAGCCGCGGATGTTACGACAGGATTCATGATGGATAACCAGCCCTTTGCCAGGACTGACGTGGGCGATAATCGGGTCACCGGGGATCGGGCGACAGCACTTGGCGAAAGTGATCAGCACGCCATCGGCGCCTTTGATCGGCAGATGGCCGTGGTTTGAGGCATTGGCCGGCACCGGCGCCGCAGCGGCTTCGCCCTGCTGCAGGTTTTTCGCCACCACCACGCTCATGGCGTTGCCCAGACCGATCTCCGCCAGCAGATCGTCAAGCGAGGCCAGCTTCATCCGGTCGAGCTCGCGCTGGATATTCTCCGGCGGGATCTCGGCGAGTTTGCGGCTACCGCCCAGCGCGTGGTTGAGCAGACGGCGACCAAGGCTGACCGAGTCATCGCGCTTGAGGTTTTTCAGCAGCTGACGGATCTTGGCGCGCGCCTTCGAGCTGACGACAAAGTTCAGCCAGGCGGCATTCGGACGTGCGCCCGGCGCGGTAATAATTTCGACAGTCTGACCGCTGGAGAGCGGCTGCGACAGCGGATAGGGCTGGCGGTCGACGCGCGCGCCGACGCAGGCATGGCCGATATCGGTATGCACCGCATAGGCGAAGTCCACCGGCGTGGCGCCAGCGGGCAGTTCGACAATGCGCCCTTCCGGGGTGAAAACGTAAATCTCATCGGGGAACAGATCGGATTTAACGCTCTCGATAAATTCAAACGAGCTGCCGGCGCTCTGCTGCAGCTCCAGCAGGCTCTGCATCCAGCGCTGGGCGCGGATTTGCGCGGTGGTGCTGCTTTCGCCGCCGTGCTCTTTATAAGCCCAGTGCGCCGCGACCCCCATCTCCGCCATCTGGTCCATGTCTTCGGTACGAATTTGTACCTCGACCGGGACGCCGTGGGGGCCGATCATCGAGGTGTGCAAAGACTGATAGCCGTTCGCTTTCGGAATAGCGATGTAATCTTTGAAACGACCTGGACGCGGTTTATAGAGGCTGTGCATCTGGCCAAGCACGCGGTAGCAGACATCGGCATCATGGACGATAACGCGGAAGGCGTAGATATCCATGATCGAGTGAAAACGCTGCTCTTTAAGCACCATTTTGCAGTAGATCGAGTACAGATGCTTTTCGCGACCGCTGACGCGGCAGGGGATCCCCGCTTCCTGCAAACGCCCTTCGATTTCCGAGAGAATCTTTTGGATCATCTCTTTACGGTTGCCGCGCGCCGCTTTGACCACCTCTTTAATGACGCGGTAGCGGTTCGGGTACAGCGCCTCAAAGCCCAGCTCTTCGAGCTCGGTTTTGATGTGATGGATACCTAAACGGTGCGCCAGCGGGCTGTAGATTTCCAGCGTTTCGCGGGCGATGCGGCGGCGTTTATCCGGGCGTAGCGAGCCCAGGGTACGCATGTTGTGGGTGCGGTCGGCAAGCTTGATGAGGATGACGCGGATGTCCTGCACCATCGCCATGATCATTTTGCGAAAGTTTTCGGCCTGTGCCTCTTTCTTGTCGCGGAACTTGAGCTTATCAAGTTTCGATACCCCCTCTACCAGTTCGGCGACGCTTTTACCAAAAAGCTGTTCCATGTCCTGGTAGGTGGCGGGAGTATCTTCAATCACATCATGCAGCAGCGCGGCCATCAGCGTTTCGTAGTCGAGCTTCATCTCGGCCAGAATACAGGCTACCGCGACCGGGTGCGTGATATAAGGTTCACCGCTTGAACGTGTCTGACCCTCGTGAGCGTCACGTGCAACGAGATACGCCTGCCGCAGACGTTTGATCTGGTCTTCCGGCAGGTAGTTTTGAATCAGCTGATTCAGGCTTTCAAACAGATACAAGGGCGACCCGCTGTGTGATTAACGACGACCTTCAGCAATCGCGGTAACGGCTTGTAATTCAGCGGCTTCCTGCTCTTGCTGTTCCTGGCGCTCACGTACGTCGAGGATCTGGTTGTTGATCAGACCTTCTTCGATTTCGCGCAGTGCGATTACGGTGGTTTTATCGTTTTCTTCCGGTACCAGCGGATCCTTTCCGCCTACCTGCATCTGACGAGCGCGACGCGCGGCGACCAGTACCAGGTCAAAACGGTTACCAATTTTCTCTACAGCGTCCTGAACAGTTACGCGTGCCATACTTAAAATGCTCCACAGGTGAAGAAATGACTGGGCATGATACTGAATGTGGGTTCAGTCTGCCAATAGTTTGGTGATTAAAGCGCCATGTCGCTGCTTTTGGCGGCTCATGCGCAGACGTTCAGCGCGGATGATATTTTTCAGGTCGCTCAGGGCGGTGTCAAAATCATCGTTCACAATCAGATAATCATATTCGGCGTAATGGCTCATTTCCGCAACGGCCTGAGCCATTCGCTTCGCGATCACCTCTTCGCTGTCCTGGCCGCGGCCGCGCAGGCGACGGTCCAGTTCATCTTTTGACGGCGGCAGAATAAAAATGCTGCGTGCGCCAGGCATGCTTTTACGGATCTGCTGCGCGCCCTGCCAGTCGATATCGAGGAAGACATCAACGCCGGTCGCCAGCACCTGCTCGATCGCTTTACGCGACGTGCCGTAATAGTTGCCAAAGACCTCTGCATGTTCCAGAAACGCGTTTTCGCCAATCATCGAGCGGAATTCGTCGTGATTCACGAAGAAATAATGTTCGCCGTGCACTTCACCCGGACGCGGCGCCCGCGTGGTATGGGAAACCGATACCTGGGTGTCATACAACGGTTGGGTTTTTAATAAAGCCTGAATCAGGCTGGATTTACCCGCGCCGCTAGGGGCGGAAACAATATAAAGCGTGCCTTGAGCCATGAGTGTCTTTTGTATGTGGTTATCGAAAGAGGTCCTACATACGAGCCTATTATACACGTCGCCGCGGCGTGACGCAGTCCTTGTCACACTTTTTGCCGCTGTTTCTTTCATTTTGCCTGCCGTTTTCCTGAATTCGCCAGCCGTTGCTGCAACGAGGTGTAAATCCTGGAAGGCGCTTCGCAGGGTGAAAAAGCGCCCGTCGCGGTTTCCGGCATTCTGCCGCAGACTCTCCGCCAGGTGATGAAGGAGGGGACAGCAATGCGTAAAGGAGGAGGGTGGCTGGCGATAGGGATGTTCTCCGCCAGCGCGCTGGCGTCGTGTCCGGACTGGCCGCCGGCCAAAGGCAGACAGGAGATCGCACGTCTACATCAGCAGATTGACGCCTGGAACGAGGCTTACTGGCGACAGGGCGCCAGCGAGGTGAGCGATGACGTTTACGACCAGCTCACCCTGCGCCTGGCGCAGTGGCGGCAATGCTTTCCGGGCGCGACGCCGGAGGATGACGATCTGCCTCCGCTGACCGGCGATACGCGTCATCCGGTCGCCCATACCGGCGTGCGCAAGCTGGCGGATGAGGCCAGCGTGGCCCGCTGGATGAAAAATAAAGCCGACCTGTGGGTACAGCCTAAAGTGGACGGCGTGGCGGTCACCCTGGTCTATCGCCAGGGGCATCTGGTTCAGGCTATCAGCCGCGGGGATGGCCTGCGCGGTGAGTTGTGGACCGCCCGAGCGCGGCAGATCCCGGCGCTGGCGAAGCTGACGACCGGCGAATTGGCCAACAGCGTGCTGCAGGGGGAGCTATTTCTGCGTCGGGAGGGGCATATTCAGGAGCAGGCTGGCGGAATGAACGCGCGGGCGAAAGTCGCCGGGTTGATGATGCGGGCTGACGCGGCGGCGCCGCCGCTCAGCCAGCTGGACGTTTTTATCTGGGCCTGGCCAGACGGTCCCTCGGATATGCGCCGTCGACAGCAGCTGCTGGCGCAGGCGGGGTTTGGCTACAGCGGACAATACACCCATTCGGTAACGCGCGTTGAGCAGGTGGCGGAGTGGCGCCAGCGCTGGTATCGCTCGCCGCTCCCCTTCGTCAGCGATGGCGTGATTGTGCGTGAAGGACGCGAACCTTCGGGGCGCGTCTGGTCACCGGGAAGGGGCGAGTGGCTGGCAGCCTGGAAATATCCTCCGGCATCGCGGGTGATGGGGGTACGGGCGATCCATTTCAGTACTGGCCGCAGCGGCAGACTCAACGTAGTGGCTGAGCTTGAGCCCCAGCGGCTGGATGACAAACGCGTGCAGCGGGTTAACGTTGGCTCTGTGAGCCGCTGGCAGGCGCTGGATATCGGGGTTGGCGATCAGCTGCAGATCAGTCTGGCAGGCCAGGGTATTCCACGGATCGACGCTGTTGTCTGGCGGACGGTCGAGCGCCATAAACCGACGCCGCCGACGGCGAAATTCAATGCGCTAACCTGCTATTTCGCCACCCCCGAGTGCAGCGAACAGTTTCTTTCCCGGCTGGTCTGGTTGTCATCAAAGTCGGCGCTGGATATCGATGGCGTAGGGGAAAGCGTATGGCGCGTTATTCAGCAGCAGCACCCGATGGAGCATCTTTTTTCCTGGCTGGCGCTCACGCCGGAGCAGCTGCAGGCGATGCCGGGGATCTCGGCTGCCCGCGGGCAGCACCTCTGGCATCAGTTTGATCTTATTCGTAAACGGCCTTTTATACGCTGGGTGCTGGCGATGGGGATCCCGGTGCCCCAGGGGGCGCTGGCGCAGCCTGGCAGTGAAAACTGGCGCCTCCTCACGGCAAAGAGTGAAGCGCAATGGCGCACGCTGCCGGGCGTGGGGGCGATCAGAGCCCGACAGTTAGTGGCTTTCCTGCATGACCCTGACGTGGCGGCGCTGGCGCAATGGCTTAGCAGGCAGCGCATCCCCGGGTTTTGAGGCGGTTAGTGGGCGTCGTGGGTGTAGTGGAAGACCGGTAGCCCGAGCTTCCAGCGCAGCGCCAGCATGCGGGCGGTAAAGCCGAACAGCAGCGTGGCCAGGACCACCACATCGTGGCTGCTGACGTAGTGTTGCAGCGCTATATAGAGTACCGCTGCGGCAAACGAGATCCCGGCATACAGCTCTTTCTGGAAGACCAGCGGAATGCGCTTGCAGAACATATCGCGCAGTACGCCGCCGAAAACGCCGGTGATGACCGCAGCAATAGAGGCGATAACCGGGCCTTCGCCCATATCCAGGGCGATCTGCGCGCCGATGATGGAAAACACGATCAGCCCCAGCGCATCCAGCACCAGGAAAAGCCGGCGAAGGTGCGGCATTACCGGGGCGGCAATTGTGGTAAGGACGGCGGCGACGGCGACAATGATGACGTATTCCGGATGCTTCACCCAGCCGAGAGGATAGTGTCCCAGCAGGATATCGCGAACAGAACCCCCGCCCAGCGCGGTCGCGGTGGCGATAATAATGACGCCAAACGTGTCCATCCGCCGACGACCGGCAGCCAGCGCTCCGGTCATGGCTTCCGCGGTGATACCGATTAGATACAGAACATGAAGCAGCATAGATCCCCCCAGACAGTGGCCGGCAGGTTAACGATTTGTGCGCAGGATCACGATTGATATTTTCTAAAGTGAAGTCGTTAGGCCAGGAAAAAGTAATGACAACATGGCTTAAATTGGCTTTATTTGGCGGTTAAGTATTATTTTTTGAATTTTTACAGATTAGAAAAAGTAATGTCTTATTCCCGATCGGTTATCTATATTGAAAACGCTATGAATACCTAATGTTTAAGTCCCGACCTTTATCCTTTTATTTTCTTTCTCGAGGAGATGAGAAAATGCGTGTCGCCGCCGGGAACAAACATTCTCTGACTCGCCTGATGGCCGTGGCATTAACCGGGATTCTGGCCGGTCTCTCCGGTATGGCGCTGGCGCTGATTTTACATGCCATTCAGCACCTGGCTTTTGGCTACAGTCCAGCGCATATCGTCGGTTCGGTATCATTTTTACAGGGCGTCACGGCGTCGCCCTGGCCACGTCGCATCGCGGCAATCGTGGCCGGCGGCATCGTCGCCGGATTTGGCTGGTGGCTGCTTGGTCGCTATGGGCAGAAGCGGGTTTCCATTGCCGCGGCGGTGGCTAACCCTTCCGTCCCCATGCCCGCGGGCACCACGACGATCCACGCTCTGCTGCAGATCGTCACCGTAGCGCTGGGGTCCCCGCTTGGCCGCGAAGTGGCTCCTCGGGAAATGGGCGCGCTGGGAGCGGGGATGGTGGCGCGTAAGCTGCGCCTGCTGGAGGATGAAACCCGTACGCTGATTGCCTGTGGGGCGGGCGCGGGCCTGGCGGCGGTGTATAACGTCCCGCTGGCAGGGGCGTTGTTCACCCTCGAGGTCATGCTGCTGTCGTTTAGCTGGGAAAAAACGCTGGCGGCGATAATGACCTCGGCGATTGCCGCCTGGACGGCCACCCTCGGGTTAGGGGATGAATCGCAATACCATTTTGTTTCCAGCGCGCTTCCGCACACCTTTCTCTGGTGGGCGATTCTGGCGGGCCCGATTCTTGGCGCCGGCGCCTGGCTCTTTCGCAAAGCGACCAGCGCAGCGCGTTCACGCGTGCGAAGTAACTGGCAGATGCCGGTGTTCTGTCTGCTGGCGTTTTCGCTTCTGGCCGTCCTTAGCCTCTGGTTCCCTGCGCTACCGGGCAATGGCAAGGGGCCGATGCAGTTGGCGCTCAGCGACGGGCTGCCTCACTCCATGGTCGCGATCCTGTTAGGGCTGAAGCTGGTGGTGATCCTGGCGGTGTTGCGCGGCGGCGCGGAAGGCGGGTTGTTAACCCCGGGGCTGGCGGTGGGCGGGCTGGCCAGCCTGCTGCTCTGCGCGCTCTGGCAATCAGGGTTCCCTGGCGGAGATGAAAGCAGTTTCGCCCTGGTGGGGGCAGCCGCTTTTCTCGCCGCCTCCATGCAGATGCCGCTGACGGCGGTGGTGCTGGTGATGGAGTTCACCCACATGGATCACAGCTATCTGGCCCCGACGCTGCTGTGCGCGGCAGGGGCGTTTTTGACCTGCCGGGTACTGGATAAAAAATAGTGCTTTTGAAATGAATGAAAAAAGGCCGGTAAACCGGCCTTCAGAAAGGTATCTGAGATTACTCGATATTCTGGATCTGCTCGCGCATTTGCTCGATCAGCACTTTCAGCTCAATCGCAGAGTTGGTGACCTCGGCATTGATCGATTTTGACGCCAGGGTGTTCGACTCACGGTTGAACTCCTGCATCATAAAGTCGAGACGGCGACCCACAGCCTCTTTCTTTTTCAGAATGTTGTAGGTCTCTTTTACGTGGGCTTCGAGGCGGTCCAGCTCTTCGGCAACGTCGATACGCTGCGCCATCAGCACCAGCTCTTGCTCGAGACGGTTATTCTCCAGCTGCACTTCCGCATCTTCCAGCTTGGCGACCAGACGCTCGCGCTGCCACTGGAGAATTTCCGGCATATGGGCGCGAACTTTCGCCACTTCGCCGCTCACGCCTTCAAGACGCTGCTCGATAAGCGCTTTCAGCGCCTGGCCTTCCGTTTCGCGAGCGACGATGAAGTCATCCAGCGCGCCGTCAAGGGCTGCCAGAATGTCGGCGGCGATGGCGTCAAGATCCTGTTCTTTGGCGGCCATCACGCCCGGCCAGCGCAGGATATCAACCGGATTGATTTCCCCTTCATCGCTCTGCATTTTTACCCAGTTGGCAGCGTTAACCAGCTGTTTAGCCAGCTTTTCGTTGAGAATCAGTTCGCCCTGAGCGCTGGGGTCTTGTTCAAAACGCAGGGTGCATTCGACTTTACCGCGAGTCAGGCGGGCGCGAATGCGCTCGCGTACCACGGGCTCCAGGCTACGGAACTGCTCCGGCAGGCGGAAGTACGTTTCCAGATAGCGCTGGTTTACCGAGCGCAGCTCCCATGCGGCGCTACCCCAGTCACCCTTGATTTCACGGCGGGCATAGGCGGTCATACTGCGGATCATAGACGTTCCTGTTTTCGTAATAATGAATGCAAGGATTATAGCTATGCCAGCGGTGACTTAACAGGAATAGTGATGAAATACTTCAAGACTGATTTTTTAAGGGACATAGCTTCGGTGTATTTAATGCGATTACTTTGCTTAGTGAAATCTATCCTTTTATAGCGGATAGGAAATAAGCTTTGATTCTTTCGCGGCTTAAGCATCATTATGCTGTTAATTTTTATCAAATGAATTCTGTCTATTCGCAGTAAAGCTATCTCTCCCTGCTTTCAGGCAGAATAAAAAAGAGTGAAAAACCGTAGGCCTATTTTTATTATTGAATGTGAGTATGATCATCCACATGTTTTTGTATCGTCTTAAAGCTATATCGTTGTATTTTTTACAAAGTATAACCGCCAAAAATGTTATGGGGTATTACCTTTAACTATTATGTATGTTTTTTCTGAATTCAATATGACAAAAGTATTAATATCTCTGTTGGGTGCATTCTCTTCATGAATATAATCAATTTAATTATATTTATTTGTTTTGTAATGGCAATGATTTAACTTTATGTAGTATTGTCCGGCAGCAAGATCGCGAGTATAGTCATTTTAGATGAGTTCTATAAAAGGATTTTAATATGGACACTATCTTTGATAAAGTCATTAGAGAATTTTTCCCAAATACAAATATACCCTTTTGGAAAAAATGGCTTTTCAGGTCCGCTTTCGGCAATAAGAAATTTACTCGTATAATATATAACGATCGGTTAGTTAATCAAAGTGGAGTCGAATGGGTTAATTCGGTCGTCGATCTCCTTGAATTGCAATGTGCAACCGAACAGCATCAATTTAATAACATACCCGAAAATGGGGCAGCGGTTGTTATTTCAAATCATCCAACAGTCATCGATGGTCTTGCTTTAATACATACGGTCTCCCGGGTGAGGAAAGATATAAAAATAATTGCCAACCACATTTTGCCAATTATATTTCCACAGGTGGCAGAACTGACCATTGGTATTGAAAATATGGCCGGTAAGATGAGCCATAAAAAATTTAGAGAGATGAACAATCATCTGCGAGAGGGAGGCGTATTAATTATATGTCCAGCGGGTAAACTGGCTAACTGGTCTCTTTCAGGTTTACAGGAGCATAAGTGGAACCCCGGTTTTTTACAGCTGGCGATGAGAAATAATGCGGCGCTGGTGCCTATTCATATTACGGGTAAAAACAGTAACGTTTATTATCTTACTGCAACGATCTGGCGGCAACTGTCAAATATAATGGTTATTCGTGAAGCTCTCCGCCATCGTGGAAAGACCATGGGAATCAATATCGGACAGCAAATAACCTTATCTTCATTGCAAAAATACAATGAAGATCTTTCTGCAGCAGCTAATGTATGTTTGATGCACCTCCAGAGCATAGGGAAGAATGGAGCAGCTCTTGTCGATACGATTTCGCCACAAGGACTAAAAGAAGATAGAGAGGATTTAATAAGTGCGATAGATGAGTGCGAAATATTAAGACAGTTTGATGATGGAAGAAAATTATTGATTTATCGCTGTAATACTGGCCGTTTCTCACCAATTATTGATGAGTTAGGACGCTTACGCGAACGCTGTTATCGCGATATTGGTTCAGGGTCCGGTAAAGATAGAGATAATGATATTTTTGATGAAAGTTATTATCACATTATATTGTGGGATCCTGCTGAAACAGAAATTCTGGGGGCGTACCGTCTCGTTCCTGTTGGCGAGCAACTCGCCCGCCATGGAATAGCTGGCCTCTATAGTAATAGCTTATTTAAATATCATGATAGCGCCTATTTGTGCTTAGAGCAGTGTGTAGAAATAGGTCGTGGCTTTATCCAGAAACCTTATCAAAAAGGTAATGTTCTTGATTATTTATGGCAAGGTATATTCGATTTTATAAAAAGATACCCCAACTATAAATATTTATTAGGTGTGTTGACTATCCCAGGATCTTTTCCTGAAGAGGTACAGAAACTGATTGTGAGTTTTTATAATATGTACTTTCCCACCACGACTGATTTTTGTACACCAATAGCCCTGTTCACGGTAGAAACTACACAAAGCGATAGTCCTTTTAGCGGAAACGATTTTAGCGAAGACTGGAGTATGTTAAATCATCTTCTGAGAGAAAAAGGTTATAAGCTGCCCTGGCCTTTTAAACAGACTGCTAAATGGTTCTCACCAGGTGGATCGTCGATTATTTCATTTACTAAAGATGAGGCTTTTAACTCGATAGCTGGGTTAAATCTGAGCGCTATTGATAAATTGAATGAAGTATACGTTAAACATTATTTAAAAGACTGAGTTGACGATGACTAACGGGTACTGGAGTAATAATGCTTTAATCCAGCCGTCAGTAATAAGGGAAATGATATGCGTATGGATACGTTTTAATGCAAAAGTCAGTAACTAAATGCTTTGTCATGATTTCGATGCTAGTACTCTCGGGATGTGATAACAAACCGGATAACATGCTATCCGGTTATTCACATGGTGAATTTGTATACCTTTCTTATTCTGGTAATGAAAAAATAGAACGAATCTTCATTAATAAGGGCGATAATGTCATTCCAGGACAGGAGTTAGTGAAGATTGACTCCTTCGATGCACAAAATATTTTCCTGCGTGCTGAAGAAAAACTTTCAGCTGAGAGCGCAGTGTTACGAAATCTGAAATCGGGAGAGCGGCCAGAAGAGCTGGATATTATACGGTCACAGCTAAAAAAAGCCCAATCGGCAGAATCACAGGTAAAGCGGCAGCTTGGGCGATATCGTCATCTTTATGCCAACCATGCCATATCGCGGGCGGAATGGGAGGATATCAGGGATGAGTTAACGCAAAAAGGCGCACAGGTTGAAGAGTTAATTAATCAACTCAAGGCACGGCAACTACCGGCCCGTCAGGATGAAATTAGCCAACAGCTCTCGATGGTGGCCGCGGCAAAACTCGAACGTGATAAAGCGCTTCGGGATGTTCAGCAAACGACGATTGTATCTCCAATAAATGCCAAAGTTTTTGATATTATATATCGTGTTGGGGAGCGTCCTTCAGCCGGCAGACCAATAATCAGTCTGTTACCACCTGAGAATATAAAAGTACGCTTCTTTATACCCGAGGCGATGCTTGGTAAATTTAATATCGGGACGAAGGTAAGACTTTTATGCGACGGTTGTGCAGAACCTATTCCTGGCGTTATTAATTATATCAGTCCTGAAGCAGAGTTTACGCCCCCGGTTATTTACAGTACGAAACGCCGTGAAAAACTTATTTTTATGGCCGAGGCGATCCCTATCCTGGAGCAGGCTGAACGGATGAAAATCGGCCAGCCGTTTGATGTGGAGATTATTGGCAATGAATAATCTTTGTATTGATGTGAAAAATCTCAATAAACATTTTGGCGAACATCATGTCGTAAAGGATTTCTCATTACAGGTGGCAAAAGGCGAGATTTATGGTTTTCTTGGTCCGAACGGTAGCGGAAAAACGACATCGATACGGATGATGTGCGGTTTGATTACGCCCGATTCAGGTGAAGGTTTTTGTCTGGGTATGGACATCTTCACTCAGCGGGAAAAAATAAAACAAAAGATAGGCTACATGACTCAGTATTTCTCGATGTGGGGAAATTTAACTATTCGGGAAAACTTATTTTTTATTGCACGATTATATGGCCTCGACCAGCGTAAGGCCCGGGTTGAGGATGCGCTTACAGAATTAGGTCTTACTTCCCGACAGCACCAGCTGGCTAAGGAACTTTCTGGCGGCTGGAAGCAAAGAATGGCCCTCGCCGCCTGCATGTTGCATGAACCTGTTTTGCTGTTTCTGGATGAACCGACCGCTGGCGTGGATCCAAAAGCGCGACGGGAGTTCTGGCAAATGCTGCATCAGCTCTCTGACAAAGGGATCTCAATACTGGTGAGTACGCATTATATGGACGAGGCTGAGCGCTGCCATAAAGTTGCTTACCTCTCTTATGGCCGGCTACTGGCGAATGGCACTATTGCATCGATTATCGCTTCGCAGAATCTTATTACCGTGAGAACCAGCGGCGCTGGGCTGACGGTGCTTGAAAGGCAGCTCCAGCGCTTGCCGGATATTGAACAAACGGTCATTTTTGGCAATCAGCTTTATGTTACTTCCAGAGATGAAGCGAAGTTAGCATCCGCGCTATTTGCTTTTAAACAACAGGGTTATGAGTTCTGCCAGGTCGATACCAATCTGGAAGACGCATTTACCTATCTGATGAAAAACAATTGTGAAAAAAATTAAATTAAACTTCTCTCTAACCCGCTGGTTCGGTGTGGTTATTAAGGAGATCCACGAATTACGTCGTGATAAAGTCAGTATCAGCATGGTACTCCTTACCCCTATTTTTCAGCTGATCATTCTTGGCTATGCGATAAATATGGACCCGCATCATCTTCCTACCGCATTACTGAATTACGATAGCGAACGCATGAGTCAGGTTTTTGTGACAGGAGCGCAAAATACCGGATATTTTTCGATGATACCTGTCGATTCTGAAGAGGCAGCTCAGAAAGCATTTGTTCGAGGTGATGTCACTTTTATCGTAACGATCCCCGAGGGGTTTACGCGCAAGATGCTGCGTGGAGAAAAACCTCAGCTGCTCATTCAGGGGGATGCTATCGATCCGATGACCACGGGAAATGCGTTAAGTGCTCTGGTGCAGGTTGCGAAATCGATGTTTCAGCAAGACTTGCCGGGTGAAATGCGTGTAGAGCAAAAAGAGGATGATTTTGAGCTTATTATCCATCGCATGTTTAACCCGGAGGGGATCACCCAGTTTAATACGATTCCCGGTATTATGGGGTCGATACTCAGTACAACCTTGATCCTGATGACCGCTCTGTCGATTACTCGTGAGAGAGAAAACGGTGCGTTAGAAAATTTACTGGTTTCTCCTTTGACCGGGCTTGAGGTCATTGTTGGTAAGATAACACCTTTTGTTATCATTGGCCTGTTTCAGGCGACGTTAATTCTGATTGCCGCCGTTCTGTTATTCGATATTCCTCTTCATGGCAGCGTTTTCCTGCTTTTTTTAGTGTTGTTAATTTATGTCTTCCTCTGCCTGTCAATCGGCATTGGTATTTCTGGCATAGCGCAAAACCAACTGCAGGCGCTGCAAATGTCGTCATTTTATTTTATCCCTTCCATTATGCTGTCTGGCTTTATCAGTCCTTTTATTAGTATGCCCGACTGGGCGAAAGCCATTGGCTCCTGTTTGCCGCTGACCTACTTCATCCGGTTGGTAAAGGGCATTATGCTGAAAGGGTATTCTGCGACGGCATTATTACCCGATCTGTTGCCGCTGATTGGCCTGGCGGTGATAGTGATCGGCGTAGGGTTGAAATCTTATCGGAAAACGCTGGACTGACATTATGTGCGCGCCCGGCAGGTGTTGGCATAGGCTTTTCGCCATGAAATTCGTATAATGCGGCCTTACATTCGTTTCAAGCCGGAGATTTCTATCATGCGTCCAGCAGGTCGTAGCGCCAACCAGGTGCGCCCCGTTACCCTGACCCGTAATTACACAAAACACGCTGAAGGCTCTGTGCTGGTTGAATTCGGTGATACCAAAGTGCTGTGCACCGCCTCCATTGACGAAGGCGTACCGCGTTTCCTGAAAGGACAGGGACAGGGGTGGATCACCGCTGAATATGGCATGCTGCCGCGTTCAACGCACACGCGTAACGCGCGTGAAGCGGCAAAAGGCAAACAGGGCGGCCGGACGATGGAAATTCAGCGCCTGATCGCTCGTGCGCTGCGCGCGGCGGTTGATCTGAAAGCGCTGGGCGAGTTTACCATCACCCTCGACTGCGATGTGCTGCAGGCCGACGGCGGCACCCGCACCGCGTCTATTACCGGTGCCTGCGTGGCGCTGGCCGACGCGCTGAATAAGCTGGTGGCGGCCGGCAAGCTGAAAACTAACCCGATGAAAGGGATGGTGGCGGCGGTCTCTGTTGGGATCGTTAATGGCGAAGCCATCTGCGATCTGGAGTACATCGAAGACTCTGCCGCGGAAACCGATATGAACGTGGTGATGACCGAAGATGGTCGCATCATCGAGGTGCAGGGTACGGCAGAAGGCGAGCCGTTCACCCATGAAGAGCTCCTCACTCTCCTGGCGTTAGCCCGAGGGGGGATCGAATCCATTATTACGACGCAGAAGGCGGCGTTAGTAGATTAGTTTTTAAGGCGACTGAGAAGTCGCCTTTTTTTTGACCGTAAAAAAGTAAGATGAGGAGCGAATCCATGAAGCCGTATCAGCGCCAGTTTATTGAGTTTGCGCTTAGCAAGCAGGTTCTTAAGTTTGGCGAGTTCACGCTGAAATCCGGGCGTAAGAGCCCCTATTTCTTTAACGCCGGCCTGTTTAACACCGGGCGCGATCTGGCTCTGCTGGGCCGTTTTTATGCCGAGGCGCTGGTGGATTCCGGGATTGAGTTCGACCTGCTGTTTGGCCCGGCCTACAAAGGGATCCCGATTGCCACCACCACCGCGGTGGCGTTAGCCGAACACCATGACCGCGACCTGCCTTACTGCTTTAACCGTAAAGAGGCAAAGACTCACGGCGAAGGCGGCAATCTGGTCGGTAGCCCACTGCAGGGCCGGGTCATGCTGGTGGATGATGTGATCACCGCCGGTACGGCGATTCGCGAATCCATGGAGATCATCCAGGCCAACGGCGCGCAGCTGGCGGGTGTGCTGATCTCCCTGGATCGTCAGGAGCGCGGCCGCGGCGAAATCTCCGCCATTCAGGAAGTGGAGCGGGATTACGGCTGCCAGGTTATCTCGATCGTCACCTTGAAAGAGCTGATCGCTTACCTGGAAGAGAAACCGGAGATGGCGGAACACCTGGCGGCAGTTCGCGCTTATCGCGAAGCCTACGGCGTGTAACGAAAAAGCCCGGTAAGCAGAGCGCTACCGGGCAATGCAAAAAAACTACTGCAGCTGTGCGGCGACCAGCGGCCAGCGGGCGTCGAAATCATCCGTCGGACGGTATTTGAACTCGCTGCGCACAAAGCGCGACAGCATGCCCTCGCAGAAGGCCAGCAGCTGGCTGGCCAGCAGCGTTTCGTCGAGACTATAGCCTTCGCCTTCGCGCATTTTTTTCTCGCGCATCACCTGACGCAGCTGCACTTCGATGCGTTCAAAAAGCTGGTTGATACGGCCCTGCAGCCGATCCTGTTCGAACATCAGCGCGTGTCCGGTGAGGATGCGCGTCAGCCCAGGATTACGCTCGCCAAACCCAAGAATCAACAGAACAATCAGGCGCAGGCGCGCGGATGTGTCCTTCTCATCTTTCAGAATCAAATTGATGCGCGTAATCAGACTGTCTTCAATGAACTCGATCAGGCTGTCAAACATGCGGGTTTTGCTGGGAAAATGGCGATACAGCGCGGCTTCAGAAACGCCGACGGAAGCCGCCAGTTTCGCGGTGGTAATACGTTGGCTACCATCGCTGGATTCCAGCATTAGCGCCAGAGATTGAAGTATTTCTTCGCGACGATTCCGTTTCGCAGTTTGCTTTTCTGCCATGTTTTAAAATACCCCTGAAAATAAGCACTTGTCAGGCAGACATCCACAACGCGACCGCAAACCAGAGTTTGCGGTGATGTTATTGCATTATGCGCGTTGGGATGCAGATTCCGTGTTGCTGGGCTTATTTACGCCCTGAGTGACCGAAGCCGCCTTCGCCGCGGTCGGTGGCATCGAAAGATTCCACCAGGTTAAATTCCGCCTGCACGACCGGCACAAAGACCATCTGCGCGATACGTTCGCCCGGCTCGATAATAAAGCTCTGCTGACCGCGGTTCCAGACGGACACCATCAGTTGCCCCTGGTAATCGGAGTCGATAAGGCCCACCAGGTTGCCCAGCACCACGCCGTGCTTATGACCCAGGCCCGAGCGCGGCAGGATCACCGCCGCCAGAGAGGGATCGGCGATATGAATCGCAAGGCCGGTCGGCAACAGCGTGGTTGCGCCCGGCGCCAGCTCTACGGCGTCGTCGAGACAGGCTCGCAGGTCAAGTCCGGCGGAGCCGGAGGTGGCATAGGTCGGCAGCGGAAATTGCTGGCCGACACGCGGGTCCAGAATCTTAACGTCGATTTTTTTCATCATAACGGGTCACGATCTCGTCGAGTAATAATTGGCCCAGGAGTTCCTTGCGCTCAAGTGGTAAGCGCTTTTCCCCATCCTGCCAGAAAAGGTGTAATGCGTTGCTATCGCTGTTAAATCCCTGATTAGGCTGGGAAACATCGTTGGCGCAAATCAGGTCGAGGTTTTTGCGGGCACGTTTTTGCCGCGCATATTCTTCCACATTATTCGTTTCGGCGGCAAACCCAACGACGTAGGGGCGATGCGATTTTAGCGCTGCAACCCCGGCGACGATATCCGGGTTTTTAACCATTTTTATTGTTAATTCATCACCTTGTTTTTTTATTTTATCTTCGGCGATGGCGGCGGCGCGGTAATCCGCCACCGCGGCGCAGCCAATAAAAATGTGCTGCTGCTGAGCGCTGGCCTGGACGGCCGCTTCCATTTCCAGCGCGGTAGTGACATCAATGCGCTGCACAAAGGGCGGTGTCGGTAGCGATACCGGTCCGCTGACCAGGGTCACGTTCGCGCCGCGCTGTGCGGCGGCGGCGGCAATCGCGAAGCCCATCTTACCGGAGCTGTGGTTTGAGATGTAACGTACCGGATCCAACGGCTCACGGGTCGGGCCCGCGGTAATCATGAGGTTGAGATGTTGCAAATCTTTGACAGGGGAGGCGAAATGCTGTGCGACCATCTCCACGATGGTTAACGGATCGAGCATTCGCCCCGGGCCGACGTCGCCGCAGGCCTGGCTACCGCTGTCCGGTCCCCACAGCAGCAGGCCGCGGGATGCGAGCGTCTGCAGATTATGCTGGGTGGCCTGCGCGCGATACATCTGCTGGTTCATGGCGGGCAAGAGGGCAACCGGGGAAGGGGTGGCGAGACAGATCGTCGACACCAAATCATTGGCCATGCCTGCCGCCACGCGGGCGATCAAATCGGCGGTCGCCGGGGCGAGGATCACCAGGTCGGCCCATTTTCCGAGCTCAATATGGCCCATGGCCGCTTCCGCCGCCGGATCGAGCAGGCTGTCGGAAACCGGATAGCCGGATACCGCCTGCAGGCTGAGTGGGGTGATGAACGCTTTTGCCGCCTCCGTCATTGCGACACGCACTTCCGCGCCGCGTTCACGTAGTCGCCGTACCAGTTCCGGGGTTTTATACGCCGCGATACCGCCGCTGACGCCCAGGACGATTTTTTTACCCGCCAGAGTCATCATGATGTATTCCTGTTGCCGTAGACCAGAATCCGCGCATCTTATCACAATCCTGCCGCCGTCGTGCCTCTGACGGGCATTCACTTTGCGAGCGGCTACGCAGGGTGAAAAGCGGCGGGTCGGCAGCGTCGTCAGGTTGTGCCAGGATAGGCTGATTCACGCAGGAGGGCGCATGGACGGAACGGAAAATCTGATGCCACGGGAGAAGATGCTGCAATTCGGCATCGAGGCGCTGACGGACGTTGAGCTACTGGCGCTGTTTCTGCGCATTGGCACACGCCGTCAGGATGTGCTGAGCTACGCCCAGGCGTTATTGCAGCGTTTTGGTTCGCTCTACGCTCTGCTTTCCGCTGATAAAGCGCAACTGGTTGCCGTTGACGGGCTGGGGCTGGCGAAATATGCGCAACTGAAGGGAATTGCCGAGTTGGCGCGGCGCTATTTTAGCTCGCAGCTGGTTGAGGAGGCCGCGCTGGTCACCCCCTCGATGACGCGGGAATTTTTGCAAAGCCAGCTGACGGAAGAGGAGCGCGAGATCTTTATGGTGATCTTTTTAGATAATCAGAACCGCGTGTTGAAACATAGCCGCCTTTTTTCTGGTACTCTTAGCCACGTTGAGGTGCATCCGCGAGAAATTGTACGCGAAGCCATCAAAGTGAACGCCGCCGCCGTGATCCTTGCGCATAATCATCCCTCCGGTAGTCCGGAGCCGAGTCAGGCTGACAGGCTGATTACCGAAAGGGTGGTAAAGTGTTGTCGATTCATGGAGATACGCGTGCTTGACCATCTGGTTATCGGCCGCGGTGCGTATGTATCTTTTGCCGAACGTGGCTGGATTTAGCCCCGAACTGGCGATCCTTCGGGATCTTTGTCTGTTCGGGACTTGAGCACATCGCCGAGTCAGCGTATACTACGCCACCTTTGAGAATCTCGGGTTTGGCATTTGGGCCTGGCAGTCGAGAGTTCACATTGAACTGCGATGACCAGGCTGTAAAGCCTGACGAGGCGCCAATACCCCATACGAAGCTCGAGCTAATTTGATTTTTGGAGAATAGACATGTCCCGAGTCTGCCAAGTTACTGGCAAGCGTCCGGTGACCGGTAACAACCGTTCCCACGCACTGAACGCGACTAAACGCCGTTTCCTGCCGAACCTGCACTCTCACCGTTTCTGGGTTGAGAGCGAGAAGCGTTTTGTCACCCTGCGCGTATCTGCTAAAGGTATGCGTGTAATCGATAAGAAAGGCATCGATACAGTTCTGGCTGAACTGCGTGCCCGTGGCGAAAAGTACTAAGTACTTAGAGGAAATAAATCATGGCTAAAGGTATTCGTGAGAAAATCAAGCTGGTTTCTTCCGCTGGTACTGGTCACTTCTACACCACCACGAAGAACAAACGTACCAAACCGGAAAAAATGGAACTGAAAAAGTACGATCCGGTTGTACGTCAGCACGTTATCTACAAAGAAGCTAAAATCAAATAATTTTAGCCTCCTTGTATAAAAACCCCGCTCCGGCGGGGTTTTTTGTTTTTAAAACTCCCCCATATTGCTTTCACACACTCCCTTTTCAGCCACCTGTCCGTGAAGCACAATACGCCGGGTTAATGGAGGAAAATCATGCCTGAATTACCAGAGGTTGAAACCAGCCGCCGCGGCATTGAGCCGCACCTGGTTGGCGCAACCATTCTGCACGCCGTCGTGCGCAACGGACGGCTGCGCTGGCCGGTTTCTGAAGAGATTTATCGCCTGAGCGACGTTCCGGTGCTCAGCGTGCGTCGTCGCGCCAAATACCTGCTTCTGGAACTCCCGAACGGCTGGATCATTGTCCATCTCGGGATGTCGGGAAGCCTGCGCATCCTGAGCGAAGAGCTGCCTGCGGAAAAACACGATCACGTTGATCTGGTTATGAGTAACGGTAAAGTCCTGCGCTATACCGATCCGCGCCGCTTTGGCGCCTGGCTGTGGACCAAAGAGCTGGAAGGCCACCCGGTGCTGGCGCATCTGGGGCCGGAGCCGCTGAGCGACGCCTTCAACGCCGATTATCTCCAGCAGAAATGCGCGAAGAAGAAAACCGCGATCAAACCCTGGCTGATGGATAACAAGCTGGTGGTGGGCGTCGGCAATATCTACGCCAGTGAATCGCTGTTCTCCGCCGGGATCCACCCTGACAGGCTGGCGTCCTCACTGTCGCGGGACGAGTGCGAGCAGCTGGTGAAGGTGATTAAGCTGGTCCTGCTGCGTTCGATAGAGCAGGGCGGCACCACGCTGAAGGACTTCCTGCAAAGCGATGGCAAGCCCGGCTATTTTGCCCAGGAGCTACAGGTCTATGGCCGCAAGGGCGAACCCTGCCGGATCTGCGGCACGCCGGTTGTCGGGACCAAGCATGCCCAGCGGGCGACCTTTTATTGCCGCCAGTGTCAGAAATAGTCACCGGAACAGGAATGATTGTCGGCCAGGTCAGCGGACCTGCGGGTGCGCATCTGGTGGGCCGGGGACGTTTGTAGGCCAGGTGAGCGCAGCGCCAGCCTGGCACATGCCCCAGCAGATGCGTTACTTCAGCTTATTCAACAGCGCCTGGTGGACGTTGGCTGGCAGGAAGTGAGAGACATCGCCCTGGTGGCGCGCGACTTCTTTGACCAGCGAAGAGGAGATAAACGACCACTCTTTGCACGGCATCAGGAACACGCTCTCAAGGGTGGGCATCAAATGGCGGTTCATATGGGCCAGCTGCATCTCATATTCGAAATCCGCCACCGCCCGCAGGCCGCGGATCAGGATATTGGCCTGCTGCGCGCGCGCGAAGCTGGCCATCAGGTCGCTGAAGCCGACCACCTGAACATTCACCAGGTGGGCCGTCGCCTGCTCCGCCAGCGCAATACGTTCATCAAGGCTGAACATCGGCTTTTTACTCGGGCTGGCGGCGATAGCCAGCACCACTTTATCGAACATACTCGCCGCGCGGGTGACGATATCGATATGGCCATTGGTGATGGGATCGAAGGTACCCGGATAGATCGCTTTTGTGCTCATGATGACTCTTTCTCCGAGTAGCCGTGGCTCAGCGCCCACAGCTCGGTATATTTCGTAAACGTATACTGCGCGTTGACCATCGCCAGTAACCAGCCCTGCTTACCGTCCAGCACCCCACCGCGCAGCAGCAGCGTTTTCAGGAACGCGCCCAGCGTGTGGCTGAATATCCCCGCCATCGAGGTCTTCTTGCCCTTCTGGTGGCGTTCTAGCGCCCATGCGGCGGCATACGCCAGCTGTTTTTGCTGAAAGCCAGCGAAGTCGCGGCACGTCAGATGCAGGAGATCGCCGGTCAACGGAATGACCTCGGCGCCCAGGCTATCCAGCGATTCATGGACCAGATTATCGTTATAGCGGTAACGGGCGCGTTCGTACAGGCGCAGGACGCGATCGGGGTACCAACCGCTGTGGCGCATAAAGCGTCCGAGAAAATAGTTACGGCGGGCGATGCTGTAGATGGCGCCGCGCTGCGGGGCTGCCAGTACCGTAAGAATAGCCTGCCTGAGTTCCGGCGTGACGCGCTCATCGGTATCGATCATCAACACCCAGTCGCCGGTGGCGTAGTCCTGCGCGCGCTGGCGCTGAATGCCATAGCCTCGCCAGTCGGTATGGGTATAGACCTGCGCCCCGAGGCGGCGAGCCAGCTCGACGGTGCCGTCGGTACTGCCGGAGTCGAGGACGATAATTTCATCCGCCCAGCTAACGGAGTCCAGACAATCCGGCAGCAGGTCCGCTGCGTTTTTGGCGATCATCACCACGGAAAGCCGGTTCGACATTAATGACTCCGCTGCGGCAGGTAAGGTTGCAGTAACTGTAGCAGACGCGACAGCGCGCCCTGGTTCTGGTGCAGCACTTCCACCGCGTGACGGCCATACCACAGGCGGTAGTCTTCATCGGTCAGCAGCGTGGAAACCTCTTTGACCAGCGAGTTAGCGTCGGTGACGGTGATCAGGCCATCGTCCTGCTGCAGCTTGGCGCAGATATCTTTGAAATTGAAGGTATGCGGCCCCATCAGCACCGGAATGGCGTGCGCCGCCGGCTCGAGCGGGTTATGGCCGCCGCGCTCCACCAGGCTGCCGCCGACGAAAGCGAGGTCGGCAATGCCGTAGAGCAGCATCAGTTCGCCCATGGTATCGCCAATGACCACCTGGGTACTGGAGGAGGGGATCTCGCCGGTGCTGCGCAGAGTGAAGCTCATTCCGGCTTTTTGCACCATGTCGCGGGCGTCAGGGAAGCGCTCCGGATGGCGAGGAACAAGGATCAGCAGCAGGTTCGGAAAGGTCTCCAGCAGCTTTTTATGCGCCTGGAGGATAATTTGCTCTTCGCCATCGTGGGTGCTGGTGGCAATCCAGACTTTGCGGTGCGGCGCCCATTGCCGGCGCAGCGTCACCGCGCGGGCCGCCAGCTCTGGCGTGACGGAGATATCGAATTTCAGGCTGCCGGTGACCGCCAGCTGGTTGCGCTTCAGTCCCAGCGCGAGGAAGCGGTTGCCATCTTCTTCATTCTGCGCGGCGATAAGCGTAATACGGCTCAACAGGCGGCGCATAAAGCCGCCCAGTTTGGCATAGCCTTTGGCGGAACGTTCGGACAGGCGCGCGTTGGCAATCACCAGCGGGATCTTACGCTTATGCAGCGCGGCTACCATATTCGGCCACAGTTCGGTCTCCATGACGATCACCAGCTTCGGCTGAACGGTGTCCAGGAAGCGGTTCATGGCGCCGGGCAGATCGTAGGGCAGATAGACGTGATGGACATCTTTGCCGAAGGCCGACATGGCGCGCTCGGAGCCGGTCGGCGTCATGGTGGTGACGGTGATCGGCAGAGAAGGGTAGCGGTGGCGCAGGGCGCGAACCAGCGGGATGGCGGCTAAGGTCTCGCCGACGGAAACGGAGTGCAGCAGAATGCCATCCGGCTCTACCTTGTTCTGACAGAAGCCATAGCGTTCCGCCCAGCGTTTACGGTAGGCAGGAGCCTTACGACTGCGCAGCAGCAGCCGCAGCCACACCAGCGGCTGAATAAGGTAAAGTAGGGTGGTATAAAGCAATTCCAAACTATTTATCCGTTCTCTGTTTTGGCGGGCAAATTCTAAGCATTTAGCCCGCGTAAAGCTATCTCTTTGGCGGAAACAGCGGGTTTTTGGTCTATCCCCCGTGGCGATAACGCTTAATACGCAGATAACGGCGTCCCAGGCGCCAGCGTAAACGGAAAGTACAGGCGTTTTTCCAGATTAACCGCCAGATACCGCGGTCGAAGAATTCTTTAATGATAACATGCTTTTTCGACTCATCTTTCATACTGTCGAAGGTGTGGATGATCCCCAGGCCTTCTTTGGCGATCTGCCAGCGACAGGCGGCGATATGGCGCACTTTGTCCGGGTAACGCTGGTTGATCGCCTCCAGCATCTCCAGAATTTTCATGTAATGGCGCGCCGAACGCATCAGCGTGTCGTCGTTGTCCGGCTTATGCGACACCGACTCAGAGTGGATGTAGTAATCATAGAATTGCTGACTGGTGTACTGCACGCGCTCCGCGGCCAGCAGCGCCTCTGTGGTCCAAGGGATATCCTGATGGCGCAGGCCGGGCTCGAAATGGAAGTGATGCTGGCGGATAAAATCGTGGCGATAGATATTGAGCCAGGTGACGTGCAGAAATTTTCGCGAATCCAGGGCCTGCTTGAGCCAGACATGGCCCGGCAGCACACCGGTCGAGGGCAAGCGATCCAGCGGAAAGATCGGGTGGCTCTCGCGGCGCTTTTCGTACACGTAGGTGCCGTTGCAGGTGGCGACATCGAGATGTGCTTTCTCCGCCATCTCCAGCAGCGTGCGATACATGCCCGGATAGAGTTTATCGTCGATGTCCGGAAACGCGAGATACTTGCCGCTGGCAACCGCCAGGCCGGTATTGCGCGCGACCGAGACGCCCTGGTTTTCCTGCTCCAGCACCTGGACGTTCTGCAGCCGATCCCGCCATTCGGCGATCACCGCCAGGCTGTTGTCCGTCGACCCATCGTTCACCAGGATCAGTTCATAGCTGTCCAGCTGCTGCTGTTCAATGCACTCAAAGAATTGCGCAAGAAATTTCTCACCGTTGTAGACGGCAGCCACGATGCTCAGTAAAGGCGTTTGACTCATAAATCTTCGATCCTGGTTAACTAACGGCGTCAGATGCGCTGCAGCTGACGGTACTGCTGACAAATGGACACGACGCTGAATTTTTCCAGCGCGGCATCGTCGATGGCCGGCGGGTTATGGTAAATGCTTTGCATCGTCTGAGCCAGCGCCGGACTGGTGAGATCCGCCAGACCGCGGGCAAGTTCGCCGGTGAGGATCTCGGTGATGCCGCCGGGGCAGCGGGTGCTGGCGACCGGGGTATGCAACAGCAGCGCCTCCACCACCACATTGCCGAATCCTTCGCTATCCGAGCTCAAAACCAGCATCCGCGCGCCTTTGATCCACGGTAAGGGGTTTTCCTGAAAACCTTTGAACCACACCCGGTCGTCAATCTGCAGCGTTTTGGCCAGCTGGCGCAGGCGCTGCTCTTGCTCCGGTTTCCCCTGGCCTAACAGCACCAGCGGCGCGTCGATGCCGCTTTGCGCGTAGGCTTCGAGCAGGCGGTCGTGGCGTTTGCCGGGATGGAAGCGGCCGACGTGAATCAGGTAGTCGCCGTCCGGGCGCTCGCTGTCGGCTTCCGCCCCGGCGCGCAGGGCGGCGATATCGAAGGGGTTATAGATGGTTTTCAGCTGCGCCGGGCGCAGGGCGAAGGCGTCCACCAGATCGCGCCCCACGGCGTCGGAAACCGCCACCACGTTGCGCCCCTGGTAAATCCGCTTAATTTTCTGCTGCTTCATCCAGCGGTCAAAGCCGGTACGGTGACCAAGATAAGAGGCCGAGAAGACGCCGTGCAGGCAGAACCAGACGTTGCGCTCGCGCAGCGCCCGGCTGCGGGCGACGATGCGGTCGGTTTTGTGCAGGTTGGAGAGCACAAGGTCAAATTGTCCCTGCTGCTCGGCCCGGATGACCGCGGCGTCCAGCTGGCGGGCGCGGCGGGACAGCTCGGTCAGCTTGCGCCACGGTTTGCGGCAGCGATCGGCCACCACCTGGTAGTCGAGCCCCTCGGGCAATGGGTACTCGCAGACGTCGCGTAGCGAAATGAGCGAGACCCGATCGCCGTCGCGCAGGAACTGCGCCGCCAGGGTGAGAACCACTTTCTCCGCGCCGCCGCCGGGCAATCCGTCAATCACAAATAAGATGCGCATCGTTATTTCACCAGATCCTGATAAAGGGAAAGCAGCTGGGTTGAGAGGCGTTCGCTGGTGCAGGCCATGATGCGCTCGCGGGCGCGGTCGCCTTCCGCGGAGCCCAGCGCGCGGGCAGGCAGGGCCATCACCGCCTGCTGTAGCGCCGGGATATCCAGGGCGTCGCAGACGTAACCGTTGTGGCCGTTGACGATAAACTCCGCCCCGCCGCAGCCGGTGGTGGTGATCACCGGCAGACCGCAGGCCATTGCCTCAAGGATGACGTTGGGGAACGGATCGTAGAGGGTCGGCAGCAGCAGGCCATCGGCCATCTGATAGAACGGCAGCGTCTCCGACTGCATGCCGAAGAAGCGCACCCGCGCTTCGCAGCCGAGACTCTTCGCCAGCGCCTGATAGCGCGGCTGATCTTTATCTTTGCCAACCACCAGCAGATAGCGATCGGTCGGGGCGATGGCGCGGATCGCCGCCGCCAGCCCTTTACGCTCAAAGCCGGAGCCGACGTAAATCAGGCAGGTCGCCTGCAGCGGCAACTGCCATTTGGCGCGTAAGGCGGCAAAGGTTTCTTCGCCCGGCGGCAGGAAACGCTGGTTATCAATGGCGTTATAGATAACGTGGATCTTGTCCGCCGGCAGGCCAAAGTCTTCGATGATCTCGCGTTTGATCATCTCGGCGTTGCAGATCACCCCGCGCAGATGCGGGTCTTCGTACATCTCCCGTTCCGCTTGCATCACATAACGGTGGTAGCGGTCGGCAAACAGCAGGCGGCTTTTCCAGGCCGGTAAAATGCGCGAGCGCTGTTGCAGCCAGCGGCGATGAACGCCGTCGCCGGCGCGGTAGAGATCGCAGCCGGGAATACGCTCATGGCTCTGCACCAGGTCGAAAGATTCGCGCTGCCAGAGCGCCCGCGCGGCGTTGGCAAACCCGCGCTCGCGGCTGATGCGCCCCCATTTGCGCGGATTACAGATATGGATCTGCCAGTCCGGTTTCACCGGCCCCTGCCATTCGCGGGTGATGACGTTCAGCTGCAGATGACTGCTGTCGAGGGCTTCCAGCGCGCGGGAGACAAACCGTTCTGCGCCGCCGTCCGGGCGGTACTTCTGCCGCACCAGAGCCAGCCTGAATTTACTCATGCCAGTACCTTTTTCGCCGCCGCGATCACGGCGTCGGTAGGAATTAAATCGAGATAACGTTCGTCGGTGTTGGTGTTGATGGCGTCCGGGTCGGGCAGCGGACCGAAGTCGCCTGCCCAGATCACCTCGCCTTTCGCCTGCCATGGACGCCAGAAGGTCAGCTTCGAGGGGCCGAACAGGGCGACCAGCGGGGTGCCGAGAGCCGCAGCCATATGCATCGGCACCGAGTCGACGCCGATAAACAGCCGGGCGTGATCGATCACCGCCGCCAGCTGGCGCAGCGTTAACTGGCCGGCTAAAGAGTGCAGCCGCGCCTGCGGGCAGCCGGCGATGATGGTCTCCACCATCTTCTTCTCTCTATCGTCGGGGCCGGAGGTGAGTACCACCGGGTACCCTTCGGCGGACAGCGCGTTGATCAGCGCGCTCATCCTGTCTTCGCGCCAGCATTTGAAGAACCAACGCGACGTTGGCTGGATGACGATGTAGTTATCCCGGAAGTCCTCCGGCAGCAGGGCGCGGCTGGTGGCCCAGTCTGCTTCGCTGTAGCCCATCCGCGCCGGGGCGTCGTTCAACTGGATACCGAGCGGAGCGAGGATAGAGAGATTCTGCTGTACCGTATGCAGCTGATTATGCTGTTGGGTAGCGGCCAGCGCGGTGTGGCAATAGCGCCAGAACGGGTGGCGACGCTTCGGAAAATCAAAGCCGATCCGCGTCGCGGCGCCGGTCAGTTTGCTGATAATCGCGCTCGGCCATTGGTCGGCAAGGTTGAGCACCATATCGTATCGCTGCTGGCGCAGCGTCTGAATGAGCTGCCATTGCATCTTCAGCTGATGCTTTTTCCCCTGCTTTTTCCAGCGGCGGTCGAGACCATAAATATGGTGGATTTCAGGGTTGGCGGCGAGCATATCCCGGGTCTCTTCATACAGCAGGACATCCACGCTGGCGGCGGGATACTGCTGTTTCAGCGCGTGAATAAGCGGGGTGATCAGCAGCATGTCGCCATGATGGCGCAGCTTAATGACCAGGATCCGCGCCGGGTTCAAGGGGCTGCGGGAGAGGGTTTCAGGCGTCATACTCTGTTCTTCATCCAGGATAAGGGTTCCGATTCTAGGGGATCAGACAGATTGAGAGAAGCGTTGTATTGCTCTACCATGACCCGATACGTATGGCCTGAGGACGTTTTCGTGCACAATCCCGCATTTCTCATCACGATTGATACAGAGGGCGATAACCTCTGGCAAAAACATGACAGCATCACCACCGAGAATGCGCGTTATCTCCCGCGTTTTCAGCAGCTTTGCGAAAAGTATGGCTTTAAACCGGTCTATTTGACCAATTATGAAATGGCCATCGACCCCTTTTATATCGAATTCGCCAGAGACGTGATTGCCCGCGGCACCGCGGAAGTCGGTATGCATCTGCATGCCTGGAACAGCCCGCCGACCGAGCCGCTGACCGCCGATGACTGGCGGCATAAGCCTTATCTCATTGAATACAGCGATGCCATGATGCGTGAGAAGGTCGACTATATGACGCGTCTGCTGGAGGACACCTTCCAGACCAAAATGGTTAGTCATCGCGCCGGGCGCTGGGCCTTTGACGAGCGCTATGCGCGTCTGCTGGTGGAGTACGGGTATCAGGTGGATTGCTCGGTGACCCCGCGGGTGAACTGGAAGACCGCAAAGGGGGCGCCGCAGGGCGATGGCGGGACCGATTATCGTCGCTTCCCGCAGCATGCCTATTTCCTCGATGAAAATGACATCAGCCGCGAGGGCCGCTCGCCGCTGCTGGAAGTGCCGATGAGCATTCAGTACAAGCACTCCGCGTGGATGAACAGCGTGAAGCAGGGCTACGACCGCCTGCGCGGCAAAGTGCGTTCCCCCTCCGTGCACTGGCTGCGTCCGATGGGCGGCAACGTGGAGACGATGAAAAAAGTCGTCGAACAAACGTTGACGCAGGGCAATGACTACGTGGAATATATGCTCCACTCTTCAGAATATATGCCCGGCGGCAGCCCCACGTTCCAGAATGAACGGGATATTGAGCGTTTATACGCTGACCTTGAAGCCTTTTTTAGCTGGCTGGCGCCGCAGGTGAAGGGCATGACGTTGGCAGAATATTACCAGCGGAAAATCACACAGCGCTAACACAGCTCAAGGTACCGTATGCGTATCCTTAAACAATTGACGCGGAAAAAGAACGCTTTTTTCCGCGGTATTAAATTTAATTTAATTAACTATCGATACAGAAATAAGCCGGCGCGCAAACCCTTCGACCCGGCCCCCGTGCGCCGCGTGCTGCTATTGCGCCTGGACGATAAAGTCGGCGATATGGTGGTGACCACCGGCTGCGCCAGAATACTGGCCGAAAGGGGATATCAGGTTTCGGTGTTAACCGGACCAATATGCTGCGAAATATTAGCCGGCTCAGAATTCATTGAGCAAGTATATTTATATCGACCACGCATGTCCTTAAATACGTTACGGGCGGCGGGTTTTGATGCGGTTATCGATTTTGATGACGTGACCAGCTATGAACGCTTTAAATTACTCGCCGATTTACGGGCGACCAGCGTGATTGGCTTTAATAAAGAGCCCTATAAACTTTACGATCATTCGATCGCTTTTTTTGACAGCAACAGCCATATTTCCCTGCGCTATCAGCAGGTGGTGAAGCTTTTTGGCGTCGTTGACGACCAGCCATACGACTATCATCTCCCCGGCTGTCGCCATGAGCGGGAGAAAGTGGCGCGCTTGCTTTCCCAGGCCGGAGAGGTCGCACTGCGCATCGCCATTAACCCTTTTACCGCCTCCGAGGATAAAGACTTCTGTCGTCATCAGGTGGCGACCCTGGTCGAGCGGCTACATGCTCTGCCTTACCGGGTCTGTATCGTGATGGTGGGTCGCAGCGAGAAAATTCAGCAGCTGGGGCTGGATATGGCGCTGTACGTCGCCGACAGCACCATCAACTCCGCCGTGGAGGTGATTCGCAGCTGTGATTTAGTCATTACGCCGGACACCTCGATCGTGCATATCGCCCGCGCTTTCGATAAACCGATGGTGGCGTTCTATAACAAACGCAAACTCAAGGATACCGGGCTGCCCGGCTATCATATCTGGGCGCCGGGCTATGACAAAGCGAGGCAGATCGTTTGTGAAGAAGCGAATGTCGCCGATGTGGCGATTGAGTCGGTATGGCCGGTGATTAAAGAGCAGGCCGACCGGCTGGTCGCCGCCCGCAGTTAATAGAAAAGTGAATATAAAAAAGGGCCGTCAGCGGCCCTTTCTTGTTAACGCTTTTCCGCCAGCCCTTTGCTGAGCGCAATGCCCAGCGGCAGCCAGAACAGCACCCAGGTTTCCCGGGGGTTGCTGATGATAAACATCCCCTGCGAGGCCATAAATACCAGCGCGTAAAACAGGATCGCCAGACTGTAGCGGCTGTCGGAGCGGCGCTTGCGCCACGCCTGCCACAGTCCGCAGGCAATGACCGCCAGCAACAGCAGTAAACCCACGATGCCGCCTTTCAGCAGGGCGCCCATATATACGCTGTGGGTGGTGGTGATGTGTTCGCCGCTGTAGTTGATGAAATCCAGTTCATAGCTGAAACCGCGTCCCAGCCAGGGCTGGCTGGCCATCTCCGACAGCGTATGGTGCCAGATGCTCAGGCGCAGTCCGCTTTGGGTGCCCAACTCTTCGAAACGGGCGAGCAGCATGTCGCCCACCGGCGTCATGACCAAAAGCAGAGCCACCAGCACGGCCAGCGCCGCGGCGATCAGCAGGTTGCGGCGGGTGAAGACGTGCAGGTGCAGCGTACAGCCGACCGCCAGCACCAGGGCGATGATCGGCCCGCGGCTTTGGGTCAGCAGCATCATCACCAGCATGATGGCCACTGGCAGATAGAGCCAGTGGCTGGCTTTTTCTTTCAGCAGCATGCCGCAGATTAAGATGCCGATGCCGCAGTATCCGGCAAGGTCGATAACGTTTGTTGGCCCGGGGTTCTCGGGAGAGACCGCCCGTTCGGTGAGGACCAGGGTGTGGTCGAACATCAGCGTCCACAGTGAGAGCACAGTGATCCCGCCAACCA
Source organism: Klebsiella sp. TF21-TM (assembly GCF_019753495.1). Classification (NCBI taxonomy): domain Bacteria; kingdom Pseudomonadati; phylum Pseudomonadota; class Gammaproteobacteria; order Enterobacterales; family Enterobacteriaceae; genus Klebsiella; species Klebsiella sp. TF21-TM. Next base: position 69,801 of record NZ_JAIJYL010000014.1, on the reverse strand, counting down.
CCGCCAGCATGGCCAGGCGGCGGGTTCGTTCGTCGCTGAGCAGCATCGCCATCAGCAACAGATAGCCCGTCAGGTACACGCCGTGGGTGATCGGCGAGTCGATATGCTGCGGCGTATGGCCCCACAGGTTACTGAGGGCGTAATAGATAAAGAAGACCGCCAGCAGCGCCCAGGTCTGCCGCTGTTCGCGTAACACGCCGGCCAGCGCCTGGCGGTTTTCCGGGCGTACCAGCGAGAGCAAGAGCAGCAGGATCGATAAATGCAGCAGGTTATTGGTCCGGGTGGACATGCAAAAAATCGCGCTGAAAAATAAAAACAAAGGAAAAACAATCGAGTAACCCTGTCTGGCGTAGTTACTCATTTTTAAAGTACTCATTAAACGCAACCTTTTCGAAAATAGTGTCCGGCACAGCGCTTTCTGGTGAAAAATTAATGACCCGGATCTGGCGTTGCTGCAGTACCTGCGCGGCATGCGCAAAGGAGGGCATGACGAGGGTATCCACTTTTGTTGCCAGGTACGAAGGCAATTTTTCTTGTTGTGTTTCGTAGAATCGCGGCTGGTTGAAGTTAGTCATATCCAGACCACTCACCAGGATAGTGTTGAAGCCCAGCCAGGCGAGGATCTGCAGCGCCCAGTAGACCACCGTGCCGGCATCAAAGACGCCCTGGCGAATATCGGTACTAAAACAGATATCCGGGCGCTGGGGATGAAAGCACATCGCCGGATTCTGCTGGTAAGTGCGCTTTATCGCTTCGCTGGCGACTTTCGGCTGGTAAATCTTATAGCAACCGTCCTCAATCAACGCCAAACGGCAGCGCAGCGCGTCCGCATGGCGATCGACGATTTTGGCGATCCCATGCATGGTGGTGAATAGCAGAATGTCCGGCTGACTGACGATGGCGCGGATAATGTCCGGCTTCTTATCGAAAAACTCCATGTCGACGATGGTATAGAGCGAAAAGTGCAGGCGGTCGGCAAGATGCCAGGCGCCATTGACGCCCATCACCGGGATCGTTTTCGACAACAGGGAAAAATCGATATTGCGGGTCGAAGGGCCAGTGGCGGTCAGCAGGACTTCGCCCTGCATGCTGTTTTTCAGCGCGCTCAGGCTGACCAGCGGCACCGTTTTCCCTTTATAACGCAACGCGCTGATTTCGCCGCTCGGCGCGCGGGTGATGCGGGTAAAAGGCCACAGATTTTCATTGTGACGATAAGCGCGAGGGCGGGTGTAGCGATAGATCTGCTTAAACAGGGATCCCATCAGAGCAGCCCCTGATTTTGCAGAAGAAGATGAACCCGGCTGGCGGTAATATCGCCGGTGCTGGCGCTGTTTTCCGGCCGCACGATGTGCTGGTTTTTACCGTATCCGCCAATCAGCCCCGGATCGGTCGGGCCGTAGAGCGTGAAGTTCGGTTTATCCAGCGCGGCGGTCAGATGACTCAGGCCGGTATCGACCGAGACGACGGCCCGGGCGCTGGCCAGAACCTGCGCCACCTGCTCAAGGCTCAGGCGCGGCAGCACTTCAACATACTCCCGGCCTTCCGCCAGCCGCTTCGCCCGCGCCTCTTCGTGCGGGGCGCCCCACGGCAGCTTAATGCGGACGCCGCTGTCGGCCAGCAGATCGAGCAGTTCCTGCCAGCGGTTTTCCGGCCAGTGCTTATCGTCGCGGGTGGTGGCGTGCAGGAACACCAGATAGGGGGCGGCAGCGTTAGCCTCGTGCTGCAGGAAATGGCGCGCAATGGCGTAATCCCCCTGGGTTTGGGGTTTCGCGTAGCCGAGGCTTTTGGCGAACAGCTCGCGGGTACGCTCCACCGCGTGCTGCTGTTTCGCAATGTGGTGGCGGCGGTTGTAAAACAGGCTGGCCAGCGGCTCGCGGGCCGTTTGCCAGTCCATACCATGCTTGACGCCGTGCGCCAGACGGGTGACCAGCGCAGCGCTTTTCACCAGCCCCTGGGCGTCGATAATGGCGTCATACTTGACCGCCTGGACGGCCTCGCGAAAGGCTTTACGCTCCGCTTTGATCGGCGCGGAGAACCAGGCTTTACGCCAGCGGCGGATCGCCACCGGGATCACCCGCTCGACGCTGTCATGCCAGGAGGGGATCTGCGCGAAGCCTTCTTCCACAACCCAGTCGAAGCGGATGCCGGGGATGGCCTGCGCGGCGTCGGTCAGCGCGGGCAGCGTGTGCAGCACGTCGCCCATCGATGAGGTTTTTACAATCAATACCCGCATCCGCTACGCTTCCTCGTGCCCGGTTTTTTCCGTCAGCAATTCGTTCAGCTCTTGCAGGACGCGCTCTGGCGTAATGTCGATCAGGCTCTGATGATAACCTTCCGCGGCATCGCCTTTGCGCACCTTGTGGTAGCCGGTAATCAGACGGATCACGCGCGCTTTATGCGACAGCGGCGGGGTAAAGTCCGGACTGCTCGGGCCATACAGCGCCACCAGCGGGCGGTCCAGCGCCGCGGCGACGTGCATCAGCCCCGAATCGTTAGTCACCACCGCTTTACAGGCGGCAATCAGGATCACCGCCTGCTCCAGCTGGGTTTCACCCGCCAGATTCCGGCACCAGGCCTGCTGCTCGCTGCTGAGGGCGGCGATGATCTCTTTGCCGCCCTCGTTATCTTTTGCCGAGCCAAATAGCGCAATCTGATAACCATCGTCGATGAGCTTTTTCGCCAGCGCAGCATAGTGATAGTGCGGCCAGCGTTTTGCCGGGCCGAACTCCGCGCCGGGGCAAAAGCCGATGATCGGCCGATCGTTGGACAGGTTAAAGGCGCTGCAGGCCTGCGACTTTTCCCCTTCGTTGACCTGCAGCTGCGGCCATAGCAGCGGCTGCGGCAGATCTTTGGCGCAGCGCATCACGCCGTTGTCGTAGGCCAGCGCCACGTAGCGTTCCACCATCAGCGGCCAGGCGTCTTTGTCCAGCACCCGGGCGTCGTTGAGCAGGCCGTAGCGCATCTCGCCGCGCCAGCCGGTGCGCAGCGGGATGTTGGCGAAGAAGGGGACTAATGCCGATTTAAACGAGTTTGGCAGCACGTAAGCGCGATCGTAGCGACGCTCGCGCAGGCTGTGGCCGAGCTTGCGGCGTTCGCCGATAGCCAGCGCGCCGTGGCCCAGCGGCATCGGGATCGCTTCGTTCACTTCCGGCATGCGCGATAACAACGGACGACACCAGGCTGGCGCCATCACGTCGATAATCGCCTGGGGATAGCGCGCCCTGAGCGTACGATAAAGACTTTGCGACATCATCATGTCGCCCACCCAAGACGGGCCTACCACCAGAATTTTCATGTTATCTCTTACGCATCCCGATTCAGCCAGGCCATATACTCCGTTACGCCTTCGGCAACGGTTTTGAACGGTTTGTCATAGCCCGCTTTACGCAGGTTAGTCAGATCCGCCTGGGTGAACGCCTGGTAGCGGCCTTTCAGTTTGTCCGGGAATGGGATGTACTCGATGCTGCCTTTTTTGTGGTACGCCAGGGTCGCGTCGGCGACGGCCTGGAAGGATTCCGCGCGGCCAGTGCCGAGGTTGAAGATGCCGGAAACGCCGTTTTCCCAGAACCACAGGTTGACGTCAGCCACGTCGCCGACGTAGACGAAGTCGCGCTTGAAGCCGTCGCTGCCTTCGAACAGTTTCGGACTTTCGCCATTATTCAGCTGGGTGTTGAGGTGGAAAGCGACGCTCGCCATGCTGCCTTTGTGGCCTTCGCGCGGCCCGTAGACGTTGAAGTAGCGGAAGCCGACGATCTGCGAATTGGCTTCCGGCAGGATCTGACGAACGTATTCATCGAACAGGAATTTGGAGTAGCCGTAGACGTTAAGCGGCTGCTCATACTCGCGAGACTCGATGAAATCGCTGGTGCGTCCACCGTAGGTGGCCGCCGAAGAGGCGTACAGGAACGGAATTTCGCGCTCCAGGCAGTAGTGCAGCAGCTCTTTGGAGTACTGATAGTTGTTGTCCATCATGTACTTGCCGTCCCACTCCGTGGTGGAAGAGCACGCGCCTTCGTGGAAGATTGCGTCAATGTCGCCGAACTCTTCGCCTGCCATAATCTGGATCAGAAAGTCTTCTTTATCCATGTAGTCAGCGATGTTCAGGTCAACCAGGTTCACAAACTTGGTGCCGTCTTTCAGATTGTCGACAACCAGAATGTCGGTAATGCCCTTGTCATTCAGCGCTTTAACGATGTTGCTGCCGATAAAGCCTGCGCCGCCGGTTACGATGATCATAACTGTACCTTTGAAGTTGAGAGCCCGGAGACAATCCGGACATGAATGCTCATATCATATCACCACATGAGCAAGCCTACAGCCATTCGCAGAATAAGGTGCTGGGCTGACGTGATTTATGCTGCAAATAATTCATTCAGGCCTGCATCATCTCGTATCAGCGTATAGCTTTGGGTAATATGTGCCAAATTTTGCCGAATCTGGAGAGTTGCAATGCGTGGTGATTTCTACAAACAGTTAACTAGCAATCTGGAGACCGCTCGGGCCGAAGGCTTGTTTAAAGAAGAGCGCATCATCACCTCGGCGCAGCAGGCGGACATTACCGTCGGCGACAGCCACGTGATTAACTTCTGCGCCAATAACTATCTGGGTCTGGCCAACCACCCGGCGCTGATCGACGCGGCGAAATCCGGTATGGACAGCCACGGCTTCGGGATGGCCTCGGTACGCTTCATCTGCGGCACCCAGGATACGCACAAGCAGCTGGAGAAGAAGCTGGCGGATTTCCTCGGTATGGAAGACGCAATCCTCTACTCCTCCTGCTTCGACGCCAACGGCGGCCTGTTTGAAACGCTGCTCGGCCCGGAAGACGCCATTATCTCCGACGCCCTGAACCATGCCTCGATCATCGACGGCGTGCGCCTGTGTAAAGCGAAGCGCTTCCGCTATGCCAACAACGATATGCAGGAACTGGAAGCGCGTCTGAAAGAAGCCCGCGACGCTGGCGCGCGTCACGTGCTGATCGCCACCGACGGCGTCTTCTCGATGGACGGCGTGATCGCCAACCTGAAAGGCGTTTGCGACCTGGCGGATAAATACGATGCGCTGGTGATGGTCGATGACTCCCACGCCGTCGGCTTCGTCGGCGAAAACGGTCGCGGCTCCCACGAATACTGCGATGTGATGGGGCGCGTCGACATCATCACCGGCACGCTGGGTAAAGCGCTGGGCGGCGCCTCCGGCGGCTACACCGCCGCACGCAAAGAGGTGGTCGAGTGGCTGCGCCAGCGTTCCCGTCCGTATCTGTTCTCCAACTCTCTGGCGCCGGCCATCGTGGCCGCCTCCATCAAAGTGCTGGAGATGGTCGAAGAGGGCGCAGACCTGCGCGATCGCCTGTGGGCCAACGCGCGTCTGTTTCGTGAAAAAATGACTGCGGCAGGCTTCACCCTGGCGGGCGCCGACCACGCCATCATTCCGGTGATGCTGGGTGAAGCGGTGGTGGCGCAGAACTTTGCCCGCGAACTGCAGAAAGAAGGGATCTATGTCACCGGCTTCTTCTATCCGGTGGTACCGAAAGGCCAGGCGCGTATTCGCACCCAGATGTCGGCGGCGCATACCCCTGAACAAATTGAGCGTGCGGTGGAAGCCTTTACCCGCATCGGCAAACAACTGGGCGTCATCGCCTAATAAGGGTGTGAGATGAAAGCGTTATCCAAACTGAAAGCGGAAGAAGGCATCTGGATGACCGACGTACCGGAACCGGAAGTCGGCCATAACGATCTGCTGATTAAAATCCGCAAGACCGCCATTTGCGGGACCGACGTGCACATCTACAACTGGGATGAGTGGTCGCAGAAGACCATTCCGGTGCCGATGGTGGTCGGGCACGAATATGTCGGCGAAGTGGTGGGGATTGGCCAGGAAGTGCGCGGCTTTAAGATTGGCGACCGCGTCTCCGGCGAAGGGCATATCACCTGCGGCCACTGCCGTAACTGCCGCGCAGGCCGTACCCACCTGTGCCGCAACACCATCGGCGTGGGCGTCAACCGCCCGGGCTGCTTTGCCGAGTATCTGGTGATCCCGGCCTTTAACGCCTTTAAAATTCCCGACAATATCTCTGATGACCTGGCGTCCATCTTCGACCCATTCGGCAACGCCGTGCACACCGCGCTCTCCTTCGATCTGGTGGGGGAAGACGTGCTGGTCTCCGGCGCCGGTCCGATCGGCGTGATGGCGGCGGCGGTGGCGAAACACGTCGGCGCGCGTAACGTGGTGATCACTGACGTTAACGAGTACCGTCTCGAGCTGGCGCGCAAAATGGGCGTCACCCGCGCGGTGAACGTGGCGAAAGAGAACCTCAACGACGTGATGGCCGAGCTGGGGATGACCGAAGGTTTCGACGTGGGTCTGGAGATGTCCGGCGCGCCGCCGGCGTTCCGCAGCATGCTGGATACCATGAACCACGGCGGCCGTATCGCGATGCTGGGTATCCCGCCGTCGGATATGTCCATCGACTGGACCAAGGTCATCTTCAAGGGGCTGTTTATCAAAGGGATCTATGGTCGCGAAATGTTCGAAACCTGGTACAAGATGGCGGCGCTGATCCAGTCTGGCCTGGATCTTTCGCCGATCATCACCCACCGCTTCGGCATTGACGACTTCCAGAAGGGCTTTGACGCCATGCGCTCCGGTCAGTCCGGTAAAGTGGTTCTGAGCTGGGAATAACGCCTCCGGTCTGTTGTAAACATCAGCAAAAAAGGCGCCTGCGGGCGCCTTAATTTAGATTTGGATAACATTTTTAGCCTGCTTAATATCAAGCGCACAATTTCTACATCGATTTTACGGTTATTCGCTTATACAGTGTGTTTAGTCGCGGTTTAACTTTGAAACGATCATGCTTAAACTCTCCGTATGCTTACTGACCTGTAACTCTGCACGTCTGCTCATGGAGGTGCTGCCCCCGCTGCTGAAGGTGGCTGATGAGTGTATTGTCGTCGACTCCGGTAGCACCGACGAAACGGTCTCTATTTGTCAGCAGTTTGGTCTCACCGTCCATCATCATGCCTATAAAGCCCACGGCGCGCAGATGAACTATGCCATCGGGCTGGCCAGCCATGACTGGGTGCTGTGCATGGACAGCGATGAAATTCTTGATAACGACGTCGTGGCGGCCATTCAGGCGCTAAAAGCGGGGGAGGAGCCTGACCCAGCCTGCGCCTGGCGTTTGCCGCGCTACTGGTTTGTCCTCGGCACGCAGGTGCGGACGATCTACCCCATTTCCTCGCCGGATTACCCGGTGCGCCTCTTTAACCGCCAGCAGGCGCGGTTTAACGACCGGCCGGTGGATGACCAGGTGGTCGGACACGCGCGCTCCGTCAGGCTGCCGGGCTTTGTACGCCATGACACCTTTTATTCGCTGCATGAAGTGTTTAATAAGCTGAACAGCTATACCACCCGGCTGGTGAAGCACCAGCAGATCACACCTTCGCTGACGCGGGGGATCGTCAGCGCCATTGGCGCTTTCTTTAAGTGGTATCTGTTCAGCGGGGCGTGGCGCTATGGCAAAGTCGGCGTGGTCACCGGCCTGTACGCCACGTTTTACAGCTTTCTCAAATATTTTAAGGCGTGGTACGCCCACGAAGATAACCAGGCGCCCGTCGCGCAAAAGCGAACGGACCCCTGAGTGGTCTAGCTGCCGGGATTGTCCCAGCCCTGCCATTTGAGGCGATAGTACTGGACCAGCGCGCTCTGGCTGATGCTGTCGCTGAGGATAGTGAAGAAGCGGCTGGCGTTCACGGGCTCCAGCGGGCGCTTCGGCTTGCAATACTTCACGCCGTGGAACGGATTACGCGGCTTCTGCTGCTGCGGCGGCGTTTGTTGCGCAGGCGGCTGAGCGTAGTTTGGCGTCGAGTTGTCAACCTGCGGCTCGTTGAGCAGGCTGCTCGGGCGCACCAGCGTGATATCCGGCGGCAGGTTATAGACCATCTGCTGCAGCACCCGCACCGTCGTCGGATGCGGATGGCCAATGGCTATCGCCGAACCGTTACGCCGCGCCAGGGCGATGGCGCGGTTGAACTGAGTGCGGATATCGGCTTCATTCTGCGTATCGTCCAGAAACACCTTACGCTTAATCACCTTCACCCCGGTGCCCTGCGCGGCGCGCATGGCCTGGGTATTGCCGATGGTCACGCTGTCGAGAAAATAGAGATTGTAGCGCTCCAGGGCCTGCATCACCTTCTGCATGCCAAACAGGTTGGAGGTCATCGCGCTGCCCATATGGTTATTCAGCCCGACGGCGTAGGGGACTTTGCCATAGGCCTCGCGGATGATGCGCTCGATCTCCTCGCTGCTCATTTCGGGACGCAGGGTGTCTTTTTCCAGCGGCTGTTTGCTGAGCGGCGCCATCGGCAGGTGGATGAGCACTTCATGGCCCAGATTATGCGCTTTCGTGGCCATTTCCCGGGCGTGCGGCGCGTTCGGCAGCACGGCGACGGAGATAGTGGACGGCAGCGCCAGCACCTGATTTTCGGTCTGCGGGCGGTAGCCAAAATCGTCAATAACGATGGAGAGTTTGCCAGCGAACGCTGGCGCCGCCAGAGCCAGCGAACCGGCTACGGCAAGAGCAATTGCGCGAAATTGAAGCAAAACTTATCTTCCCAACCACGGCTGTGGATTGACCGCCTGACCCTGGCGGCGAATTTCGAAATAGAGCGACGGACGGCCCTGACCGCCGCTGCTGCCTACGAGCGCGATAGGCTGACCGGCACGCACCTGCGTACCGACGCTGACCAGCGCGCTTTGGTTATAGCCATACAGGCTCATGTCGCCTTTGCCATGCTCGACCACCACCACCAGACCATAGCCCTGCAGCCAGTCGGCCAGAATGACCCGACCATCGGCAATCGCTCTGACTTCGGTGCCTTCAGACGCGGCGATAACCATCCCTTTCCAACGTAGTTCACCTTGCAGCTGTTCGCCATATCGATGAAGGAGCGGACCGCGAACCGGCCAGAACGCCTGACCGCGCGGCGAGCCCAGCCCACCGGTGCGTGACATCAGCGAACGCTCGCTTTCCGTTGGTTTATAGGTGGTGCCTTTGCGCGATGCTTCCTGCTGGCGGTCGCGCACCGCCTGCGCATCGCGAGCTTCCCGATCGGCACGGGCTTTGGCGGCAGCCTCCGCCTGGGCGATACGACCGCGTAGGCGCGATTCGTTAGCCCGCAATTCACTTAACTGTTGCTGACCCCGCTGAATGGAGGACTCCAGGCCGGAAAGGGTCTTTTTCCGTTCGTTACGCGCCTGCTCCAGCTTCGCCTGCTGGGCTTTTTGCTCGTAGACCAGCGTCTGCTGCTGGCTCTGCTTCTCTTCGAGCATCGACTTTTGCACCGCCATCTCTTCGCGCGTTTTCTTCAGTTCCGCGATGGTTTCCTGGCGGGCCTGGTTGAAATAGCTGAAATAGACCTGCATCCGCTGATTGCGCTGACCCTCTTCACCGCTCAGCACCATCTGGATGCCGGTATGCGGCCCCTGGCGGAACGCCGCGTCAAGCTGCGCGGCGAGGTTACGCTCCTGAGACGCGCGCTGGCGCTCCAGCTTCGCGAGAGAAGCGTTCATCTCGTCAATCTGCTTATTGAGCTGGTTCAGGCTGTCCTGGGTTTCGCGCAGTTTGCGGGCCGCGGCGGCGATCGCCTCTTCCTGCGCTTTGAGCTGAGCGAGCAGGCTTGCGCGCTGCTGCTGCTGTTGCTTAATCGCCCGCTGCCTGGCGGCGATGTCGGCCTGGATGGACTTTAGCTGATCGCGATCGTCGGCGTGCGCAGATGACGCGCACAGTAATACGCCAGCGCTGAGCGCGCTGGCGTAAAGGACGGATCGAACTGCCGTTGCGATCCATGTAGTTGAATACGTCGCCTTTCCCCTCATGGGGAAGGATTATTCCACGATGAACAGCGGCTTGCCAGTCATCTCTTGCGGGATTTCCATTCCCATCAGCGACAGCATGGTCGGGGCGATGTCGGAAAGTTTGCCGCCATTGACCGCTTTAACCGCTTTGTTACCGACGTAAATCAGCGGAACCGGCAGGTTGGTGTGGGCGGTGTGCGCCTGACCGGTGGCCGGATCGCGCATCTGTTCGGCGTTACCGTGGTCGGCGGTGATCAGCAACTGGCCGCCAACGGATTCCACCGCCTGCGCCACCTGATCGATACAGTGATCCAGCGCTTCAACGGCTTTCACTGCCGCTTCCATCACGCCGGTATGGCCAACCATATCGCCGTTCGGGTAGTTACAGATGATGGTGTCGTACTGGCCGCCTTTGATGGCCGCGACCAGTTTTTCGGTCAGCTCGGCGGAGCTCATTTCCGGCTGCAGATCGTAGGTCGCCACTTTCGGCGAGTTAATCAGAATCCGCTCTTCGCCTTTGAACGGCTCTTCTACGCCGCCGTTGAAGAAGAAGGTGACGTGGGCGTATTTCTCGGTTTCGGAGATGCGCAGCTGGGTTTTATCGTGCTTCGCCATCCACTCGCCGAAGGTATTGGCCAGCGAGGCTGGCGGGTAGGCGCAGGCCACTTTGATGTCGGCGGCATATTCGGTGAGCATCACGAAGTCGAGGTTAACCACTTTCTTACGCGCAAAGCCGTCGAAGTCGGCGTTGACGAAGGCGCGGGTGATTTCGCGTGCGCGGTCAGCACGGAAGTTCATGAAGATCAGCGCATCGCCATCTTCCATCGCGGCATCGGCCTGACCGGCGGCGCGGATCACGGTCGCTTTCACGAACTCGTCGTTTTCGTCACGGGCGTAGGCAGCCTGCAGGCCGGCGACGGCGGTATCGGCCTGGAATTCGCCTTTCGCCAGCGTCATCAGATCGTAAGCCTGCTCAACGCGATCCCAGCGGTTGTCGCGGTCCATGGCGTAGTAGCGGCCAATGAGCGACGCGATGCGGCCCTTGCCCAGCGCGGCAAATTTGGCTTCGAATTTTGCCAGCGTTTTTTCCGCGCTGCGCGGTGGGGTGTCACGACCGTCGAGGAAAGCGTGCAGGTAGATCTTCTCAGCGCCGCGCTCTGCCGCCAGCTCCACCATCGCCATGATGTGATCTTCGTGGCTGTGAACGCCGCCCGGCGACATCAGACCCATGATATGTACCGCTTTACCCGCGGTAACCGCTTTATCGACCGCGGCGGTCAGTACCGGATTGGCGAAGAAGGTGCGCTCTTTAATTTCCACATCGAGACGGGTCAGGTCCTGATAGACGATACGACCGGCGCCCAGGTTGACGTGGCCCACTTCGGAGTTCCCCATCTGACGGTCCGGCAGGCCAACTTCCAGGCCGGATGCATCGATCAGGGTATGCGGACGTTTGGCCCACAGGGCGTCCATTACCGGCGTTTTAGCGCTGTAAATGGCGTTATCCTGTTGGTCTTCGCGATAGCCGTAGCCATCCAGAATCACCAGTACCATAGGTTTTTTAGTAACCGACATTGCGACAACCTCATGCTCAAAGACAGAAATTTTGCGTAATTTTACTACAGCTGAATCGTTTAAATCCCCGTGAAAGATCAAAGAAAGGGAGCGGCCGGGCCGCGGCGTGTCAGCGAGAACGGCTTTTTTTCGCCGCCGCCCGCAGAAAATACATTACATCGCGCTCACTGGCTGTAATTGCCGCAAGGCACAGGTATACTCCTTTCCTGGTTTTTTTCTCACTTAGTCGGGAGTTGTAACCCCCCATGCAAGAAATTATGCAATTCATCGGCCGTCACCCTGTTCTGAGCATCGCGTGGATCGCGCTGCTGGGGGCGGTGCTGTTCACCACCTTCAAGGGCCTGATGTCGAAAGTTAAAGTCATCACCCGTGGTGAAGCGACGCGTCTTATCAATAAAGAAGACGCGGTGGTGGTCGACCTGCGTCAGCGTGACGATTTCCGTAAAGGCCATATTGCCGGCGCCATCAACCTGCTGCCCAGCGATATCAAAGCGAATAACGTCGGCGAGTTGGAAAAACACAAATCGCAACCCATTATTGTGGTAGACGGTTCCGGCATGCAGGCGCAAGAGCCAGCCAGCGCGCTGAACAAAGCCGGGTTTGAAAAAGTCTTTGTACTGAAAGAGGGCATTGCTGGCTGGAGCGGCGAAAACCTCCCTCTGGTACGCGGCAAATAACTTACCTCGCGTGGTGATGCCGCCGCGTTTTCCCCTTCGCGCCTGACGTGAGGGGAACACAGGCTGCGGCGTAAAACCCTCAGGGTAATAACAGGAGTGAAGTCATGGCCAATATTGAGATCTACACCAAAGCGACCTGCCCGTTCTGCATCCGCGCGAAAGCGCTGCTGAACAGCAAAGGCGTAACGTTCCATGAGTTGCCGATCGATGGCGATGCCGCGAAGCGTGAGGAGATGATCCAGCGCAGCGGACGGACGACGGTTCCGCAGATTTTTATTGATGCGCAGCACATTGGCGGCTGTGACGACTTGTATGCGCTTGATTCACGTGGTGGACTTGATCCCCTCTTGCGCTAATTTTTGCGCGCTTTCCCTGCCGGAAGCGCGTATTTAAGGACAACACGAAAGGGTTTTACTATGTCAGAACAAAACAGCACCGAAATGACCTTCCAGATCCAGCGTATCTATACCAAAGATATCTCTTTTGAAGCGCCGAACGCGCCGCAAGTTTTCCAGAAAGACTGGCAGCCGGAAGTTAAACTTGATCTGGATACCGCCTCCACCCAGCTGGCTGAAGGCGTTTATGAAGTGGTGCTGCGTGTAACCGTGACCGCCGCGCTGGGCGAAGAGACCGCGTTCCTCTGCGAAGTACAGCAGGGCGGTATTTTCTCCATCGACGGCATCGAAGGCACCCAGATGGCGCACTGCCTTGGCGCATACTGCCCGAACATTCTGTTCCCGTACGCGCGCGAGTGCATCACCAGCCTGGTTTCCCGCGGTACCTTCCCGCAACTTAACCTTGCGCCAGTGAACTTCGATGCGCTGTTTATGAACTATCTGCAGCAGCAGGCTGGCGAAGGTGCTGAACAACATCAGGATGCCTGATGAACGCACTTAATGCTGCAATGACTGTGATCGGTGCCGGCTCTTACGGCACCGCTCTTGCCATCACCCTGGCAAGAAATGGCCACCACGTTGTGCTCTGGGGCCATGACCCGAAACATATCGCGACGCTGCAACACGATCGCTGCAACGCCGCGTTCCTTCCCGATGTGCCTTTCCCGGATACGCTGCATCTTGAAAGCGACCTGGCCACCGCCCTGGCCGCCAGCCGCGATATTCTGGTGGTGGTGCCAAGCCATGTGTTTGGTCAGGTGTTACGCCAGATTAAACCGCTGATGCGTCCTGACGCGCGTCTGGTATGGGCGACCAAAGGTCTCGAGGCTGAAACCGGTCGTCTGCTGCAGGACGTGGCGCGTGAAGCGCTGGGCGATGATATCCCGCTGGCGGTGATCTCCGGGCCAACCTTCGCCAAAGAGCTGGCCGCCGGCCTGCCGACGGCGATTTCGCTGGCGGCGACGGATCCGCAGTTTGCCGAGGATCTGCAGCACCTGCTGCACTGCGGCAAGAGCTTCCGCGTCTACATCAACCCGGACTTTATCGGCGTCCAGCTCGGCGGCGCGGTGAAAAACGTCATCGCCATCGGGGCGGGGATGTCGGACGGCATCGGCTTCGGCGCCAATGCGCGGACGGCGCTGATTACCCGTGGCCTGGTGGAAATGTCTCGCCTTGGCGCGGCGCTGGGCGCCGACCCGGAAACCTTTATGGGCATGGCCGGTCTCGGTGACCTGGTGCTCACCTGCACCGACAACCAGTCCCGTAACCGTCGCTTCGGCATGATGCTCGGCCAGGGGATGGACGTGCAAAGCGCCCAGGAAAAGATTGGCCAGGTGGTTGAAGGCTACCGCAATACCAAGGAAGTTCGCGTTCTGGCACAGCGTTTAGGTGTCGAAATGCCAATAACCGAGGAAATTTATCAGGTATTGTATTGCGGAAAAATTGCGCGCGAGGCAGCATTGACCTTATTGGGTCGCGCCCGCAAGGACGAGCGCAGCAGCAATTAGCTTTCCTTTGTCACCTGAATGACCCTGCCAGCGTAGAACTGGCAGGTCATTACCATATCGCCTGGAGTATGCAATGCCGTGTGAAGAACTGGATATCGTCTGGAATAATATTAAAGCCGAAGCCCGGGCTCTGGCGGACTGTGAGCCAATGCTCGCCAGTTTTTACCACGCAACGCTACTCAAGCATGAAAATCTGGGCAGCGCGCTGAGCTATATGCTGGCCAACAAGCTGGCTTCCCCGATTATGCCGGCTATCGCCATTCGAGAAGTGGTGGAAGAAGCCTACGCCGCCGACCCGGAAATGATCGCCTCGGCGGCCTGCGATATTCAGGCGGTGCGCACGCGTGACCCGGCGGTGGATAAATACTCGACGCCGTTGCTCTATCTGAAGGGTTTCCATGCCCTGCAGGCCTATCGTATCGGCCACTGGCTGTGGACTCAGGGCCGGCGTGCGCTGGCGATTTTCCTGCAAAACCAGGTGTCCGTCTCTTTCCAGGTGGATATCCACCCGGCGGCGAAAATCGGCCGCGGGATTATGCTCGACCACGCCACCGGTATTGTGGTCGGTGAAACGGCGGTGATTGAGGATGACGTCTCTATTCTGCAGTCGGTCACCCTCGGCGGTACCGGTAAAACCAGCGGCGACCGTCACCCGAAAATTCGCGAAGGCGTGATGATTGGCGCCGGGGCGAAAATCCTCGGCAATATCGAAGTCGGGCGTGGGGCGAAGATTGGCGCCGGTTCGGTGGTATTGCAGCCGGTTCCGCCGCACACCACCGCCGCAGGCGTGCCGGCGCGTATCGTCGGCAAGCCGGAGAGCGACAAGCCGGCGATGGATATGGATCAGCATTTCAACGGCATCCACCACACTTTCGAGTACGGCGACGGGATTTAACGTCTTGCCCGGTGGCGCTGCGCTTACCGGGCCTACGATCTCTGCCCGCCAGCATGTCGCCCGGATAAGGCGCGGTGCGCCGCCATCCGGGAAGGGGTCAGTTAGCTGCGCAGCACGGCGCCTGGATACCCCAGCTGCCGCCAGGCCTCGTACACCACCACCGACACCGCGTTTGACAGGTTCATGCTGCGGCTGTCCGGCATCATCGGAATCCGAATTTTCTGCTCCGGCGGCAGGGCATCAAGGATGCTGGCCGGCAGACCGCGGGTTTCCGGACCAAACATCAAGAAATCGCCATCCTGATAGCTCACCGCGCTGTGCGCCGGCGTACCTTTGGTGGTCAGGGCGAACAGACGCTGCGGCTGCGCGCTGGCGATAAACGCCGCGTAATCGGCGTGGCGCTGCACGGCGGTGAACTCGTGATAGTCCAGTCCGGCGCGTCTCAGGCGCTTATCGTCCCAGGTGAAGCCCATGGGCTCAATGATATGCAGACTGAAGCCCGTGTTGGCGCACAGGCGGATAATATTCCCGGTGTTCGGCGGGATCTCTGGTTCGAATAACACGATGTTCAGCATACTGCCCCCTTAATTGCGGGGGGCAGAATAGCAGATATTTGGTCAACCCTCACCCCGGCCCTCTCCCTGAGGGTGAGGGCCGGGGGAGAGCAAAACGGCGCAGCTTATGCCGCGTTATGCTGCTTCAGCGCATCGAAGGTCTGCAGCGCCTCCGTGTTCTGCACCAGCGAATCACGGCTAATGTCCGCGATGGTTTTTGCGCCGGTCAGGGTCATCGCCACCTTCATCTCTTTCTCGATCAGATTCAGCAGATTCGCCACCCCCTGCTTGCCATGGGTCGCCAGGGCGTACAGGTAAGCGCGGCCCAGCAGTACGCTGTCGGCGCCCAGGGCGATCATTCGCACGACGTCGAGACCGTTGCGGATGCCGCTGTCGGCGAGAATGGTAATGTCGCCTTTCACTGCGTCGGCAATCGCCGGCAGGGCGCGGGCGGAGGAGAGCACGCCGTCAAGCTGGCGGCCGCCGTGGTTGGAGACCACAATGCCGTCGGCGCCGAAGCGCACCGCGTCGCGGGCGTCCTCCGGGTCGAGGATCCCTTTGATCACCATCGGTCCGTCCCAGAAATCACGGATCCACTCGAGGTCTTTCCATGAAATCGACGGATCGAAGTTATTCGCCAGCCAGCCGATGTAATCCTCCAGGCCGGTCGGCTGGCCGAGATAGGCGGAGATATTCCCCAGATCGTGCGGACGGCCGTTGAGGCCAACGTCCCATGCCCACTGCGGATGGGTGACCGCCTGCCAGTAGCGGCGCAGGGCGGCGTTCGGGCCGCTCATGCCGGAATGGGCGTCGCGGTAGCGGGCGCCGGGAGTCGGCATATCGACGGTAAAGACCAGCGTTGAACAACCCGCCGCCTTCGCGCGCTCCAGCGCATTACGCATAAAGCCGCGGTCGCGCAGAACATACAGCTGGAACCACATCGGCCGCTTGATGGTCGGGGCGACCTCTTCGATCGGACAGACGGAAACGGTGGAGAGGGTAAACGGAATGCCTTTGTCATCCGCTGCGCCGGCGGCCTGCACTTCGCCGCGGCGGGCGTACATTCCGCACAGCCCCACCGGCGCCAGCGCCGTCGGCATCGCCAGCTTCTCGTTGAAGAGGGTGGTCTCGAGGCTCAGATCCGACATATTGCGCAGAATACGCTGGCGCAGCGCCACGTCGGAAAGGTCCTCGACGTTGCGGCGCAGGGTATGTTCGGCGTAAGCCCCGCCGTCGATATAGTGGAACAGGAACGGCGGCAGGATACGCTGGGCGGCGGCGCGATAGTCGCTGGCGGCGGAAATAATCATCACGAATTCTCCCTGGAATTATCAATAGCATCGCCGGGCAGGCGGGTAATTCGCGCCTGGCGGGCCTGGTCTTCATCAAAACGTTTAATGGTGGCGTGGACAAAACCTAAGTGGGCCATCATCGCCTGGCGCGCCGCCTCGGCGTCGCCGGCGACAATCGCCTCCATGACGGCCTGGTGCTGTTCGGTCAGGCGGGCAAAAACCGGCGGCACCAGATACATCCGCTGACGGCTCTGCTTGACGGAGGAGTGCAGCAGGTCGAAAAAGCCGCGCATGGTTTGCAGGAGCACCACGTTATGCGAGGCTTCGGCGATGGCCAGATGAAAGCGGACGTCCGCCTGCGAGGCGATATCCGGGTCTTCGCTCTGGGTCGCTTCAAAGCACAGGCGAATTTTTTCTTTATCGGCGTCGGTGGCCCGCATCGCCGCGTGCCACGCGGTGCTGGCCTCGATGGCGTGGCGGGCCTCGAGGATGTCGAAGCTGTAGTCAGGGTCATCGGCCAGCAGCGTCTTCAGCGGCTGGACGATGTTTTGCTCCGACCACGGCTCATGCTGAAAGCGGACGAAAGTGCCGCCGCCGCGACGGCTCAGCAGCACCCCTTCATTGACCAGCATCGCCAGCGCTTCGCGCAGGGAATTGCGCGAGACGCCGAGCTGAGCGGCGAGCTGGCGCTCGGCGGGCAGTCGCATGCCCGCCTCCAGCTGTTGTTCTTCAATCAGCGCCCGGACGCGACGCGCCACGTCGTCGGCCAGGCGTTTAGGCATCACTATCACGGTATCATCCAGGTTAAAACGTAGGCCTGCAGCGTAGTGATCAGACCCACCATGCAGGTGAAGATCAGGCTGTGTTTGACGGTAAAGCGGAACAGATCCGACTCTTTACCCACCAGGCCTACCGCGGCGCAGGCGATGGCGATCGACTGCGGGGAAATCATCTTGCCGGTGACGCCGCCGGTGGTATTGGCCGCGACCAGCAGGATATCGGAGACGCCAATCTGCTGCGCCGCCGTTGCCTGCAGCGCGGCGAACAGGGCGTTAGACGAGGTGTCCGAACCTGTCAGGAATACCCCCAGCCAGCCCAGGAACGGCGAGAAGAAGGTAAACGCATGGCCGGTATGGGCCAGCGCCAGGGCCAGGGTCGACGACAGCCCGGAGTAGTTGGAGATAAAGGCGAACGCCAGCACCATGCCGATAGAGTAGATCGGCAGCGCCAGGTCCTTCAGCGTTCCGGCGAAGGTGGTCAGCGCGTCTTTCGGCTTCATGCGCAGCCAGACGATGGACAGCAGGGCGGCGAACAGAATGGCGGTGCCGGTTGCCGACAGCCAGTCAAACTTATAGATGGCGGCGTAAGGCGTCGCGGCGCTGACCACCGGCGGCATGCGGGCGACCATTTTGTCGAGGAACGGCACCGAAATATTGATGACGAAGTCATACATCGCGCCGCCCGGTGCGAACAGCGCTTTGAACGGCGGCACGCTCCACAGGGTCACGGTGGCGGTCAGGAACAGGAACGGCGACCAGGCGCGGATCACTTGTCCCGCGGTGTAGCGCGTGCGGGCCAGCGTCATATCCACCTGCGAGGCGCCGATATCGCCAAAGCGGAAGATGCGTGCCGGCTGCCAGCGTTTGAGGAACAGGGTCAGGCAGACCAGGGAGACCAGCGATGAGATGATGTCCGGCAGCTCCGGGCCAAGGAAGTTAGAGCTGAGGTACTGGGCGATAGCGAACGAGCCGCCTGCGACCATCACCGCCGGCCAGGTCTCTTTGATACCCCGCCAGCCGTCCATAATCGCCATGATCCAGAACAGCACGATAATGGTCAGGAACGGCAGCTGGCGGCCCACCATCTGGCCGATGGCGAAGCTGTCGATACCGGTCACCTGACCGGCCACCAGGATCGGGATGCCCATCGCGCCGAAGGCCACCGGCGCGGTGTTGACGATCAGGCACAGGCCTGCGGCATACAGCGGGTTAAACCCGAGGCCGACCAGCAGCGCCGCGGTAATCGCCACCGGCGCGCCAAATCCCGCCGCCCCTTCGAGAAAGGCGCCGAACGAGAAGCCGACGATCAGCATCTGCAGGCGCTGGTCAGGCGTAATCGACAGGATCGACGAGCGGATAATGTCGAACTGTCCGGTCTTCACCGAGATTTTATAGACGAAGACTGCGGCAATAATAATCCAGGCGATGGGCCACAGCCCGTAGAAGAAGCCATACACCACCGAGGCCAGGGCGCGATCCACCGGCATTTTATAGAACAGCAATGCGACGGCCAGGGCGATCGCAACGGTCCAGGTAGCGGCGAGATAGCCTTTCAGTTTGAGCTTTATCAGCGCAAAAAAGAAAAACAGAATCGGTAGCGATGCGATAAGACTGGATAACCAGATATTACCGGCGGGATCGTAGTTTTGTTGCCAGAGATTCATGCAGGGTCTCCATCGGGCCGCCAGGACGGGTGGGCTGAGTCTGCGCTCTTTGCCGACCCGTCGTAGGTAAAATTGGCCCGGCCAATTAGGGATAGCAGGGTTGATGACAACGAATGGTTAACCAGATGTTACTCTTAGGCAACGGGTTTGTGATGTATTTTGATGGATTTGTGAACTGTCGGGGGTAGATAAAATTATTGGTTGGACCAATCGGCCGGACAGGGAACGAAAAAGGGGGGGGGTAGGACAGAATAGCCCTCTCCGAACGGAGAGGGCTGGGGATCAGAATTCGCTGCGGGCGAAACCGGTCATCTCTTTCAGGCCCATTTCCCGGCCCAGGGCGGTCATCGGATGGACGACCACCAGGCCGCGGACGCTTTTCTTCAGCTTGCCCATATCGGCCTGCTCTTTTTTGGTAATCGCGCGGCGGAACGGCAGGCTCATCAGCTTCTGCGCCTCTTTGCTCAGCTTCTGGCTCTGGACGGAACGCAGACGTTCAATCTCCGTTTCCAGAGTGGCTTTTTCTTTCTCCAGCTCCGCGTATTTATCGGCAGCTTCCACCAGCGACAGCTCGGCCTGCTGGTGGCGGATGGCGTCGAGACGATCGCTCAGACGTTTGATTTCATTCTTTTCGACTTCTTTCATGGTGATTTGATCTGTTAATAAAGGGGCTTCATTCGCCTATAGTATGTGCCGTGACCGCTATTGTTGATAGCTATTTATCAAAAATTCGCCGTTTATCGCCGTCAGAATACAATACCTTAATCTGCTAATAATTTGAATTTTATAATTATTCCTTCCGATACCCGCGCTAATTTCATTTCTGTGAAGCCTGTCGGCAGATAAGCACGTTTTCCTTAACCCACGCCGGTGAATTGGCTAATGCTTAATCAGATTATTCCCAAAAGGAGGACGTGATGGCAAAGATCGGCGACGGCGTACCACGTTTAATCGACAAAGCGGTTGATTTTATGGCTTCCAGTCAGGCGTTTATGGAGTATTTGAAAAAGTCTCCGCGGCTGCAGCATGTACCGCGAGATATCCCTCAGGATAAGGAAGCGTTGTTTCTGCAGCGTCTGGAATATTATCGTCAGCTTTACCGGCCGACCTGCGACCAGACGGCGCCGGAATCAGAGCGTTGATTTCTGGAAGGCTTTTTTTAAGCTGATTCGTGAAATCAGCTCAGTCAGGGACAACACCATCGTTGAACGCACCATCTGCTGGTAACGCAGTTTCTGCATTGCCAGCAGTTCGGCGTCGCTGTCATCAAACTGCGGCGTTGGCGGCAGGGCGGCGACGCAGTGCAGTTCGCCGAACGGACCGATAATTTCGTCGTCGGTAAAGCTGTACTCATTGCCGTCGTGATTAAGCTCTTCGCGCAGGGCCATCAGCAGCTCGGCGTCTTCATATTCGGCACGACTTATCACCCCAAGGCCATAAATCAGCTTCAGGCGTACTGAGAGATCGCCGAGCGGCCCGCTGCCCTCCAGCAAGGGCTCGACGGCGTATTTCACCGCGTAGTCGTCTTTACGGAACACCTGAAGCACCAGAATATTGACCGCTTCCGTTAACAGCTCGACGGTGGCGATCAGGAAGCTTCGTACGGTTTTGCCAGCATTCAGACGCTCAAGCACACGGTTTTCAAATGCTTGTGTTTCTTCCATCATTGCCTGCATATCTGACAGGAGTCGTAATGGGCGCGACGTCGGCCGCGCCAGGTTGTGCATCATTTTACCGCGTTATAGTCGTTAACGGCCTCCGCGACGACATCGCTTGCCGCGTCAAGGCCGGAAATCTGCGCCAGCGCGGCCTGCGGCCCTTTGTCGGCGATCAGTGTCGCCAGCTCCTGCGCCTGCGGATCGTCTTCGCTACGGAAATGCATCGCCGCCGCAATCCCTTTCACCAGATTGCGGTGCGGCAGGCCGTATTCCAGCGTACCCAGCAGCGGCTTAATTAAACGGTCGCCGGCGCTCAGTTTGCGCAGCGGCTGACGGCCTACGCGCTCGACATCGTCTTTCAGGTACGGGTTCTCGAAACGGCCAAGAATTTTCTGGATATAAGCCGCGTGCTTCTGCGGGTCAAAGGCGTAGCGTTTGATCAACACCGCGCCGCTCTCCTCCATCGCGCCCTGCACGACGGCCCGAATTTTCTCGTCGAGTATCGCGTCGCGAATCGTCTGGTGGCCCGCCAGTTTTCCGAGGTAGGCGGTTATAGCATGCCCGGTGTTCAAGGTGAAGAGCTTGCGTTCGACAAATGCCATCAGGTTATCAGTTAATTCCATTCCCGGGATGGTCGGCAGTTCGCCCTTGAACTGGGTTTTATCGACGATCCATTCGCTGAAGGTTTCCACGGTGACTTCCAGCGGGTCATGGGTAGCGGACGCTGAGGGCGGCACAATACGGTCAACGGCGGAGTCGACGAAGCCGATATGGGTTTCCACCCAGGCCTTATCTTCCTCCGCCAGGGCGTTAAATACGTGGCCTTTTAACTGCGTGGTGCCGCGCACCATGTTTTCGCAGGCGATAATGTTCAGCGGGCGTTCGGTGCCCTGCGCCTTGCGCTTCGCCAGCCCTTTGGCGATGGCCGGGGCGATGCGCTCAAGAACGACGGGACCGACGGCGGTGGTCACCAGGTCGACGCTGGCGATCAACTCCACTACCTCGTCGCCAATGCTGCTGACGGCATTCACGCCGGAGACGGTATCCACCTGCTCATTTTCGCCAACGACGTGAACCTGGTAGCTATGACGGGCATTCAGGGCATCAAGTACGGTCTGATTGACATCGGCAAACGTCAGGTCGATGCCCGCGTCGGCCAGCAGTTTACCGATAAAGCCACGTCCGATATTACCTGCGCCAAAATGTAATGCTTTCATAGTATTAACCTTCAATTAATGTTTTTACCTGAGAGGGCTGGGGTGAGGCTTTTTCCCTCACCCCAACCCTCTCCCAAAGGAGAGGGTTGGATAGCGCTGATTATTTATTCAGCAGCGCCAGTACGTCTTCGACGCTGGTGGTTTTCGCCAGGCGCTCAATCACCGTTTCGTCATCCAGCGCATTGGTCAGGCTGGTAATCACCTGAATGTGCTCGTTGTTGCGGGCGGCGATGCCGATCACCAGGCGGGCAACATCGTCTTCATCTTCCCCAAAGCGCACCCCTTCCGGGTACTGGCAGAAGACGACGCCGGTTTTCAGCACGCGGTCTTTCGCTTCGATGGTGCCGTGCGGCACCGCGATGGACTCGCCGAGATAGGTCGAGGTCAGTTTTTCGCGGTCCAGCATCGCCTGCACATATTCCGGCTCGACGTAGCCGCCTTTCACCAGCTGCTCGCCGGCGAAGCGAATGGCTTCTTCTTTGGTGGCCGCTTTGCGACCGAGGAAGATGTTATCCGCACCCAGCTTGAACAGGTTTTTGTCAGTATCATCAAAGCTGTCTTTCAGGCTATCGGTGACTTTAACTTCGTTGTCGATGTGGCGCTGGGCCGCCACCAGACGCTCGGTCAGGCTGGTGTACAGACCGCTGTCGAGGAAGTTGGTCAGCGAAATATGCTGCGCCTGCGGTACCTGGCGCATGGCGCGCTCGGTCAGGTCGCGGTGGGTGATCACCAGGTCAACATCCGGCGGCAGATTATTGATGGCGCTGTTGGTGACCGAGATGTTGCTCAGGCCGGCATCCTGCACTTTCTTGCGCAGTACCCCGGCGCCCATGGCGCTGGAGCCCATCCCGGCGTCGCAGGCGACGATGATTTTACGCACATGGCTCAGGTCGTTGGTGACATTGCCAGCCGCCAGCGGGTTGGCGCCTTTGGATTCCGCTTTCATGTCATGCATACGACGGGTCGCGGCTTCGATATCGTCTTCTTCTTTGACTTTACTGGTCTTGAGCAGAACCGCAGAGACGACGAAGGAGACCGCCATCGCGGCGATAATGGCTGCGATGTTCGCGAAGTAGGCCCCTTTCGGCGTCATCGCCAGCACCGCCAGGATAGAGCCCGGGGAAGCCGGAGAGACCAGACCGCCGTTGAGGATGGTCAGGGTGAAGACACCGGTCATCCCGCCGAGGATAACGGCCAGGATCAGACGTGGGTTCATCAGCACGTACGGGAAGTAGATTTCATGGATACCCCCCAGGAAGTGGATGATAGCCGCCCCGCCTGCAGACTGTTTAGCGCTGCCGCGGCCAAAGAACATGTACGCCAGCAGAACGCCCATCCCCGGACCTGGGTTAGCTTCAATCAGGAAGAAGATGGATTTACCCAGCTCGTGGGACTGCTGAATACCCAGCGGCGAGAAGATACCGTGGTTGATGGCGTTATTGAGGAACAGGATTTTTGCCGGTTCCACGAAGATAGACGCCAGCGGCAGCATGTCGTGCGCCACCATGAAGTTAACGCCAGCCGCCAGAATTTTCGACAGAACTTCTACCGCCGGGCCGATGCCGAGGAAGGCGAGAATGGCGAGGATCATCCCGATGATGCCGGCGGAGAAGTTATTCACCAGCATTTCAAAACCGGATTTGATCTTACCGTCTACCCAGTTATCGAATTTCTTGATGCAGTAGCCGCCCAGCGGGCCGGCGATCATGGAGCCGAGGAACATCGGCATATCCGCGCCGACGATAACGCCCATGGTGGTGATCGCCCCGACCACGCCGCCACGTTCGCCGCCGACTAATTTACCGCCGGTGTAACCGATCAGCAGCGGCAGCAGGTAGGTGATCATCGGACCGACCAGCTTCGCCAGCGTTTCGTTTGGCAACCACCCTGTCGGAATGAAAAGCGCGGTGATGATACCCCACGCGATAAACGCGCCGATATTCGGCATCACCATATTGCTGAGAAAACGACCAAAGCTTTGCACTTTGATCTTGATATCGGATGACATAAAACACCCCTTCTTCTGTTTTGCGTATCGCGCAGGCTAAAAGCCCGAGGTTTGTTGTTAATGTGGCGGCAGAGGTAGCCGGGCCCTGATTGATAGTGCGAAATCTGGCACTGAATCGTTTAGCTGTCCAGCCAGCGCCCTTAAGTGTGATTTAGATCACATGAATATAGGGGGCTGAGAGGGTTTTGTAGTGATTGCGATCACATAATAGCTGTGTAAAAAAACAACAGACCGCCGTTTTTGCCGCTAATCTGCGTTTTTGTGTGATATTTGTCACAATTTTGTTTCGTGTTTTTGTTGTTTGTTTGTGATTTTGATCACAAAGAATTTCACGGTGGATTTTTACCGCTGTGATCTCGGCCCGGTTTTGCGGCCAGGGCGAGGCGGCGCTGTAACTAAGCAACCATGTTTGTTAAATAACTTTTTTCCGCCGGATGGCAAAAATGAAAGGGGTGAATTATGCTCAAATCAGCGGTCCGGATATCAGTGGGCCGTGATTAAAATTCATATAAATTATTAGCGTAAAGCCGAGGGAATTATGTTTCTCAATTATTTTGCGCTGGGCGTTCTGATCTTCGTTTTTCTGGTCATTTTTTATGGAATTATCATTATTCACGATATTCCTTATTTGATTGCCAAAAAACGCAACCACCCCCATTCCGATGCTATTCATGTCGCCGGATGGGTCAGTCTTTTTACGCTCCACGTCATCTGGCCGTTTTTATGGATATGGGCCACGCTGTACCAGCCTGAGCGCGGTTGGGGCATGCAGCATAAGGCGAATACGGACCCCGACGAACCTGAAAAAGAGACGGATATACAACAGCTTCGCCAACGACTGAGCGACCTTGAACATCAGGTGGCGGCCATCCAGCGGCCACAGTCCACCGCTGCGGCGGAGAAATAAACTATGGATCTGTTGATCATTTTGACCTACGTGGCCATCGCCTGGTCGATATTTAAAATCTTCAAAATACCGGTTAATAAATGGACGGTTCCCACCGCGGCGCTGGGGGGCGTATTTATTGTTAGCGCGCTTATTTTATTAATGAACTATAACCACCCTTACACCTTTCTGGCGCAAAAGGCGGTAATATCTATTCCTATTACGCCGCAGGTGACCGGGGTTGTCAGCAGCGTCACCGACAAAGCGAATCAGCGCGTCGAAAAGGGCGAGGTGTTATTTACCATTGACCCGGCGCGCTACCAGGCGCGGGTCGATCGCCTGCAGGCCGACCTGGTGACAGCGCTGCACAGTATTAACACCCTCAAGGCGCAGCTCTCTGAAGCCCAGGCCAACACCACCCGCGTGTCGGCGGAACGCGATCGCTTATACAAGGACTATCAGCGCTACCTGAAAGGCAGCCAGGCGCGGGTGAATCCGTTCTCGGAAAGCGACATCGATAACGCCAGGCAGAATTATCTGGCCCAGGACGCGCTGGTCAAGGCGTCGGTGGCGGAGCAGGCGCAGATCCAGAGCCAGCTGGATAGCATGATCAACGGCGAACAGTCGCAAGTGGCCAGCCTGCGCGCCCAGCTGGCGGAGGCGAAATATAATCTCGATCAGACCACCGTGCGGGCGCCCAGCGATGGGTATATCACTCAGGTGTTGATCCGTCCGGGGACCTACGCCGCCTCGCTGCCGCTGCGGCCGGTGATGGTGTTTATCCCTGAGCAAAAACGGCTGATCGTCGCCCAGTTCAGGCAAAATTCGCTGTTAAGGCTGGAGAAGGGCGACGACGCGGAAGCGGTGTTTAATGCCCTGCCCGGACAGGTGTTCCACGGTAAACTGGTGAGCATTTTACCGGTGGTGCCCGGGGGGACCTATCAGGCGCAGGGGGCGTTGCAGTCGCTGACCGTGACGCCGGGCAGCGATGGCGTGCTGGCGACCATCGAGCTCGATCCGAATGCCGAAATTGATGCGCTACCCGATGGCATCTACGCTCAGGTGGCGGTCTACTCCGACCATTTCGCTCACGTTTCGGTGATGCGTAAAGTGCTGCTGCGCATGACCAGCTGGATGCACTACCTCTATCTCGACCATTAATGCGATCGGCGGCAGGTTGAGCGGGAGGCTCACCTGCCTTTTACCTCGCCCTGAGCCATACTCATATCTTTGTTGGCGATAAGGAGCAGGCTATGAAACTGATCGGCAGCTACACCAGTCCCTTTGTGCGCAAAATATCGGTGATCCTGCTGGAAAAGCGCATCCCTTTTGAGTTTGTCAACGAATCCCCCTACAGCGAAAGCAACGGCGTGGCGCGCTATAACCCGCTGGGCAAAGTGCCGGCGCTGGTGACGGATGACGGCGAATGCTGGTTTGACTCCCCGGTTATCGCCCAGTATCTCGAGCTGCTGGGCGTGGCGCCGCCGATGATCCCCGCCGATCCCAGAGCCGCTCTCAGGATGCGCCAGCTAGAGGCGCTGGCGGATGGGGTGATGGAGGCCGCCCAGGCGCTGGTGCGCGAAAAGGCTCGCCCCGCGGCCCAACAGTCAGAGCAAGAGCTGCTCCGCCAGCGGGAGAAAGTGGCGCGCGGCCTCGACAGGCTGGAAGCCTGCGCGGCGGACGGGACGCTGCGCGGCGACGAGGTCAATCTGGCGACCATCGCCACGGCCTGCGCCATCGCCTACCTGAACTTTCGCCGGGTGGCGCCGGGCTGGTGCGCCACCCGGCCGCAGCTGGTGAAGCTGGTGGATGCGCTGTTCCAGCGCGCCAGCTTTGCGCGCACCGAACCGCCGCGGACTTGACCCAGACAGGTAACAGTTTGCGCAAGGAGGCGTTACAATCGCCGCTGATTGTTGACTCCCTCTCCCGTCGGGAGGGGGGAAAATAACTAACCGCCAGGCCCATTGATGACTACCGAAATTCGTGCGCTTTATACCCGGCTTCCGGCCATTGACCGCTTACTCCGCGACCCCGCTTTTTCCTCCCTGCTGACGCAGCACGGCCATTCGCAGGTGGTGACGCAGCTGCGCCAGATGCTGGACGAGGCGCGGGAACAGATCCGCCAGTGTCAGACACTGCCTGACTGGAGCCATGACTGGCTGAGCGCCTGCGCGCAGCGGCTGACCGCCAGAAGGCAGAGCGCCCTGCGTCCGGTGTTTAATCTCACCGGTACGGTGCTGCACACCAATCTCGGGCGCGCCATCCAGGCTGAGGCGGCGGTGGAGGCGGTCGCCAGCGCGATGCGCGCACCGGTGACGCTCGAATATGATCTCGACGACGCCGGGCGCGGCCATCGCGATCGCGCCATTGCCGATCTGCTGTGCCAGATCACCGGCGCGGAAGATGCCTGTATCGTGAACAACAACGCGGCGGCCGTTCTGCTGATGCTGGCGGCTACCGCCAGCGGCAGGGAGGTGGTGGTCTCCCGCGGCGAGCTGGTGGAGATCGGCGGGGCGTTCCGCATCCCCGACGTGATGCGCCAGGCGGGTTGTCAGCTGCACGAAGTGGGCACCACCAACCGCACCCATGCCAAAGACTATCGCCAGGCGGTGAATGACAATACCGCCCTGCTGATGAAGGTCCACACCAGCAACTACAGCATTGAAGGCTTTACCAAAGCCGTCGACGAAGCGGAGCTGGCGGTCATCGGCCGCGAGCTGGACGTCCCGGTGGTGGCCGACCTGGGGAGCGGGTCGCTGGTGGATCTCAGTCAGTATGGCCTGCCCAAGGAGCCGATGCCGCAGGAGATGATCGCCGCCGGGGTGAGCCTGGTCAGTTTCTCCGGCGACAAACTGCTTGGCGGCCCGCAGGCCGGAATTATCGTCGGCAAACGCGCGCTGATTGCCCGCCTGCAAAGCCATCCGCTGAAGCGGGCCCTGCGCGCGGATAAAATGACCCTCGCGGCGCTGGAAGCCACGCTGCGCCTCTATCAGCATCCGGAAGCGCTGCGGGACACCTTACCGACGCTGCGCCTGCTCACCCGCCCGGCGGACGAAATCCGCCGGCAGGCCGAACGTCTGCAGCCTGCCCTGGCGGCACACTATGCTGATTTTGCCGTCAACGTGGCAGCCTGCCAGTCGCAGATTGGCAGCGGCTCGTTACCTGTCGACCGTCTGCCTGGCGCGGCGTTGACCTTTACCCCGCATGACGGCCGCGGCAGCCGGCTGGAGGCGCTGGCGGCCCGCTGGCGCGCGCTGCCGTGCCCGGTGATTGGCCGCATTTATGACGGTCGGCTCTGGCTGGACCTGCGCTGTCTGGAAGATGAAACCCGGTTTATGGAGATGTTGTTACGATGATTATTGCCACCGCTGGACATGTTGACCACGGCAAAACGACGCTGCTGCAGGCGATAACCGGCGTAAATGCCGATCGTCTGCCGGAAGAGAAAGCGCGGGGAATGACGATCGATCTCGGCTATGCCTACTGGCCGCAGCCGGACGGGCGGGTGCTGGGATTTATTGACGTGCCCGGGCACGAAAAGTTTTTGTCCAACATGCTGGCGGGGGTGGGAGGGATCGACCATGCGCTGCTGGTGGTGGCCTGCGATGACGGCGTGATGGCGCAAACCCGCGAACACCTGGCGATCCTGCAGCTGACCGGAAAGCCGACGCTGACGGTAGCGCTCACCAAGACGGACCGCGTGGCGGCCGCCAGGGTGGCGGAGGTTCAGGCGGAGGTCGAGCAGACCCTGCGCGAACTGGGCTTTGACGCCGCCGCTTTCTTCCCCACCGCGGCGGTGGATAACATCGGTATTGCCGAACTGCGCAGCCATCTGCTGCAGCTTGCGGAGCGCCCCCATCCACAGCAGCGGCGTTTTCGCCTGGCGCTGGATCGCGCCTTTACCGTCAAAGGGGCGGGGCTGGTGGTCACCGGGACGGCGCTCTCCGGTGAAGTTCGGGTCGGGGATACTTTGTGGCTCACCGGCGTCAACACGCCGATGCGCGTCCGCGGCCTGCATGCCCAGAATCAAGCGGTTGAGCAGGCGCACGCCGGGCAGCGCATTGCGCTGAATATTGTCGGCGATGCGCAGAAAGAGGCATTGCACCGCGGCGACTGGCTGCTCTCCTCACCGCCGCCGGAGCCTGCAGAGCGGGTGATTGTCGAACTGCAGTGCCATACGCCGCTCAGCCAGTGGCAGCCGCTGCATATTCACCACGCTGCCAGCCACATCACCGGCCGGGTGTCGCTCCTGGAGGGCGGCCTGGCGGAGCTGGTGCTGGATACTCCGCTGTGGCTGGCGGATAACGACCGGCTGGTGCTCCGCGATATCTCCGCTCGCTTGACGCTGGCCGGCGCACGGGTGGTGACGCTGGATCCCCCGCGCCGCGGCAAGCGTAAACCGGAGTATCTGCAGTGGCTTCACGCCCTGGCGGCGGTCGGCGCTGACGATGCGCAGGCCCTGGAGCTGCATCTGCAGCGGGACGCCGTCCGGCTTGAGCGCTTCGCCTGGGCGCGGCAGCTGAGTGAAGCCGGAATGGCGGCCTTGATCCAGCGACCGGACTATCTGCAGGCCGGACAGCGCCTGCTTAGTGCGCCGCTTGCCGCCCGCTGGCAGCGAAAATTGCTGGATGCCCTGGTGCGCTACCATGAGCAGCATCGCGACGAGCCGGGCCCTGGCCGGGAGCGCCTGCGCCGCATTGCGCTGCCGATGGAAGAGGAAGCGCTGGTGCTGCTGCTGATTGAGCAGATGCGCGAGAGCGGATTAGTCCACAGCCATCACGGCTGGCTGCATCTGCCCGAGCATAAAGCCGGGTTTACCGACGAGCAGCAGGCGGTCTGGCGGAAGGTGGAGACCCTGTTCGGCGATGATCCCTGGTGGGTGCGCGATCTCGCGCGCGAAGTCCATGTTGAAGAGTCCCTGATGCGCGCGGTGCTGCGCCAGGCGGCGCAGCAGGGGATGATTACCGCGATCGTCAAAGATCGTTACTACCGCAACGATCGCATTGTGCAGTTCGCCCAGCGGGTGCGCGAGCTGGATCAGCTGCGCGGCTCAACCTGCGCGGCGGATTTTCGCGATACCTTAAACGTAGGGCGGAAGCTGGCGATCCAGATCCTCGAGTATTTCGATCGGATTGGCTACACCCGCCGTCGCGGCAACGATCATATCCTGCGCGATAAGGCATTGTTTCTCTAATCGTTAACGCCTGCTCCCCGGCGGGCTTCGTGCCGGAGAGCAGGCGAAAAGAACGTGCCGCTGCGTGAAACCGCGGAGGCGATCTCGCGTGAGCTGGGTTTCCCGGTGCGTGAAGCGTCAGGCAAATGACCACATCCTGCATGCCATCTGACTAAAAACAGCGCTGATTCCATTCAGGATCAAAGCGCGGGCAGGGATTATTCTGGCACCCTGCGGTTTTATCCCCAGGGAGCAGAGGATGAACCGGTTTCTTATTGCCAATGCCCAGCAGTGTATTGGCTGTCGTACCTGTGAAGTGGCCTGCGCGGTGGCGCACCAGCAGGCGCAGGATGTCTCCATGCTGTCGACAGGCCATTTCACGCCGCGTATCCGGGTGGTGAAAAGCGGCGAGATATCAACGGCGACGGCCTGTCGGCAGTGCGAGGATGCGCCTTGCGCCAGCGTCTGCCCGCAGGGGGCGATTCGTCGGGAGGAGGACGTTTGGTGGGTCGATCAGCGCCGCTGCATCGGCTGTAAAAGCTGCATGGTGGCCTGCCCGTACGGCGCAATGACCGTCACGGTGGTGAACCAGCAGGCGCAGGCGCTGAAATGCGATTTATGTCACCACCGCGCCGAGGGGCCGGCCTGCGTAGCCGCCTGCCCGACGCAGGCGCTGCGGGTGATGGCTCCCGCGGAGCTGGAGGCGCTATGCGCGCAAAAATGCCAGCGGCTGGCGCTGGCGTGAGCGGGTCCGCTAACGGGCGTTTCCCGTCAGCGGCGTCAGGGATTAGGCTTCCTGTTCGCGCCAGGCGAATTCAACCTCTTCGGCGAGAATTTTCACCCCGGCCTCGATTTTTTGCGGGTCCGGCACATAGTTCATGCGCATGCACTGGTGAGTATGCGGCCACGGTTTATCGAGTCCCGGGAAGAAGAAATCCCCCGGCACCATCAGCACGCCGCGCTTTTTCAGCCGCTGATACAGCAGCTCGGTGGAGATCGGCAGATCCTTAAACCACAGCCAGAGGAAGATCGCCCCCTCCGGTTTGTGAATAAGGCAGCGCTCCTCCGGCAGATAGCGGCGAATAATGGCGATGGTCTCCTGCACCCGCTGGTAATAGAAGGGTTTGATCACTGTCTCTGACAGGCGCAGCAGATCCTGACGTTTAATCATTTCACACATCATTGCCGGCCCGATACCGCCGGGCGCGAGGCTGATAATGCCGTTCATGTTGCTGATGGCGGTGATGATTTTCTCGTTGGCGATGATAATCCCGCAGCGGCTGCCCGGCAGGCCCAGCTTGGACAGGCTCATACACAGCACGATGTTCGGATTCCACAGCGGTCGGGCGTCGCTGAAAATAATGCCCGGGAACGGCACGCCGTAGGCGTTATCAATCACCAGCGGGACCCCATGCTGATTCGCCAGCGCATCCAGTTTGATCAGCTCTTCATCAGTGATGACGTTGCCGGTCGGGTTGGTGGGACGCGAGACGCAGATCATCCCGGTCTCTTCCGTCACCTGCAGATGCTCAAAATCAACGTGGTACTTGAACTGGCCTTCCGGCAGCAGTTCGATATTCGGCCGGGTGGCAACGAACAGATCCTCTTCCAGGCCGGCATCGGCATAGCCGATATATTCCGGCGTCAGCGGGAACAGCACCTTACGGGTGGTGCCATCTGCCCGACGGCCTGCGAACAGATTAAACAAGTAGAAAAATGCGCTCTGACTGCCGTTTGTTAGCGCAATATTCTGTGGTTCGATCTCCCAGCCCAGCTCGTCGCGCAGCATCTTCGCCAGCAGGCTCAGCAGCTCGCTTTTGCCCTGCGGACCATCATAATTACAAAGCGCATCAAGGGCTTTGCCATTATCCAGCATGTCGGAGAGCAGCTGCTGGAAGTAGTCATTCATCTCCGGGATCTGAGCGGGGTTGCCGCCGCCCAGCATAATAGCGCCCGGCGTGCGCAGACCGTCATTAAGGTCTTCCATCAGGCGGGTAATGCCTGAATGACGGGTGAATTTGTCGCCGAAAAGGGAAAATGTCATCGCGAATCGTCTGTCGGTGGTTCTGGAAAGTGGCTAACCATAACGCCAGCGCCAGCGTGGTGCAAATCGAAGGGAAGGGGGATGTTTTTGTTTTTATCCTGTGAATCGATATTTTATCAGCGTATTGTGCTGACTGGCTCCCCGCCGGGCAGGGAGCCACTCCTGCTTTACTGCTGTTGTCCGGCCCAGATGACCATCACTTTGTCTTCACCGCTCTCGCGCACGAATCCGTAACCCCGCGGCATTGACAGCGTTGTCTGTTTGCCCATGCCGATCGCCGGATGGCGCGCGCGGAACTGGCCGATCTTCTGCCAGTGGGTAACGCTGCGGGCCGCTTTACCGTTGACATCCTGCCAGTTCATCTCTGAACGGGTGCCCTGCAGCGGGTCCGAGCCGGTGGGGCCGAACGGGCGCGACGACTCGTCACCATAGAAGATCTGCACGGCGCCAGGGGCCAGCAGCAACAGCTCTGCCGCCGTGGTGCCGCCTTCGCGGAACAGGCGCGTATCGTGCGAGGAGAGGTAGCTCAGGACGTTAAAGCTCTGCAGCTTGTCCGCCATTTGCTGCCAGGTGAGGTCAATGTTGGCCATGCAGTTAGCCGCTTTCGCCGCCTGGTCCTGGTAGTCGAAATTGATCATCGCATCAAAACCGTGGCGATAGTAATCGCTCTCCATCACCCCGTGTCCCCAGGCTTCGCCGGTCATCCAGAACGGCGCCGCATCCAGCGCTTTATCCGGATTAGCTTTCTTCCACTCCGCCAGCGCGGCGGTGGCCTGGGTTTTTAACTGCTGCCAGGCGTCCATCTCCACATGTTTAGCGGTATCGACGCGGAAGCCGTCGATGCCGTAGTCGCGCACCCACTGGCTCAGCCAGTGCGTCAGGTAGTCGCGCGGCGTATAGCCCGGGATCGCTTTCGCCGCAGTGTCCGGTTTATGGCTGTAGAAGTTCGGCAGGCCCGATGCCTCCTTCGATTCGGTTTTCAGATCCGGCAGGAAGGCCAGCGACATGGTGAGATCGTCATAGCCCGGGTTGTCGTAATCGCCGATATCGGTGCGGATCCACTTCTTGCCCCACCATTTCTCCCACCCGGCTTTATCGCTGAAGTTGATATAGTCGTTAAAGCTGTGCCAGGTCTGGCCCGCGCCGGGCTTCCAGTCCGTCCAGCGCTCGCCGAGGGTTTTTTTCAGCTCATCCCCTTGCAGATACAGAGAGCCGAACTGGAACTCCTGCATGTCGGCCAGGGTGGCGTAACCGGTATGGTTCATCACCACGTCGAACAGAATACGTATTCCGCGCTTATGCGCTTCATCCACCAGCCGACGGAGATCGGCTTCGGTCCCCATATTGGCGTCCAGTTTCGACCAGTCCTGGGTGTAATAGCCGTGGTAGGCGTAGTGTGGAAAATCGCCTTTCGTCCCGCCGCCGACCCAGCCGTGGATCTGCTCGAGCGGGGAGCTGATCCACAGGGCATTGACCCCCATCTGCTGCAGATAATCCAGCTTGCTGGTTAATCCCTGCAGGTCGCCGCCGTGGAAGGTGCCGATCTCCTGCATGCCGTCTTTGTGTCGGCCATAGCTATTGTCGTTGGCCGGATTACCGTTCACGAAGCGGTCGGTCAGGACGAAGTAGACGGTGGCGTTGTGCCAGTCGAACGGCGCCGGCGCGGCCGTCTCGGCGCGCTCGAGCAGCAGCAGACCATTGCTGCCGAAGGCGGGCTGCAGCGTGATTTTGCCGCCGCTGACGGTCGCGACATTGCCGCTGTAGAAATCGCGAACTTTGCTGCCCTCGGGGAAGGTTTTACTGACGTCGAGGGTGAGAGGTTTTCCATCCCACTTCGGACACTGGCGGATCTGCGGCGCCGCGGCGCTGGCCTCTTTTTCTTCCAGCGAAATCATCATCGTCGGCGTGCCGGAGCGGGTATCCACTTCCAGGGTATACAGACCCTGGCGGAAGATGCGCCATTGCGGCGGCGTGCCGCGACAGGGTTCCATGGAGAGCATCTGGTTGAGCTTAATGCCGCCGGAAGGCTGCCAGCACTGTTGGTCAAAATTTAGCTGCAGGGGACGTGTACCCTTCTCAACCACTTTCTGGCTGATGAAGCGACCCGTCCCTTCTTCGGTAAAAGCAGGGAAGTCAGCGGTAGTCCAGGCGGCAAAGGCCATCCCAGGCACGAATAACGTGGCAAGCGCAGCGAGTTTCATTGCGGGATCCTTGAGCGGTTTTTAGCTAGTGTGCCTTGTTGCCGCGCGAGTGAACTCCTCCCGGCGGACGTTTTACCAGGAGGATGAAAAGGGGTGAGTGACACCGCTCAAAAAATAGGCTAAAAATGAGACGAAGCTAGCATTTTCGCGCTAGCGATGCGGCGCAGAAACCGATTTCAGATGACAGCAATTCGGAATTGGACTATTTCTGTTGATGCTCTCAGTGCGTATTTTTGATACTATTAGCGATTCAGCTATCGTTTTTTTGTGAAAAACAAGGTGTTGGAATGCATATATCCGACCAGGAGACCTGATGATATCGAATCCCATACGACGATATGGGGCCGCCATACTTATGTTACTAACCTGCGTCTTTTCAGGTAGTGTGTTGGCAACAACGCACACAGCAACAAAG
The DNA here is from genome assembly GCF_019753495.1 of Klebsiella sp. TF21-TM. Taxonomy (NCBI): domain Bacteria; kingdom Pseudomonadati; phylum Pseudomonadota; class Gammaproteobacteria; order Enterobacterales; family Enterobacteriaceae; genus Klebsiella; species Klebsiella sp. TF21-TM. The sequence continues at coordinate 35,005 of NZ_JAIJYL010000014.1, read as the reverse complement.
AGTCATAAAGCCCCAACGGTTAAGAAGATAAGTAGTACTAAGGTAAGCAGTAAACAAGAGTATTCTCGCAATAGTGTAAAGAGCAGTTCACTTCCTGACTTGCGAAAATACCCTTCCGGAACACCAAGGAAAAAAGCGTTTCTCCGGACGGTCATGCCTTATATTACCAAGCAGAATCAGGCGATTACTGCGGATCGTAACTGGCTTGTATCCAAGCAGTACGATGCTCGCTGGTCGCCGAGTGAAAAGGCGCGCCTGAAAGACATCGCGACACGTTATAAGGTGAAGTGGTCAGGCAATACGCGTCATGTGCCCTGGAACACGCTGCTTGAGCGTGTCGACATTATTCCGAACAGCATGGTCGCGACCATGGCGGCGGCGGAAAGTGGCTGGGGTACTTCCAAGCTGGCGCGTGAGAACAACAATCTGTTCGGCATGAAGTGCGGCGCTGGTCGCTGCCGCGGCGCGATGAAAGGCTACTCGCAGTTTGAGTCGGTGGAGCAGTCGGTGCAGGCTTACGTCACAAACCTGAACACCCACCCGGCCTATTCCTCTTTCCGCAAATCGCGCCTGCAGCTGCGCAAGGCGGATCAGGAAGTAACGGCCAGTACCATGATTCATAAGCTGAAGGGCTATTCGACCAGAGGGTCGAGCTACAACAACTATCTCTTCGCGATGTATCAGGATAACCAGCGGTTAATTGCCGCGCACATGTAATGTGCTTATCTACGTGATTATTCATGCCCGGCGCGCAAGCCCGGGCATTTTTCTTTGCTCTCTACATCATGACTTCGCTGTGCCGGTCACGGTACTCCTTCGGCGTCACGTCGTACTCTTTCTTAAACACCGAATAGAAATATTGCAGCGACGGGTAGCCGCACATCTGTGAAATTTCATTGATCGACAGGCTGGTGGACACCAGCAGGCTGCGCGCCTTTTCCAGTTTCTCGCTGTGGATCACCGTGTGGATGGTCTCTCCGACCTCCTCTTTGAAGCGTTTCTCCAGGTTGGAGCGTGAAATGCCGACGGCGTCGAGCACCTGCTCCACCTTGATGCCTTTGCAGGCATTGTTGCGAATGTAATGCATCGCCTGAATCACGGACGGATCGTTTAACGACCGGTAGTCGGTGGAACGTCGTTCAACGACGCGCATCGGCGGGATCAGCTGGCGCTGCAGCGGGAGCGCCTCGTTATTCAGCAGCCGGTGGAGCAATTTTGCCGCCTGATAACCCATCTGGCGGGTGCCCTGGGCGACGGAGGAGAGGGCGACGCGCGAGAGGTAGCGGGTCAGCTCCTCATTATCGATGCCAATAACGCACAGTTTCTCGGGCACCGGGATATGCAGCAGCTCGCAGGCCTGCAGGACGTGGCGGGCGCGCGCGTCGGTGACGGCGATAATGCCGGTTTGCGGCGGCAGCGTTTGCAGCCAGTCGGCGAGCCGGTTTTGCGCGTGCTGCCAGTTTTCCGGCGCCGTCTCCAGCCCCTGGTAGACCACGCCGCGGTACTTCTCCTTCGCCACCAGCTGGCAGAAGGCATACTCGCGCTCTACCGCCCAGCGTTTACCGCTGGAGGTGGGCAGTCCGTAAAACGCGAAGCGGTGTACCCCTTTTTCCTTCAGATGAAGAAAGGCGCTTTCCACCAGCGCGGTGTTGTCCGTGGCGATATAGTGGACCGGCGGGTACTGCTCTGGCTGATGATAAGAGCCGCCGACGCCGACGATGGGGACGTTGACATCGGCCAGTAGCTTTTCGATTTCGGGATCGTCATAGTCGGCGATAACGCCATCGCCTAGCCACTCTTTGATGTTTTCGATTCGTGCCCGAAAATCCTCTTCAATAAAGATATCCCACTCCAGCTGAGAGGCCTGCAGATACTCGCCGACACCCTCAACCACCTGGCGGTCATAAGCTTTGTTGGCGTTAAATAACAGCGTAATACGGTGACGCTTTTCAAACATAGATTATGTTCCTGCTCTAACCCCGGTCATACCCCTTCATTCATGATGTTGCCGATGGCCTGGCTTTCTCATTCACCCCAGCCACGTACGTGATACGCGGCTGGGATGCGCCGTCTGCAACCCGAATGCTGTTGGGTATACACTACCGGCTAATGCCCGAGATATTTCAAGCGCCTTATGGCGAAGTTTGGTGGTAGCGCAAAGAATTCAGACATTCTTCAGAGAGCGCTTCCTTACGCGCGCCGCTTGGTGGCGGAGTCCATCCACACCGCCAGCAGCAAAATGGCGCCTTTGACGATATATTGCCAGAAGGTGGCGACGTCCATCATGCTCATGCCGTTATCCAGGGCCGACATAATAAACGCCCCCATTACCGCCCCGGCGACACTGCCTATACCGCCCGCCAGGCTGGTACCGCCGATGACGCAGGCGGCGATGGCGTCCAGTTCGGCGATGTTGCCCGCCGAGGGGGAGCCCGCGCCAAGGCGCGAGCTGAGGATCAGTCCGGCAATGGCGACCATCAGGCCGTTAATGGCAAACACCGCCAGCTTGGTACGCTCGACGTTAATCCCGGACAGACGTGCCGCCTCCAGGTTGCCGCCGATGGCGTAGATGCGGCGGCCAAAGGCGGTGCGAGTGGCCATGAACAGGCCTGCCAGCAGTAGGGCGGCGAGGATCAGTACCGGCGTCGGCACGCCGCGATAGTCATTGAGCAGCCAGATTGCGCCCAGCACAATCACCGCGGTAATGGCCTGGCGGCCAACGGTCGCGGTGGAGGACGCGGTCGCCAGACCTAACGCCTGACGGCGCATCCGTCCGCGCCACTGCCAGATAATGAACGCCGCCATGCCGACAACGCCGATGCCAAAGCCAATGCCATCTGGCAGGTAGCTTTGGCCGATCTGCGCCATCGCCGGACTGGTGGGCGAGACGGTGGTCCCGTTGGTGATGCCGATCAGAATGCCGCGAAACGCCAGCATCCCGGCGAGGGTGACGATAAACGAGGGGACCTTGCGATAGGCCACCCACCATCCGTTCCATGCGCCGAGCAGCAGCCCCATCACCAGCGTCACCAGAATGGTGAGCGGCAGCGGCCAGCCGAGCCAGACGTCAAAGATCGCCGCGGCGCCGCCCAACAGCCCCATCATCGAGCCGACGGACAGGTCGATTTCTGCCGAAATAATCACAAACACCATGCCGACGGCGAGAATGCCGGTGATGGCCGTCTGGCGCAGCAGGTTGGAAATATTACGCGCGCTCAGGTAGGCGCCATCGGTAACCCAGGTGAAAAACAGCATAATGACGACGATCGCGGCGATCATCACGAAGACCTGGAGGTTCAGCCCCTTCAGCGCCGGCAGGGCGGTGGGGGCGGTTGGGGTAAGTTTGATTTCAGACGACGTGTTCTTCGACATGGCGTTCGCTCCTCAGCGCGGCTTCCATCACCTGTTCCTGGGTCAGATGTTGATTAACCAAATTGGCTTTTAGCCTGCCTTCGTGCATGACCAGCACCCGATCGCTAAGACCAAGCACCTCGGGCAGTTCGGATGAAATGACAATGACCGCGATGCCCTGCTGCACCAGCTGGTTAATCAGTTTATAAATTTCATACTTCGCCCCGATATCGATGCCGCGGGTGGGTTCGTCGAGGATCAGAATGCGTGGATTCAGCAGCAGACAGCGGGCCAGAATCGCCTTTTGCTGGTTGCCGCCGCTCAGGCGGCCAATCGCCAGCTCCGGCGAGGAGGTTTTAATTTTCAATCGCTGAATGGACTGCTCAATACAGTGCTGCTCGGCGGCGTCGTCCAGGCTGCTCATCGCGCCGGTGAACTGGCTGAGCGCCGCCAGGGTAATGTTCTTACCCACCGCCATCACCGGCACGATGCCGTCTTTTTTGCGGTCTTCCGGCACCATGGCGATGCCGTGGCCAATGGCCTGCTGACAGTTAGTGATGCTGACCGGCTGGCCATCAATGAAGATCTCCCCCTGCCAGCGCCCCGGCCAGACGCCGAACAGGCACTGCACCGCCTCGGTCCGTCCGGCGCCGACCAGCCCGGCGATGCCGAGGATCTCCCCGCGATGCAGGGAAAACGAGACGTCGTTGACCCGTTTAATATGACGGTTTACCGGGTGCCAGGCGGTTAAATGTTCGACCCGCAGGATCTCCTCGCCGTGGGCGTGCGGTTCGCTGGGATAGAGCGCGGTGAGCTCCCGGCCAACCATCATGGTGATGATGTCGTCTTCGCTCATGCCGCTGGCGTCGCGGGTGCCGATATGCTGGCCATCGCGGATCACGCAGATCGTATCGGAGATCGCTTTGACCTCATTGAGCTTGTGCGAAATATAGATGCAGGCGATATCGTGGTTTTGCAGATCGCGAACGATCGCCAGCAGCGTCGCGGTCTCTTGTTCGGTTAAGGAGGCGGTTGGTTCGTCGAGGATCAGCAGGCGCACCTGTTTATTCAGCGCCTTGGCGATCTCCACCAGCTGCTGCTGACCGAGGCCGAGGTCGCCGACGCGGGTGTCGGGCGAAATGGGCAGATTGACCTGCGCCAGCAGCTTCTGGCAGCGCAGCGTCATGGTTTCATAATCCAGCAGGCCGTGGCGGGATATTTCGGCGCCGAGGAAAATGTTCTCCAGCACGGTGAGATGTTTCACCAGCGCCAGCTCCTGATGAATAATGGCGATGCCTTTACGTTCGGTATCGCGAATATGGTTTGCCTGCAGCGTTTCGCCGGCAAAAATAATCTCGCCCTCATAGCTTCCGTGCGGATAGATACCGCACAGCACCTTCATCAGCGTCGATTTTCCCGAACCATTTTCACCGCATAACGAGACCACCTCGCCAGCGTTCAGGCGCAGGCTGACATTATCCACGGCCTTAACGGCGCCGAAGGTTTTGGTGATGTTCTTCATTTCGAGTAGCCAGGCCATAAAGACTCCGCAAAAGTGATATCCGGCGGGATGAAAATGACGCCCCGTAGCGGGGCGTCAGCCATTACAGTTCACTCTTTTTATGGAAACCGTCTTTAATCACCGTGGCGTCGATATTCTCTTTATTCACTTCAATTGGCGTTAACAGGCGCGAAGGGACATCTTTTAAGCCGTTATTTAGCGTGGTGTCAGACTTCGGCTGCTTATCGTTGCCCAGCTCAACGGCGATTTCGGCGGCGTTGGTGGCCAGGGTGGTAATCGGTTTATAGACGGTCATCGTCTGGGTACCGGAAATAATGCGCTTCACGCCCGCCAGGTCAGCATCCTGACCGGAGATCGCCACTTTGCCTGCCAGCCCCTGGGCGGTTAAGGCCTGGATGGCGCCGCCGGCGGTTGCGTCATTGGAGGCCACCACGGCATCGATTTTGTTATTATTCGCCGTCAGCGCGTTTTCCATTATTTTCAGCGCGTTTTCCGGCAGCCAGCCGTCAACCCACTGATCGCCGACAATCTTAATTTTGCCCTCATCGACATACGGCTTGAGGATCTTCATCTGGCCGGCGCGGAACAGCTTGGCGTTATTATCCACCGGCGAGCCGCCCATCAGAAAATAATTACCCTGCGGCACTTTGTCGACCAGGCTTTGCGCCTGCATTTCGCCGACTTTTTCATTGTCGAAAGAAATATAGAAATCAATATCGGCATTATTAATCATGCGATCATAGGCCAGCACTTTAATACCTTCCTGCTTGGCCTCTTTAATAACGTTACTGAGCACCTGACCGTTATAAGGAATAATAACCAAGACATCGACGCCGCGGTTGATCATGTTTTCAATTTGCGACATCTGCGTTTCTTCATTGCCATTGGCGGACTGGACAAAAACTTTGGCGCCTAAGGATTCCGCTTTATTGACGAAAATATCGCGGTCTTTCTGCCAGCGTTCCAGACGCAGATCGTCGATGGCCATGCCAATCTTCACTTCTTTCGCCATCCCCGCCATGCTGGCGAGCAGGAGGGAGCTGGCGCAAAGCGTAAGGCAAAGGTTCTTTATCTTCATAATAACGATACCTTTTTTGTAAGGGTAGGTAAGACGAACGGAAAAATAATGTTTGATACATGAGGTTGCGGATACGTTACAGATTCTTAACGCGGAAAGCAGGGCTGGCAATTACCGGTTCTTATTTTGCAGTTATGAAATTTCGTTTAATGCGCAAATTATGACGGCGATCGTATTTTATTCATGCACACTCTTATTATTGCACTGGACCTCTCTGACAGGACGGCAGAAGAACGCGCCGATATTATTTTTTGCGAGCTGGCGCACGTTTGTGGATTCTCTCAATGGCGGTGTGAAATAACGTAATTGAGGAAAATGAAAGCGAAATTCTATATTGGCTTAAACCCGTCATACTTCAAGTTGTAGGTGTGTTGGTGACATTCGTTGCTTCGCCCCCTGGTTATCGGGGACTCGCGCTCCTGCCGCCTTCCTGCAACTCGAATTATTTAGGGTACCTGATTGGTTATTCGCCGCATCTCTGAATATGGAGTTCTCTATGCAGACCTATTTCGATCAACTCGATCGCGTTCGTTACGAAGGCCCGAAATCCGCTAACCCGCTGGCTTTCCGTCATTACAACCCGGATGAACTGGTGCTGGGCAAACGGATGGAAGATCATCTGCGTTTTGCGGCCTGTTACTGGCACACCTTCTGCTGGAATGGCGCCGATATGTTTGGCGTGGGCTCCTTCGACCGCCCATGGCAGCAGCCTGGCGACGCCCTGGAGATGGCCAAACGCAAAGCCGATGTGGCGTTCGAATTTTTCCATAAACTCAACGTGCCTTACTACTGCTTCCACGACGTTGACGTCTCGCCGGAAGGGAGTTCGCTCAAGGAGTACAGCAATAACTTCGCCCGGATGGTCGAGGTGCTGGCGGAGAAGCAGCAGCAGAGCGGCGTCAAGCTCCTGTGGGGGACCGCAAACTGCTTCACCAACCCGCGCTACGGCGCCGGCGCGGCCACCAACCCGGACCCGGAAGTGTTTAGCTGGGCGGCCACCCAGGTGGTTACCGCCATGAATGCCACCCATCAGCTGGGCGGCGAAAACTATGTCCTGTGGGGCGGTCGCGAGGGCTATGAAACCCTGCTGAATACCGACCTGCGCCAGGAGCGTGAACAGATTGGCCGCTTTATGCAGCTGGTGGTGGAGCATAAGCATAAAATCGGCTTTAAAGGCACGCTGCTGATCGAGCCCAAACCGCAGGAGCCTACCAAGCATCAGTATGATTATGACGCCTCTACCGTGTACGGCTTCCTCAAGCAGTTTGGTCTGGAAAAAGAGATTAAACTGAACATTGAAGCCAACCATGCGACCCTTGCCGGCCACTCGTTCCATCATGAGATCGCGACGGCCATCGCGCTGGGGCTGTTCGGTTCCGTCGACGCCAACCGCGGCGATCCGCAGCTGGGCTGGGATACCGACCAGTTCCCGAACAGCGTCGAAGAGAACGCGCTGGTGATGTATGAAATTCTCAAAGCGGGCGGCTTCACCACCGGCGGCCTCAATTTTGATGCGAAAGTGCGCCGTCAGAGCACCGACAAATACGATCTGTTCTACGGCCATATCGGCGCGATGGATACCATGGCGCTGTCGCTGAAGGTCGCGGCGCGGATGATCGAAGACGGTGAGCTGGATAAACGCGTGGCCAAACGCTACGCCGGCTGGAACGGCGAGCTGGGGCAGCAGATCCTTAACGGGCAGATGACCCTCAGCGACATTGCCCAGTACGCCGCTCAGCATCAGCTGGCGCCGCAGCATCGCAGCGGCCAGCAGGAACAACTGGAAAACCTGGTCAACCATTATCTGTTTGACAAGTAATCATGCGGCGGCGCCCGGCGTGACCGGGACCGCCACCAGGATGCTCTGTTCGCGCCACGCTCAGCCGTGGCGCGCGTTTAAGGAGAGGTAGTATGTATATCGGCATCGATCTGGGGACATCGGGCGTCAAAGCCATTCTGCTCAATGAGCAGGGTGATGTGGTGGCATCGCATACCGAAAAACTCACCGTCTCGCGTCCGCATCCGCTGTGGTCGGAACAAGATCCCGAGCAGTGGTGGCAGGCTACGGACACGGCGATGAAAGCCCTGGGCGCGCAGCATAGTCTGCGCGACGTGAAGGCGCTGGGGATCGCCGGGCAGATGCACGGCGCCACCCTGCTGGATAAATCGCTACGGGTGCTGCGTCCTGCCATTTTATGGAATGACGGCCGCTGCGGCGAAGAGTGCCAGCTGCTGGAGGAAAAAGTCAGCGCTTCCCGGCAAATCACAGGCAACCTGATGATGCCGGGCTTTACGGCGCCGAAGCTCTTGTGGGTGCAGCGCCACGAGGCGGCGGTGTTCAGCCAGGTCGATAAAGTGCTGTTGCCGAAGGATTATCTGCGTCTGCGGATGACCGGCGAGCTTGCCAGCGATATGTCTGACGCCGCCGGTACCCTGTGGATGGATGTCGCCCGACGCGACTGGAGCGATGAGATGCTCGCCGCCTGCGATCTCAGCCGGGACGCGATGCCGGCGCTGTTTGAAGGCAGCGACGTCACCGGGCAGCTGCGTCCGGAGGTGGCGCAGGCGTGGAATATGCCACAGGCGCTGGTGGTGGGGGGCGGCGGCGACAACGCCGCCGGCGCGGTCGGGGTCGGCATGGCCGATGCCGGTCAGGCGATGCTGTCGCTGGGCACTTCTGGTGTGTATTTCGCGGTCAGCGAAGGGTTCCTCAGTAAGCCTGAAAGCGCAGTGCATAGCTTTTGCCATGCGCTGCCGGGCCGCTGGCATCTGATGTCGGTGATGCTCAGCGCGGCCTCCTGTCTGGACTGGGCGGCGAAATTAACCGGTCTCGCCAGCGTGCCGGCGCTGATTGCGGCGGCGCAGTCAGCCGACGAGAGCGCCGGTCCGGTGTGGTTCCTGCCCTATCTGTCGGGCGAACGCACGCCGCACAACAACCCGCAGGCCAAGGGCGTCTTCTTCGGCCTGACGCATCAGCATGGGCCGTCAGAGCTGGCGCGGGCGGTGCTGGAGGGGGTGGGCTATGCGCTGGCGGACGGCATGGACGTGGTTCACGCCTGCGGCATCAAGCCGCAGAGCATCACCCTTATCGGCGGCGGGGCGCGTAGCGCTTACTGGCGACAAATGCTGGCGGATATCAGCGGCCAGCAGCTCGATTACCGTACCGGGGGCGACGTCGGCCCGGCGCTGGGGGCGGCCAGGCTGGCGCAGCTGGCGGTGCACGGCGAAGCCGACCGCGCCGGGCTGTTGACGCCGCTGCCGCTTGAACAAGCGCATCGCCCGGACGATCGCCGAGTGGCCCACTATGCGCCACAGCGGGAAACCTTCCGCCAGATTTATCAGCAGCTGAAACCGCTGATGTCATAGCCTCAGTCCGTCCGGCAACGCCGGGCGGATTACTTCCCTGAATGTCCCGGCTACATCCATCCAAAAAAGCGTATTTGTTTATTCCGAAATCTCCGTTTGACCGTGCGTAACCTGAGGCATCGCCAGGGGAGTCGGTCATAATCAGCCCCTGTCGACCAGGGAGGTGAGATGAACACAAAACGCAATATTGCCAGGGTGATGATGGCAGCAGGATCGCTGGTTTATCTGCTCGGTATCTGGCGAACCTGCCCGTTGTTTAGCGGTAAAGGTTATTTTCTCGGCGTACTGGTGATGGGGATGTTTGCCGTCCTCGCCCATCAGCGCGCCAGACGGTGGCAGGAACAGGACGACGGTTTTATTGCCTTATGCCGGTTGGTGCTGCTGCTATCGGTCGGCCTGCTGCTGGTGGGCGCCTGGTATGTGCCGGCAGGCTGGCATGAAAAAGCCGTCTATATCGCGGCATGGTTTGTCTGCTTATATGGCGCATCGGCAACCCCCGAACGGATCCGCGTCGCCTGCGCGATGCAAAAAACGGAATAAGCGCCATCCGTGGGCGCGTAAGAGGTAAAAGTAATGGAAAACAAGCACGCGACGTATTCTCCGGCCTTTCATTTAATCTCCTGGATTGCCCTGATCGGCGGCATCGCCACCTATCTGGTCGGCCTGTGGAATGCGGATATGCAGTTGAATGAAAAAGGCTATTATTTTGCTGTCCTGGTGCTGGGGTTGTTTGCCGCAGCGTCTTATCAGAAGACGGTGCGCGATAAATATGAAGCCATTCCGACCACCGCGCTGTACTACACCACCTGTCTGGTGGCCTTCGTCATCGCCGTTGGCCTGCTGGTTATCGGGTTGTGGAACGCCAGTCTGCTGCTCAGCGAGAAAGGGTTCTATGGACTGGCGTACTTTTTGAGCCTGTTTGGCGCCGTTGCGGTGCAGAAAAACGTGCGTGATGCCTGGGACCCGACCCGTGTAAGAGAGCCTCTCAGCGTGCAGGAAGAGGGGCCTGAACTGTGAGTCGGGCCCGCTCTCGGCGGCAGGTCGTTAACTGACCAGCCGCCGGCTATCAACCCGCTGCACCAGGCCGGACAGCAGCAGGCTGCAGAGCAGGGCGGCGCTGAAAATCCACACAATATCCAGCAGCGGCCAGCGGCTCAGTTCCAGATGGCTGGCGCGCAGCGCATGCACAATCAGGGCATGGAAGCCGTAAATTCCCAGAGAATGACGTGCAATACATTCGATACCGGGCAGGGGACGCGCGTTCAGCCAATTTTTGGCGAGCGTCAGCAGGGCGACCGCGCAAACGAACACCGCCGGCCCGCAGTAGAGATACCAGGTGTCGCCGAAGTCCCCGCGCCAGCGTAGCTCATGCAGCGTGCCGCGGGAGATGACCCACACGGCGGCGAGGAACAGCGCGGCGCAGAGCGGGGTCAGCCATTTTTTATCGGTATCCAGGGTGCCAATGGCCCTGCCCAACACGCCGTAGAGCACGTAATAAAAGGTGTCGCCATTGATATAGAGGTTGACCGGCAGCCACTCAATCCCGGCGGCTTTGACGCCAACCATGTTGGGGTTGGCCAGAATGCCGAGGATCGCCATCAGCGCCAGCAGCATTTTGCCGTTGACGGATTTAACCTGAATAAGCGGCGAGAGCAGATAGATAACGGTGATAGCAAAGAAAAACCACAGGTGGTAGAAGACGGGCTTCTGCAGCAAATTCTTTAAGGACAGCTCGACGTTGATATGGGTAAACAGCGCGATATATAGCAGAGACAGCGCGCTATAGAACGCAATGCACAGGCCAATCCGCCAGAAATGGCGCGGCTGAGCGCTGCGTTCCCCAAAAAACAGATACCCCGAGATCATAAAAAACAGCGGCACGCTGACGCGGGAGGCGGAATTGAGCAGATTGGCGATATCCCATTGCAGCAGGGTAATCGTATGCGGATGAGTGATATACCAGCTGGTACTGTGGATCATCACCACCATCATGCAGGCAATGCCGCGCAGGTTGGTGATCCAGTGTATCTTTTCTTGCATCAGTCCCTCAAAGTCTACTGGCGATATAAGGTCTGACCCGCCTTATGCCCCGGTGTCGCACGAGATTAGTCTGAGTTTTTGATCACAGACTTGTCGCTGTTTCATGATATTCGCAAAATACCTGTAATACTGGATCTTTGCGATAACAACTTGCTGACAAGGCGGTGGAGGAGAACGTGGTGAAAGGTGTCGTTTCCATAATGCTGGCGCTGCTCCTTGCGGGCTGCAGCGAGACCGTTTCCCCGCCGGCGCAAAAGGCGCAGCGCGCGCATATTACACCGCAAACTACGCTCAATATGGCGCAGCTTTGCAAGGATCAGGCCGCTATCCGCTATAACACGCAAACGCAGTTAGTTGACGTGAACCATCTTGAACAATTCCAGGCGAGCTATGAGCTGTCGGGTCGTACCGGCAAGAATGAACGTTTCATCTGTTCCTTTGACCCCGACGGCCAGTTTATGCATCTTTCGATGCGCTGAATCGACCCCGCCTGGCGTAAATTTCGTCCGTTTTCCTGAAACTACGCCGTTTCGTACTGTATATCTCGCAGCCAGCGGGTATACTGACTCCTTCCTTTAAATCCACACGTATCCAGCACGAAATCATATGCAAAAGTTTGATACCAGGACCTTCCAGGGCCTGATCCTGACCTTACAGGATTACTGGGCTCGTCAGGGCTGCACCATTGTTCAACCACTGGACATGGAAGTCGGCGCCGGCACCTCTCACCCGATGACCTGCCTGCGCGCGTTAGGGCCGGAGCCGATGGCGACCGCCTACGTACAGCCTTCCCGTCGTCCAACCGATGGCCGCTATGGCGAAAACCCGAACCGTTTACAGCATTACTATCAGTTCCAGGTGGTGATTAAGCCTTCTCCGGACAACATCCAGGAGCTGTACCTCGGGTCGCTGAAAGAGCTGGGTATGGACCCGACCATTCACGACATTCGCTTCGTCGAAGACAACTGGGAAAACCCGACGCTGGGGGCCTGGGGTCTGGGTTGGGAAGTGTGGCTCAACGGCATGGAAGTGACGCAGTTCACCTACTTCCAGCAGGTGGGCGGCCTGGAGTGTAAGCCGGTGACCGGCGAGATCACCTACGGCCTGGAGCGTCTGGCGATGTACATCCAGGGCGTCGACAGCGTCTACGACCTGGTCTGGAGCGATGGCCCGCTGGGTAAAACCACTTACGGCGACGTGTTCCACCAGAACGAAGTGGAGCAGTCCACCTATAACTTCGAATACGCCGACGTCGATTTCCTCTTCTCCTGCTTCGAGCAGTATGAGAAAGAGGCCCAGTATCTGCTGGCGCTGGAGACCCCGCTGCCGCTGCCGGCCTACGAGCGTATTCTGAAAGCGGCTCACAGCTTCAACCTGCTGGATGCGCGTAAAGCCATCTCCGTCACCGAGCGTCAGCGCTATATCCTGCGCATTCGCACCCTGACGAAAGCAGTGGCGGAAGCGTACTACGCTTCCCGTGAAGCGCTCGGCTTCCCGATGTGCAACAAGAATAAATAAGAGGCGGCCATGTCTGAGAATACTTTTCTGGTGGAAATCGGCACTGAAGAGCTGCCACCAAAAGCGCTGCGCAGCCTGGCGGAATCTTTTGCTGCGAACGTGACCGCGGAGCTGGATAACGCCGGCCTCGCGCACGGTAAAGTGGAATGGTTTGCCGCCCCGCGTCGTCTGGCGCTGAAGGTGGCCAACCTGGCGGCGGCGCAAGCCGATCGCGAAGTGGAAAAACGCGGCCCGGCCGTTGCCCAGGCGTTCGATGCCGAAGGCAAGCCAAGCAAAGCGGCCGAAGGCTGGGCGCGCGGCTGCGGTATTACCGTCGATCAGGCCGAACGTCTGACTACGGACAAAGGCGAGTGGCTGCTGTATCGCGCCCATGTGAAGGGCGAAAGCACCGAAGCGCTGCTGCCGAACATGATTGCCAGCTCGCTGGCGAAGCTGCCGATCCCGAAACTGATGCGCTGGGGCGCGTCTGACGTCCACTTCGTGCGCCCGGTTCACACCGTCACGCTGCTGCTGGGCGACAAGGTAATCCCGGCTACTATCCTCGGTATCCCGTCCGATCGCGTGATCCGCGGCCATCGCTTTATGGGCGAGCCGGAATTCACCATCGACCATGCCGACCAGTACCCGCAGATCCTGCTTGAGCGCGGTAAAGTCATCGCCGATTACGAACAGCGTAAAGCCAAAATCAAAGCCGATGCGGAAGAGGCGGCGCGTAAGATTGGCGGTCAAGCCGATCTGAGCGAAAGCCTGCTGGAAGAAGTCACCTCGCTGGTGGAATGGCCGGTGGTGCTGACGGCGAAGTTCGAAGAAAAATTCCTCGCGGTGCCGTCTGAAGCGCTGGTTTACACCATGAAGGGCGACCAGAAGTACTTCCCGGTTTACGACAACGCCGGTAAGCTGCTGCCGAACTTTATCTTCGTCGCCAACATCGAGTCGAAAGATCCGCAGCAGATCATCTCCGGTAACGAGAAGGTGGTCCGTCCGCGTCTGGCCGACGCCGAGTTCTTCTTCAACACCGACCGTAAAAAACGTCTGGAAGACAACCTGCCGCGTCTGGAAACCGTGCTGTTCCAGCAGCAGCTGGGTACGCTGCGCGACAAGACCGATCGCATTCAGGCGCTGGCGGGCTGGATTGCCGAGCAGATTGGCGCTGACGTGAACCACGCGACCCGCGCGGGCCTGCTGTCCAAGTGCGACCTGATGACCAACATGGTCTTCGAGTTCACCGACACCCAGGGCGTGATGGGGATGCACTACGCGCGCCACGATGGCGAAGCGGAAGATGTGGCCGTGGCGCTGAACGAACAGTATCAGCCGCGCTTTGCCGGCGACGCGCTGCCGTCTAACCCGGTGGCCTGCGCGGTGGCGATTGCCGATAAGATGGACACCCTGGCGGGTATCTTCGGTATCGGCCAGCACCCGAAAGGCGATAAAGACCCGTTTGCGCTGCGCCGCGCCGCGCTGGGCGTCCTGCGTATCATCGTCGAGAAGAACCTGAACCTCGATCTGCAAACGCTGACCGAAGAAGCGGTGCGTCTGTACGGTGAGAAGCTGACCAACGCCACCGTGGTTGATGACGTGATCGACTTTATGCTGGGCCGCTTCCGCGCCTGGTATCAGGACGAAGGCTACGGCGTCGACACTATCCAGGCGGTACTGGCGCGTCGTCCAACCCGCCCGGCGGATTTCGATGCGCGCATGAAAGCCGTATCGCACTTCCGTACCCTGGAAGAGTCCTCCGCGCTGGCGGCGGCGAACAAACGTGTCTCCAACATCCTCGCGAAATCCGACGAGACGCTGAACGATATCGTTCACGCTTCCGTGCTGAAAGAAGCGGCGGAAATTAAGCTGGCGGGCAATCTGGTGGTGCTGCGCGACAAGCTGCAGCCGTACTTCGCCGCAGGCCGCTATCAGGATGCGCTGATCGAGCTGGCCGCCCTGCGCGAGCCGGTGGATGAGTTCTTCGAAAACGTGATGGTCAACGCCGAAGACAAAGATGTCCGCATCAACCGTCTGACGCTGCTGTCCAAACTGCGTGAACTGTTCCTGCAGGTGGCGGATATTTCTCTGCTGCAGTAAGCGTAGCGGTAATAATAAAAAACCTGCCTCAGGGCAGGTTTTTTTATACCTGAAATATAAGTAGTCGAACCGCTAATAATTCAGTCATTGATATTTTAATTATTTACATTGATCAATAAAAAATATTTTAAGAATATATAAACATAATTCCGCAAGTTATTTACGCTAGAATGGCGGCGGGTGCTTGAGACTGTGTGTCTCAGGTGTTCAGCGGGAGACAGACAGAGAAAAGCCCCACCTGATAGTCATCAAAGTGAGGCTCCCCTAATGCATGAACACCATAAGCGAAGCCTCTTACTTGTTGAAAATCAACATGGTAGGCGAGGAGTGTCGCGAAAGTATCTGTTGTTTGGCTTAATAGTGATTTGCTTCACTGTTTTATTATTGACCTGGATGGTTCGTGATTCGCTATGTGAATTACAGCTCAGGCAGGGAAATAGTGAGCTGGTGGCATTCTTAGCCTGTGATAGTAAACAGTAAGAGCATCTGGTGGGGATCTATCCCCACTATGCTTGCAGTGTCAGGCATTCTCAATGCACCCTTTCATTGTTCACCAAATAAATCATTTGCCTCCTGATATCAGGAGGCCTTTTTATTTTTAAACGATTGTTGAATTAAACGGGCTTGAAATTCATAGCGGAGTGTGGCTATCCTATGCCCCGACGAATCCCTCGTCTCACTGGAGCGCGCCCTACAAATGAACAAACACGACTGATGAACTTCACGCCTTACCTCGCAGACGTTGCGGGTAGGGGAGTATTGATTTCATTCAGGAGTGCTTATGGCTCATTGCGCCCACATCCCCGCTTTTGTTTTACATCAGGTCACCTGTCAGTTTGCGACGGGGCAGACCCTGTTTGGTCCTCTCAACGTCTCGCTGGAACCGTCCCTTTGCGGTTTGGTCGGCCGGAACGGCGTCGGTAAGTCGCGTCTGTTGCGCCTGCTGGCGGGCCTTGATTCTCCTGCCGGTGGCCATATCGAGCGCGCGGCTTCCATTGCCTGGGTGGCGCAGCAGCCGACGCTTACACCGGAGACCACCCTCGCTACGCTGCTGGGCTATGCGCCGGTCTTTGACGCCTTGTACCGCCTTGAACAGGGTCATGGACTGGCCGACGATTTCGAGCTATTGGATGGCCACTGGGATCTCCCCGATCGGCTGAGTTTAGCTTTCCGTGATGCCGGTCTCCCGCCGTTCTCTGCCGATCGTCCCGCTTTTTCACTCAGCGGCGGCGAGCGGATGAAGGCCCTGCTGTGCGGCGCCTTCGTCTCGGGCGCCGATTATCTGCTGCTGGATGAGCCCACCAACCATCTGGACAGTGAGGGGCGAGAGTGGCTCTATCAGCAACTGGAAAACTGGCACGGCGGAGCTTTGATCGCCAGCCACGATCGTCAACTGCTGGCGCGGATGCCGAGAATCATCGAGCTGACGCCGACGGCGCTGCGCAGCTACGGCGGCAACTATGACGAATATCAGCGGCAGCGCGAGGCGGAGCAGCAGGCGGCGCGCGCGGCGCTGGACCATGCGACGACCGAGCGGCGACGCACCCGCGCGCGAATGCAAAAAGAGCATGATGCTGCCCAGCGGCGCTCGGCGCAGACACTGCGTACCGTTGATACCCTGAATATCGCCTCTTTCGAACGCGTGAAGTACAAAGGCGCGGCAAAAGAGCGTACGGGAACGCTGCGCCGTCAGCATCGTGAACAGAACAGCAGTCTGAATGGCGCTGTGCAGCAGGCGCGAGAGCGGGTGGAAGAGGATACGCCGGTGATGTTCACCCTGCCAGGCAGCGAAGTGGCGGCGGGCAAGCAGGTGCTGGTCGTGGAAGCATTGCAGCTCGCGTATTCCCCCGCTGCGCCGCTGGACTGGCGCATGGATGGTCCGATGCGCGTCGCGCTGCGAGGGCCGAACGGCTGTGGCAAAACTACCTTGCTGAAAACGCTGCTGGGGCTGGAGCAGGCCGCCTCAGGCGATGTCCGGCTGTCGGTGAGCGCCGCTTATCTGGATCAACATCTGACGCAGCTGGATCTGTCGTTATCGGTGATAACGCATCTGAGCCTGGAAGATACTCCGCTGGATGAGGGGCTGCTGCGGACCCGTCTGGCGCAGCTGCAGCTGGGCGCCGATAAGGTCAACCTGCCGCTGGCGGCGCTCAGCGGCGGCGAACGCCTGAAAGCGGCCCTGGCCTGCGTGCTCTGGCGACGCGATCCGGCCCAGCTGCTGTTGCTCGATGAGCCGACCAACCATCTCGATTTAGCGTCGACACAGGCCATTGAGTGTGCGCTGGCGACGTTTCCCGGCGCGTTGGTGGTGGTGTCGCATGACGAGGCGTTTCTGCAGGGGTTGAAACTCACCCACAGCCTGACGTGGGGGGAAACGGGCTGGCACGATACCCGACTCTGAATGCCCGGCAGCCGCCATCGTATGCTGGCGGCGGCTGGCGACAGATAAAAAAAATCCCCGCCATCAGGCAGGGATTCTCGATTCTTAGCGGCTTGAACTTACAGAGAAGTTACGTTGCCAGCTGCCGGGCCTTTAGCGCCGCTTTCGATGGTGAAGGAGACTTTCTGACCTTCGTCCAGGGATTTGTAGCCATCGTTCTGGATAGCAGAGAAGTGTACGAACACGTCTTTAGAGCCATCGTCAGGAGTGATGAAGCCGAAGCCTTTGTCAGCGTTGAACCATTTTACGATACCAGTCATTTTACCGGACATAGTGAATTACCTTTAAAAAAATAAGTGAGCCTTGCGGCGTAGCGGTCTGGACTACAGATTTAAAGCGATAAAGGGAAAGTTCACTACGGGGGTATCTTTGGATAACCTTAGAAGGACTGCTCTATTCGACTGCTCTGTGGTCTGTACATCAAACCTGCGAGCATTAACGCACGTTCAGCACCTGATAGCAAACTTTTTTTTACGGCGCAGCGGCAAAAGCTCCCTTACTGGCCCTTGCCGCTGCGCGCTGGATTAATCGAGTAACTGTCTTGAAAGCTGCGGATTGGCCTGAATCAGGCGCATTAATTTCAGCTCTGTGGGGGACGGTCTTACCCGTCTCGACTCCCACTCTCTTACCATGGCGACGCTCACGCCCATGGCGTTGGCGAAGTCGTCAATCTTAAGTCCAGTGCCTTTACGCAGCTGTTCAAATTCACTAAACACAGTGGACTTACGGTTTGAGGTAAGTGTCTGATTATCGTCCTTAAAAACGATGTGTTCCAGGCTGCTCAGCAGTTCAAACACGGGATCTTTATATTCCATTGAGAACTCCTTTTATCACACAGCGGAAGAGATTTTTCTAAAGCTCTTTAAGAATAGTCAGAAAAAGGCGTAAAGGATGGTAACGTCCGTGATTATTTGCCAGCAGGTTATCGAATCGGCCCCGTCAGCCAAACGGCAACGGGGCCTAAGAGAATGATTACTAACGCGATGGCGTGGCTTCGAAAATTTTTGTAAACGGATAAGAAAAAAGCGGCAAAGCCGGCGCGGGCCGCCGGCTTATCGATCAGGCTTTCTGCAGACCTCGCGCGTCCTCTGTCGCCACGGGCGCTGATTTACTGACCCGGTATTTAATCAGCAGCGCGATGGCTGACAGGAACGCCGGGATGGCCAGCAGGGTGAAAATGGTCTCAAAAGAGAGCTGGGCCTGCATCAGGAAGGCGCCGCTGAACGCACCGAGGATCCCGCCGAAGCGGCCGATACCCAGCATCCAGGCGACGCCGGTGGCGCGCCCTTGCGTCGGGTAGAAGCCTGCCGCCAGCGCCGGCATCGACGACTGCGCGCCGTTCATAATACTGCCGGCGATAAACACCATCACTCCCATCAGCGCCAGGCTGCTGGTGGAGAAGCCGACCAGACAGACGAAAACGCCGGTCAGCAGCCAGCCGACGGCCACTACCTTATTGGGGTTGATCTTGTCCATCAGGGCGCCGAGGATCAGCACGCCAATTCCGCCGCCGAGCGGGAACAGAGCGGTGATAATTGAGGCCTGACTCATCGATGCGCCGGTTTCACGGATCAGCAGCGGCAGCCAGCTGGTCAGGAGATAGAAGATCAGCAGACCCATGAAGTAGGTCAGGCACAGCATCACGGTACCCACTGCGTAGCGCGGGGAGAAAATGACGCCGATAGCCGACTTCTCTTTCACCTGGCCTGCTTCGCGCAGCTCAAATTCCACCGCCTCCGGCAGCGGCGCGATACGCCGCAGAATGGCGGCAATGCGCTGCGCCGGCTGACGCTTCACCACCAGATAGCGGGCGGACTCCGGCAGCAGGAAAATTAAAGCCACCGCCAGCAGGAGAGGCATCACGCCGCCCAGCACCAGCACGCTCTGCCAGCCATAGTGCGGGATCATCCAGGCGGATAAAAAGCCGCCCAGCGACGATCCCATCGGAAAGCCGACGAACATCAGGTTCACCAGCAGCGCCCGACGGCGCTCCGGCGCATATTCGCTCATTAACGTGGCGGCATTGGGCATCGCTGCGCCAAGGCCCAGGCCGGTCAGAAAACGCAGCAGCGTCAGCTGGTTAAGGCTGGTGGCAAAGGCGGTGAGCAGGCTGAATCCGCCGAACACCACGATCGACATAATCAGCACTTTCTTGCGGCCGATACGATCAGCCAGCGGTCCCGCGGTTAACGCGCCGACGGCCAGGCCCACCAGCGCGGCGCTCATCACCGGGCCGAGGGCGGATTTTTCCACGCCCCACTCCTGGACCAGGTCGGAGGCGATGAATCCGATGATCGCGGTGTCGAACCCGTCCATCGCGACGGTGATGAAGCAGAGCGCGAGGATCATCCACTGGTAGCGGGTGAAGGGGTGCTCGTTGATAAAGGCCTGAATGTCGATGGTTGTCTTAGTCATACGGCTTTCCTGGCAGACTGAGCGAGGGACAGAGGTTTGTTATTATCGTCGCCTTCGCGTCATTGAGTTTGATTTGTGCGATAATCGAACGCATCGCCGTTAATCGCTCATTCATCAAATCATTGAAGCGCTGACCAGGCAATCCGGGCGCGCGCCAAAGCGTGCGATTATCGTCCGCTTCCGGGCGAGGCGCCGGTTGATGGATTTTTTGTTTAAAGAATATCAATAAGTTACGTGATGGGCGTCGGCCTGATTTAAAGCGCATATTTGTGATGCGCATAACAGACGCGCCAGGCGGCGATAGCGGCGTATGGAATGGCGTTTTTCCTGCGTAAGATTAGCAGTAAAGGGTATCCTGCGAGGCCGAGCTGGACTATCCTTGTCAGCGTCTGGCACGTGTGTGTCTTTGTGCGCTTTTTTTGGCTGAAAGGAGTAAAAAAATGGCGACAGGAAAGTCCTGCTCTCGCTGGTTTGCGGCTATGGCGGCCTTATTAATGGTGGTTAGCCTGAGTGGGTGTTTTGATAAAGAGGGCGATCAGCGCAAAGCGTTTATCGACTTCCTGCAGAATACGGCGATGCGTAGCGGTGAACGACTGCCGACGCTGACCGCCGATCAGAAAAAACAGTTTGGGCCGTTTGTCTCTGACTACGCGGTGATCTACGGCTACTCGCAGCAGGTGAGCCAGGCGATGGACGCTGGTCTGCGCCCGGTGGTTGATAGCGTCAATGCGATCCGCGTTCCGCAGGACTATATGACCCAGCGCGAGCCGCTGCGTCAGGCGAACGGCGCGCTGGGCGTGCTCAGCCAGCAGCTGCAGAATGCCAAAATGCAGGCTGATGCCGCGCATGGCGCTCTGAAGCAGGCTGACGATCTCAAGCCGGTCTTCGATCAGGTATACGCCAAGGTCGTCACCGCGCCAGCCGACGCGCTGCAGCCGCTGATCCCGGCCGCGCAGATCTTTACCCAGCAGCTGGTTCAGGTGGGGGATTTTGTCGCTCAGCAGGGGACCCAGGTGAGCTTTGTGGCCAACGGCATTCAGTTCCCGACCTCGCAGCAGGCCAGCCAGTATAATGCGCTGATTGGGCCGCTGGCGGCGCAGCATCAGGCGTTTAATCAGGCATGGACGGCGGCGGTGAACGCCACCCGCTAATGCCCCGTCTGGCTGACGTGAGCTGCGGCGAACGGGCTGGATGACGGACAGAATGCAAAAAGAACCCGGGGAGGGCGATGGCCGCCGCTACCCGGGTTTTTTATGGCTTATTTTACCTGCGGATTGACGCAGTTTTTCTCGACCTTGCCGTTCAGGGCATCGATCAGGTTATCCACCGCGCAGGCCGCCATGTTGTAGCGCGTCTCATGGGTGGCGGAGCCGATATGCGGCAGCGCGACGACGTTCGGCAGGCTCAGCAGCGGCGAATCTTTAGCCAGCGGCTCGTGCTCGAAGACATCAAGGCCGGCAGCGTGAATCTCCCCCGCCTGCAGGGCGGCGATCAGCGCCTGCTCATCGACCACCGGGCCGCGCCCGGCGTTAATAAAGATGGCGGAAGACTTCATTTTGGCGAACTGCGCCTGACCGAACAGATGGTGGGTCTCTTCGCTCAGGGGCAGGATCAGGCAGACAAAATCGGCTTCCTGCAGCAGAGTATCGAGATCGCAATAGCGGGCGTTGAAGCGCTCTTCTGCCTGCGGATGCTGGCGGCGCGCGTTGTACAGGATCGGCATGCCGAACCCGAAGTGGGCGCGCTGCGCCAGCGCCATGCCGATGCGGCCCATGCCGACGATACCTAAGGTTTTATGGTGTACGTCGGTGCCGAACCAGTCTGGCCCAATGCTCTTCGTCCACTCGCCCGCTTTGACGCGCTCCGCCACTTCCACCACCCGGCGGGCGGTGCTCAGCACCAGCGCCATGATCGTGTCGGCGACGGTCTCGGTCAGCACGGTCGGGGTATGCATCAGCAGCACCCGGCGGGCGTTCAGCGCCTCGACGTCGAAGTTGTCATAGCCAACGGACACGGTGGAGGTCGCACGCAGCTTCGGCATCTTCTCCAGCAGCGCGGCGTCAACCTTTTCGCTGGAGCCCAGCAGGCCCTCAGCCTGGGCGAAGGCCTCAGCGTGCTGCGAAACGGTCTCCGGCCGCAGGTTTTTCACCTGAGTGACGGAAAAGTGCTCCTCCAGACGCTGTAGCAGGTCGTCGGGAAGCGTTTTATAGAGAATGACAGACGGCTTCATGCGAATCTCCGTAGTGTGAGTCGTTCAGGCGTGATGAGCGCCAAGTGGAAGGTTTTGATTATTAGCAGGCTTAACAATCAAAGTCAGCCATACTGAGGCGAAAAGCGCCACCCCCATAAAAATATAGGAAGCTGCGGGGCTGCCGGTGGCGCCGTTCAGGTAGCCGACAAACCACGAGCCGCAGAAGGAGCCCAGGGCGCCCATGCTGTTGATCAGCGCCATCGCGCCACCGGCGACGTTGCGTGGCAGCATTTCCGGAATAATGGCGAAGAAGGGGCCGTAAGGCGCATACATTGCCGCACCAGCCACCACCAGCAGGGTGTAAGAGACCCAGAAGTGGTTGGCGCCGACCGCCCAGGAGCCGATGAAGGCCAGTCCGCCAATCAGCAGCAGCGGCCAGACGAACAGCTTACGGTTCTGCATTTTATCGGAGGCCCAGGAGACCACGATCATGGCGATAGTCGCCGCCAGGTACGGAACCGAAGAGAGCCAGCCCACTTCCACCATCCCCATATTTTCGCCGCCGCTGCGGATAATCGACGGCAGCCACAGTACAAAGCCGTACACGCCGATGCTCCAGGCAAAGTACTGAGCGCAGAGCAGGATCACGTTGCGGGAGCGGAAGGCCTCGCCATAGTTACGCACCGCTTTGATGCCCTGCTGTTCACGATCCAGTTGTTCCTGCAGCGCGGCTTTTTCACTCTCCGCCAGCCAGGATACCTGCGACGGTTTATCTTTCACCAGCACCCACCAGCAGAAGGCCCAGATCACCGCCGGCACCCCTTCGATGATGAACATTTCCCGCCAGCCGAAGGCCTGAATCAGGTAGCCGGAGACCACCGACATCCACAGGACCGTCACCGGGTTGCCGAGGATCAGGAAGGTATTGGCCCGCGAGCGCTCGGATTTGGTGAACCAGTTGCTGATATAGATCAGCATCGCCGGCATCACCGCCGCTTCGACGACGCCGAGGATAAAGCGAATGGCCGCCAGCGCCGGGATATTATGCACAATCCCGGTCAGGGAGGCGCAGCCGCCCCACAGGATCAGGCAGATAAAGATCAGTTTGCGAACGCTGCGGCGCTCCGCATAGATAGCGCCGGGGATCTGGAAGAAGAAGTAGCCGAGGAAGAACAGGGCCCCCAGCAGGGAGGAGATCCCCTTGGTGATGCCCAGGTCTTCGGTAATGCCTGCCGCGGAGGCGAAGCTGAAGTTGGCGCGGTCGAGGTACGCCAGGCTATACGTGATAAACACGATAGGCATGATGTACCACCAGCGTTTCGTTGCATTTGTTGAGCTATTCATAGGCTTGCCTCTGTCAATGAGGTGACATACGCCCGTCGAAACGGACGCTGCTGTGCCGCGCTGCAGGTAGGGTACAGGACGGCTGTTATGGTTGCGTATAAATGTTATTCGCCCAGCGCGTCGCGGGTGGGCAGCCCCTCGCTGTCGCCCTGGACCTGAATGGCCAGCGAACCGATTTTATTGCCGCGGTTCACCGCCTGAAGCAGGGTTTTGCCTTCCAGCAGGGCGCTAATCACCCCGACGGCAAAGCCGTCGCCGGCGCCGACGGTATCGACGACGTTTTCGACTTTAATGGCATCAACCGTTCCCTGTTCGCCGCTGGCGCTCTTGAACCAGGCGCCGTCGCAGCCGGTTTTAATGACCACCGCCTTGACGCCGCGCGAGAGATAGAAATCGGCGATCCCCTCCGGGGTCTGCTGGCCGGTGAGGATGACGCCCTCTTTTAAGCCTGGCAAAACCCAGTCAGCCTGGAAGGCGAGACGGTTGAGTTTCTCCACCATCTCGGCTTCGCTTTTCCACAGCACCGGCCGCAGATTGGGGTCGAAAGAGAGGGTTTTGCCCTCGGCTTTCATGACCTTCGCCGCATGCTCCAGCAGCGCATATGAGCTTTCAGAGAGCGCGGCGGCCACGCCGCTCAGGTGCAGATGACGGGCGCTGGTGAAGTAGTCGGCGCGAAAATCGTCCGGCGACAGATGGCTGGCGGCAGAACCTTTACGGAAATATTCCACAATGGGATCGGTTCCATTTTCGACTTTCGATTTCATCTGGAAACCGGTAGCGAAGCGGTTGTCGATGGCGACAGCGTGGCTATCGATCCCCTCTTTCGCCAGCGATTGCAGTACGAAGCGGCCAAAGCTGTCGTTGCCGACGCGGCTGACCCAGCCGACCTTCAGACCCAGGCGCGCCAGGCCGGTGGCGACGTTCAGCTCAGCGCCGGCGACACGTTTCATAAAATGCTCCACCTCGGCCAGATCGCCGGTTTCGGTGGCGACAAACATGGCCATAGCTTCGCCGATGGTGATGACATCTAAATTTTCCACGGCTTATTCCTCGCGTAACAGGTTGACGTAGCGGCGGGTCACGGCCGTCAGGTCATGGCCAGTCAGCGGAAACTCGATTCCACGCGGCGCGTCGGCGGGAAGATTATCGAGCAGGGCCAGCCAGCGGTCGGCGGCCTGATCCGGCGGCACAGCGCGGAATTTCTCCTGATGAGGCTCCGCCGCTTTTACATGAATATAGCTGACCGCCGGCGCAAGATGGCGGGCGGCCTCTTCCGGCGAATCGCCGACCCACAGCCAGTTGCCCATATCAAACGTTAAGGTGATCGGCAGCTGATGGACCCGACAGGCGGCTTTGAAGCGCTGCATCGGCGCCAGCTGGCCGCAGTCGGTCTGGTCATTCTCCACCACCAGCGCCATGCCGCTGTCGCTGAGGATATCGCGCAGTTCGTCGAGCTGCTGGTTGTGGCGGAAATGGCCAAGGGAGAGCTTCAGCCACAGGGCGTTAAGAGTCTGCGCTTCCGCGAGCAGCGTCGGGAGATGCGGGTTAAGCTCGCCGTTGTCGGCGAACAGCGCCTGGGGCGCGGAGTAGCAGGCCAGCAGGCCGTGGCGCTCAATGGTGGCGGCCAGCGTCGGCAGGGCGTTGAGCTCTTCGGCGCTGAACAGCTCGCGGCGGATTTCGACGCCGTCCGCGCCGGCATCGGCGATAAACGGCAGGACGGCGGCCTGGCCGCCTAAGGATTTAACATGGTCATTACCATACGCAGCGGTAACGACAATAATTTTTCTGGCCATCGCGCTCTTACTCCCGGCGTTTGTTGCTTAATCTCCTTATTACGCTAGATGGTATCGGTTCCATAAGAAAGGGCGAGATGTTTAATTTATGATCGGCATCACGAAGGATCGTTAACGGGAAGTTGATCCGCGGACGATAAGCTCGCCGGAGAAGACCCGCTCGCAGATGGGGTCGTTACTGCCAGCAATGCGCCGAATCACCTGTTCCACCGCCGCGTAGCCGATCTGCCACGTCGGCTGTTTGAGGGTGGTGATGCCGACGCCAGCCAGCTCCGCCCACTCCAGTTCGTCGAAGCCCAGCAGGCCGATATCGCTGCCCCAGATCAGGCCGACGCGCTTCAGGGCGCGGGCTACCTGCAGCGTCAGCGCGCCGTTGGCGGAGATCACCGCTTTGCGCATCCCGCGGTGGCGGGCGTGGAACTGGCGCAGGACGTTGTCCATCATCGCGCCGTCGTTGAGCTGCACTTCGGCGTTTTCGGCCACCACGCCGTGGTGGCGGGTGAGCGTGGCGCGGAAGGCGCTCAGGCGCTCGCGGCGGGTATTGACCGACCCCAGCGGTTCGCTAAGAAACAGGATGGCCTCAAAGCCTTTCTCCACCAGGTGTTCGGTGGCGGTGGTGGCGGCCTGGGCGTTATCAAGCCCGACCACATCGCAGGCGAAATCGGGGATTTTACGGTCAATCAGCACCATCGGCAGGGCCGACTGCTGCAGACGGTTCAGGCCATCCTCCCGCATGCCGACCGCGTTGACGACGATGCCTTCCACCTGGTAGCTGCGCAGCAGGTCGAGGTAGTGTAGCTCCTGATCCAGCTCGTTATTGGTGTTACACACCAGCAGAGTGAAGCCCTTTTCCCGGCAGGCTGCTTCAATGCCGCTCATGACGTTGACCGAATAGGGATTGGTGATATCGGCGATGATCAGGCCGATGAGGCGGGTTCGGCCGTGCTTGAGGCCGCGGGCCATCAGGCTGGGGCGGTAGTCGAGTTCGGCAATGGCTTGTTCAATACGTGATAACAGATCGTCGGAAAGCAGATGCTTCTCGCCGTTAAGATACCGTGAAATACTGGTTTTGCCGGTCTTTGCGGCTTTCGCCACATCGCTAATGGTTGCACGCGCCGCTTTCGCCATGGTGGCTTCCTTTGCTGAAAATCTGCCAACACCTTAGCGCGAAAAATAGCGATATCAAGCATTTTGCCCGGCAGAGGCGCGGCCGGGCAACATGAGGATGCGCTTATTGCAGCGGGCTGAGGGTGATTTCCACGCGACGGTTCTGCGCCTTGCCTTCCGCCGTGCTGTTGCTGGCGATGGGGTTCGCCGGGCCCATGCCGGTGGTGCGAATGCGGTTGGCCGCCACGCCCTGGGTGATCAGCGCGCTGGCGACGCTGTCAGCACGCTGCTGCGACAGACGCATATTCAGGTCCTTACTGCCGGTGCTGTCGGTGTAGCCGACGACGTTAACGGCGGTTTTCTCATACTCTTTCAGCACCATGGCCACGCCGGTCAGGGTGTTGGCGCCGGCCGGTTTCAGGTTGGCGCTGTTGCTGTCGAAAGTGACGTTATTCGGCATGTTCAGCACGATGTTGTCACCATTTCGCGTCACGCTGACCCCGGTTCCCTGCATTTTGTCGCGCAGCTTCGCTTCCTGCACGTCCATGTAGTAGCCAATGCCGCCGCCCAGCGCCGCGCCTGCCGCTGCGCCAATCAGCGCGCCTTTGCCGCGGTCGTGTTTGGAGGAGGAAAGCGCGCCGACGCCAGCGCCCACTAAGGAGCCAATACCTGCGCCAATACCGGATTTGCCTGCTTCACGCTCACCGGTATAGGGGTTGGTGGTGCAGCCGGAAACGGCCAGGGCGCCGCTGACCAGAGCCGCAATCATAAGTACGCGTTTTTTCATTTAATGTCCTTAATCCTTTTTATTCTTTGCCACAGCGAACGTGACGGTTGATTATGACGCGCGAATACGTAGAAAATTCCCCGCATACCATCTCATTTTGTAAATAACATTGAACGGCGCCGATTCGCGCCGTCACCACACCTGCCTTCGCTGACCAGGAGCCGCCTTTGCCAACCTCATCTGCAACCAAAACCATTTTAACCGCCGCCCACTGGGGACCGATGCTGGTGGAAACGGACGGGGAAAACGTCCTCTCCTCCCGCGGCGCGCTGGCGACGCCGTTTGCCAATTCGCTGCAAACGGCGGTGCGCGACCAGGTGCACAGCAAAACCCGCGTGCGCTACCCGATGGTGCGCAAAGGCTTTCTCGCCTCTCCGGACAAGCCCCAGGGGATCCGCGGTCAGGATGAATTTGTGCGGGTGAGCTGGGAGCAGGCGCTGGATCTGATCGATGCCCAGCATCGTCGGATCCGCGAAAGCTATGGACCGGCCTCCATTTTTGCCGGCTCCTACGGCTGGCGTTCTAACGGCGTCCTGCATAAGGCGGCCACCCTGCTGCAGCGCTATATGAGCCTGGCGGGCGGCTACACCGGCCATCTCGGGGATTACTCCACCGGCGCGGCGCAGGCGATCATGCCTTACGTCGTGGGGGGCAATGAGGTGTATCAGCAGCAGACCAGCTGGCCGCTGGTGCTGGAGCACAGCGAGGTAGTGGTGCTGTGGAGCGCCAACCCGCTGAACACGCTGAAAATTGCCTGGAACGCCTCCGACGAGCAGGGTATCCCGTGGTTCGACCGGCTGCGCCAGAGCGGCAAGCGCTTGATCTGCATCGATCCGATGCGATCGGAAACGGTCGATTTCTTTGGCGATTCGATGGAGTGGATCGCGCCGCATATGGGCACCGACGTCGCGTTGATGCTGGGTATCGCCCATACGCTGCTGGAGAATGGCTGGCAGGACGACGAGTTTCTTGCCCGCTGCGCCAGCGGCTACGAGATTTTTGCCCGCTATCTGACCGGCGAAAGCGACGGCGTGGCGAAAACCGCCGACTGGGCGGCGGCTATTTGCGGCGTCTCAGCTGATAAGATCCGCGAACTGGCGAAACTTTTCCACGAAAACACCACCATGCTGATGTCTGGCTGGGGCATGCAGCGCCAGCAGTATGGCGAGCAGAAACACTGGATGTTGGTCACCCTGGCCGCGATGCTGGGGCAGATTGGCACCCCGGGGGGCGGGTTTGGGCTTTCCTACCATTTCGCCAACGGCGGCAACCCGACCCGCCGCGCGGCGGTGCTGGGCTCGATGCAAGGGAGCGTGGCCGGAGGCGTGGACGCCGTGGAGAAGATCCCGGTCGCGCGGATTGTCGAGGCGCTGGAGCATCCGGGTGCGGAGTATCAGCACAACGGCATGGCGCGGCGCTTCCCCGATATTCGCTTTATCTGGTGGGCCGGCGGCGCCAACTTTACTCATCACCAGGATACCAATCGCCTGATTCAGGCCTGGCAGAAACCAGAGCTTATCGTCATCTCCGAATGCTTCTGGACCGCCGCCGCGCGTCATGCCGATATCGTTCTGCCGGCGACCACCTCTTTTGAGCGCAACGATCTGACGATGACCGGGGACTACAGCAATCAGCATCTGGTGCCGATGAAACAGGTGGTCGCCCCGCGGGGTGAAGCGCGCGATGATTTCGCGGTCTTTGCCGACCTCAGCGAACGTTGGGAGGCGGGCGGCCGCGAGCGCTTTACCGAAGGGAAGAGCGATCTGCAGTGGCTGGAGACCTTTTATCAGATGGCCGCCCGGCGCGGCGCCCAGCAGCAGGTGACGCTGCCGCCGTTTGCCGAATTCTGGCAGGCTAACCAGCTGATTGAGATGCCGGAGGCGCCGGAGAATGCCCGTTTCATCCGCTTCGCCGCCTTCCGCGACGATCCCCTGGCCAACCCGCTGAAAACGGCGAGCGGTAAAATTGAGATCCACTCGCCGACCATCGCCGCCTTTGGCTACGCCGACTGCCCGCCGCACCCGATGTGGCTGGAGCCCGACGAGTGGCATGGCAACGCCGAGGCGGGGCAGCTGCAGCTGCTGTCGGCCCATCCGGCACACCGTCTGCACAGTCAACTGAACTACTCCGCGCTGCGCGAACGCTATGCCGTCGCCGGACGCGAACCGTTGACTATTCATCCGCAGGATGCCCGGGCGCGGGGGATTGCCGATGGCGATCTGGTGCGGGTGTGGAACGCCCGCGGTCAGGTGCTGGCCGGCGCGGTGGTGACGGAGGGGATCCGCCCGGGGGTGATATGCCTGCATGAAGGGGCGTGGCCCGACCTGGATCCGGTGGCGGGCATCTGCAAAAACGGGGCGGTGAACGTCTTAACCAAAGATATCCCGACATCCCGGCTGGGCAACGGCTGTGCCGGGAACACCGCCCTGGCGTGGCTGGAGAAATATACCGGCCCGGCGCTGCCGCTTACAGCATTTGATCCGCCGGCCAGCGCATAATCCAGGTGGGGTGCTGAGTATCGTCCTGCCATGCGCAATCTTCAATGCGGAAGCCTTGCGCATGGTAGAAACTGACCGCTGATTCGTTTTTCTGATAAACCTCAAGGCTAAGCCAGGCGTAGTGCTGCTTGACTTCATCCAGCAGCGCCCGGCCAATGCCCTGGCGGATGGCGTCCGGCGCGACGAACAGCGCGCCGACGAAGCGGGACTCCAGCACGCTGACAAAGCCTTTTAGCTCTCCGTCGCGCTCCCAGACCCAGGTGCTGGCGGCGGGAAGATAGACGTCCCGTACCACCGCGACGCTGTCGCGCCAGTAGCTTTCGCTGATAAAGGGATGGGCATGGATCGTACTATCCAGCCACAGGGCCAGCAGCGGTGTATTATCTTTAGCGACCCACTTGCGGATCATCCTGACCTCCCGGGTGACAGAAGCAGCCGGTGACATGGTCGTTGACCAGCCCGCAGGCCTGCATAAAAGAGTAACAGATCGTCGAACCGACAAACTTAAAGCCGCGTTTTTTCAACGCTTTAGAAAGCGCATCAGAGGCCGGCGTCGTGGTCGGGATCTCCGCCAGCGTCGCCGCGCGGGTGACCTGCGGCGCATTGTCGACGAAAGACCAGACAAAATCAGTGAACGACTCGCCATTTTCCTCCATCGCCAGATACGCCCGGGCGTTGCCGATAATGGCCTGGATTTTTCCCCGATGGCGGATAATCCCGGCATCCTGCAGCAGCCGCTCGACATCATCGTCCCCCATCGCCGCCACGCGCACCGGATCGAACTGGTGAAAAGCCTGGCGATAGTTCTGCCGTTTTTTTAACACCGTGATCCACGACAACCCGGCCTGCTGGCCTTCAAGGCAGATCATTTCAAACAGCCGCTGGGACGCTTTTTGCGCGACACCCCATTCGGTATCGTGATACTCGATATATAACGGATCCTGACTCACCCATCCGCAACGCTGCATAGCTATTTCTCCCTCTGCGCTAAAAAAGTGGACGCCCCGGCTTGACGACTGAAAGATAAAGATAATAGTTAATACAGGGAAATCGTATCCCCAAAAAAACACAGCAATAATGCCGATTCGGCTCTTTTCTGGAGTCGCATTAATGATAATAAAGAAATGCAATGGCCTCCGGGGGTTCTTGTTCCCGGTGTGCGTATCCGTCTGGGTATTGTGTGTCTCTGGAGCGAATGCCTGGCAACAGGAATATATCGCTATCGATACAAAAAGTAATACGTCGGAACGTTATACATGGGATAGCGATCACCAACCACGCTATGAAGATATCCTCGCCGAGCGGATGAAGTCGTCTGAAACGCCGGGCGGACTGGCGTTAAACCAGGGGGTGGCGCCGCCGGACAGCAGCCGTGGGATGAGCGTCGGCTGGAATTATCTGCTGGCAAACGGCATGACCTCCGGGCCGGTGGCCAGCCTGCGCAGCGACTACAGCGCGCCGGCGACGAAAAGCGTTGGCGAGACGGGATATGTCAACACGCTCGGCTGGCGTATGGATTATCAGTCGCTGTGGGGTGTGCATCCCTGGGCTCAGGTGAGCTATAACCAGTCGCTCGCCAGCGATGCCTGGTCGCCGACCACTCGCGCCAGAGAGGGCGGCTGGAGTGATGTCACCCTGGGCGCCGATATGCCGCTGGGATCGCATGTGGCGGCATGGGCCACCCTGTCGCAGGCGGATAATGTCCCGTCGGGGGAAAATACGCTCTATCTGATGGGGGTCAGCGCCAACTTTTGAGCGGGGATTGTTACGCGTTTGAAACGATGCGGTTATTGTTAAATCTCAGTAATGGCGCATTTCTGTGAGATAGCGCACACTAACTTTTTTGCTGATATTCGCGGAATGAATGTCATGCAATGCCATTCATTCCGCCATTAATGCATTTCATTCCCTGCTGATGGCAGTTCATGCCTTTTTCCCCCACTGGATGAGGGGCCTTCGCTATTGTGGCGGCAGTTAATTTATCAGGACAACTGCTATGAACGCTGCAAACCGTCAATCGACCCGCTGGCTTACGCTTATCGGCACCATCATCACCCAATTCGCTCTCGGTTCGGTTTATACCTGGAGCCTGTTTAACAGTTCACTGTCTGACAAACTGGGCGAACCGGTCAGCCAGGTCGCCTTCTCCTTTGGCCTGCTGAGCCTCGGGCTGGCGCTCTCCTCGTCGGTCGCCGGCAAGCTGCAGGAGCGTTTCGGCGTGAAGCGCGTCACCATGGCCTCCGGGATCCTGCTCGGACTGGGCTTCTTCCTGACCGCGCATTCCAACAGCCTGATGATGCTGTGGCTGAGCGCGGGCGTGCTGGTGGGGCTGGCGGACGGCGCCGGTTATCTGCTGACCCTGTCGAACTGCGTGAAGTGGTTCCCGGAACGCAAAGGGCTGATTTCCGCCTTCTCCATCGGTTCCTATGGTCTCGGCAGCCTGGGGTTCAAATTCATTGATACTCATCTGCTGGCCACCGTCGGTCTGGAAAAAACATTCGTCATCTGGGGCGCTATCGTGCTGGTGATGATCGTCTTTGGCGCGACCCTGATGAAAGATGCGCCAAATCATACGGCGACCACCGCGGCCAACGGCGTCGTGGAAAACGACTTTACTCTCGCCGAATCGATGCGTAAACCGCAGTACTGGATGCTGGCGGTGATGTTCCTGACGGCCTGCATGAGCGGTCTGTATGTGATTGGCGTGGCGAAAGATATCGCGCAGGGGATGGTCCATCTGGATGTCGCCACGGCGGCCAATGCGGTAACGGTTATCTCAATCGCTAACCTTAGCGGTCGCCTGGTGTTAGGTATCCTGTCCGATAAAATCTCCCGCATTCGCGTGATCACCCTCGGTCAGGTGGTGTCGCTGGTGGGGATGGCCGCGCTGCTGTTCGCTCCGCTGAATGCCATGACCTTTTTCGCCGCGATTGCCTGCGTCGCCTTTAACTTCGGCGGAACCATCACCGTCTTCCCGTCGCTGGTCAGTGAATTCTTCGGTCTGAACAACCTGGCGAAAAATTATGGCGTCATTTATCTGGGCTTTGGTATCGGCAGCATCTGCGGTTCCCTCATCGCTTCGCTGTTCGGGGGCTTCTACGTCACCTTCTGCGTGATCTTCGCTCTGCTGATTATTTCGCTGGCGCTTTCCACCACCATTCGTCAGCCGAAAGGCAGTGTCTATAGCGAGGCGCACGCCTGAAACCTACAGCGTGAAACGTGCCCCTGATTAATACCCTAAGCAAATAGTGCCAATCCAGCCAAATGTTTTGTAAATGTTTGGCTGGATCACATTCCCTCCTGATACTTTTCCCGTTCCCTGTGGTCTACTTATCGCGCTTTGTAGAGGTTTCTGATAACCAACCCTAACGCACCCTATTAGCCTACTGACTCATGCCACAGCGTCAGGCGGTGTTTTATTCTTCTTTTTCCAGGTTTGCTTGCATGAAATATATTAGAACGATGACGCAGCAGAAGCTTAGTTTTTGGCTGGCGCTGTACATCGGCTGGTTTATGAACGTCGCCGTTTTTTTTCGGCGTTTCGATGGTTATGCTCAAGAGTTCACTTTCTGGAAAGGGCTTTCCGGTGTCGTTGAACTGGTGGCCACGGTCTTTGTCACCTTCTTCCTGCTACGTCTTCTGTCGCTGTTCGGCCGCCGTATCTGGCGCATTCTGGCGACGCTGATTGTTCTGTTTTCCGCCGCCGCCAGTTATTACATGACGTTCCTCAACGTGGTGATTGGCTACGGGATTATCGCCTCGGTGATGACCACCGATATCGACCTGTCGAAAGAGGTCATCGGCTGGCATCTGATCCTCTGGCTGGCGGCGGTGAGCGCCCCGCCGCTGCTGTTTATCTGGAGCAACCGTTGCCGTCATACGCTGCTGCGCCAACTGCGTACCCCGGGTCAGCGGGTTAAAAACGTGCTGATCGTGGTGCTGGCCGGCCTCATCGTCTGGGGCCCCATCCGCCTGCTTGAGCTGCGCCAACACGATGTAGAGCGCCATTCTGAAGTGGATATGCCGAGCTACGGCGGGGTGATCGCCAACTCCTACCTGCCATCGAACTGGCTGTCGGCGCTGGGGCTGTACGCCTGGGCGCAGGTGGATGAATCCTCAGACAACAAATCGCTGATTAACCCGGCGAAGAAATTTACCTACGTCGCCCCGGAAGGGCTCGATGACACCTACGTGGTGTTTATCATTGGCGAAACCACCCGCTGGGATCATATGGGCATCCTCGGCTATAGCCGCAACACCACGCCAGAGCTGGCGAAAGAGAAGAATCTGGTCGCCTTCCGCGGCTACTCGTGCGATACCGCCACCAAGCTGTCGTTACGCTGCATGTTTGTGCGTCAGGGCGGGGCAGAGGATAATCCGCAGCGGACCCTCAAAGAGCAGAACGTCTTTGCGGTGCTGCATCAACTGGGCTTTAGCGGCAATCTGTACGCCATGCAGAGTGAGATGTGGTTCTACAGCAACACGATGGCCAACAATATCGCCTATCGCGAGCAGATTGGCGCCGAACCGCGTAACCGCGGCAAGAGCGTTGACGATATGCTGCTGGTGGATGAGATGAAGCGCGGTATGGCGCAGGGCAACGCCTCCGGTAAGCACCTGATCATCCTGCATACTAAAGGCTCGCACTTTAACTACACCCAACGCTATCCGCGCAGCTTCGCCCAGTGGAAGCCGGAGTGTGTCGGCGTCGACAACAAATGTTCTAAAGCGGAGCTGATTAACTCCTACGACAACAGCGTGACCTATGTCGATCACTTTATCGTCAGCGTCCTCGACCAGCTGCGGGATAAGAAAGCGATTGTGTTCTATGCCGCCGACCATGGCGAGTCGATTAACGAGCGCGAACATCTGCACGGTACGCCGCGCAAAATGGCGCCGCCGGAACAGTTCCGTGTGCCGATGATGGTCTGGATGTCGGATAAATATCTGGAGAATCCCGATCATGCCGCCGCGTTCGCCCATCTGCAGCAGCAGGCCGCGATGAAGGTGCCGCGACGCCACGTCGAGCTGTACGACACCATTATGGGCTGCCTCGGCTATACCTCGCCGGATGGCGGGATCAACGAGAACAACAACTGGTGTCGCGTGCCGGCTTCGAAGAAAGCGGCGAAGGAATAGCAATAGTGGCGAGATTCTCGCCGCTTGATTGATTTTTTGCTAATAAGGCATTGACGGGGGTGCATCCCAGCAGTAAGATGCGCCCCGCATTCGGTGATTGGCGCAGCCTGGTAGCGCACTTCGTTCGGGACGAAGGGGTCGGAGGTTCGAATCCTCTATCACCGACCAAATTCAAAAAGCCTGCTCAATGAGCAGGCTTTTTTGCATCTGTAGCTTGTGAGGATGAGAACCTCCGGGGGCAGGAGGTTCGACTCGAGCGCAGCGAGAGAACGTTGCGTCAGCAACGGCCCGCAGGGCGAGCCACGTAGTGGCGAGTCATCCTCTATCACCGACCAAA
>NZ_JAIJYL010000147.1:0-248 GCF_019753495.1 Klebsiella sp. TF21-TM | reverse complement strand
GCAGACCTGTCGCTGAATAACGTCACGGACTCAGAAGCCTTCCCGGGCCTTATCCGGCAGACTCACAGAAAAATCAGAGCAGCCGCGGCAGACGGGGCTTACGATACCCGGCTCTGTCACGATGAACTGCGGCGTAAGAAAATCAGCGCGCTTATCCCTCCCCGAAAAGGCGCGGGTTACTGGCCCGGTGAATATGCAGACCGTAACCGTGCAGTGGCTAATCAGCGAATGACCGGGAGTAATGCGCG
>NZ_JAIJYL010000146.1:0-272 GCF_019753495.1 Klebsiella sp. TF21-TM | reverse complement strand
TGGGGTGGAGGAGTTTGCAAAGTACATCTCACTCTACAGTAGCAACTCGGAACGGCATGCTGATGACTTCGCCAAGCAGCTGCGCGAGGGGGCCGACAAATGAGCATCGCCACTTATCTCAATACCGGTTTAGCCATTCTTGGATGGGCATATATCATGGTTAAAACAGGCCAGTGGATTACCAAAAATGCTCTTAGGCAGTGGGACAAGCGTCGTAAGGAATCTCGCCGCCAGAAGGCTGTGAATGAGTTTTATGACGCCTTTGAGCTTAA
>NZ_JAIJYL010000145.1:0-273 GCF_019753495.1 Klebsiella sp. TF21-TM | reverse complement strand
AAATAACGGCACAACCGGAAATGTCCTTGTTCGCAGTGCGCCTGGCAGGGCTACAACTTCTATGTTAATTCCGGGCAGATTGCGCTCCCGGTTAGTCTTCTGCGTTATGTCCCTTATGGCGCAGGTAGCGCACAGGGGGCGGCCAGTCGCCGCCGCCCCCTGTACCCCCGGGCTCCGGCCAGCAAAATCGCCGCTACGCGGTCCCTTCGACTTATCCCTGCAGGCTTCGGGTCGGGCCGAGGCAGCGTCCGTGCAAAACACGGCCCTCAGCCC
>NZ_JAIJYL010000144.1:0-275 GCF_019753495.1 Klebsiella sp. TF21-TM | reverse complement strand
ATACCACGACCTCAAAGGCCGACAGCAGGCTCAGAAGACGCTCCAGTGTGGCCAGAGTGCGTTCACCGAAGACGTGCGCCACAATCGTCCTCCGTATCCTGTCATACGCGTAAAACAGCCAGCGCTGATGTGATTTAGCACCGACGTAGCCCCACTGTTCGTCCATTTCAGCGCAGACAATCACATCACTGCCCGGCTGTATGCGCGAGGTTACCGACTGCGGCCTGAGTTTTTTAAGTGACGTAAAATCGTGTTGAGGCCAACGCCCATAATGC
>NZ_JAIJYL010000143.1:0-276 GCF_019753495.1 Klebsiella sp. TF21-TM | reverse complement strand
GGAGTGACGGGCACTGGCTGGCAATGTCTAGCAACGGCAGGCATTTCGGCTGAGGGTAAAAGAACTTTCCGCTAAGCGATAGACTGTATGTAAACACAGTATTGCAAGGACGCGGAACATGCCTCAGCGATCACCGCTTCCCTCATGATGTTTAACGCCTTGCTCACCGGAAAATTGCGAGCGCAGCGAGTAATTTTTACGGTGCAGCAACTTGTTGTACGGTGCAACCGATAGCTATGACGTTTGCCCCTTAATCGCCTGGATAATCCTCGGCCA
>NZ_JAIJYL010000142.1:0-283 GCF_019753495.1 Klebsiella sp. TF21-TM | reverse complement strand
CCGGTACTAATGAACCGTGAGGCTTAACCTTACAACGCCGAAGATGTTTTGGCGGATTGAGAGAAGATTTTCAGCTTAGATTCAGAGTTGAGTACGCAATAATTTGCGCAGCAGCAAGGCGACAAGCGAAGGAAAGGAAGGAGCATACTGAAGTATGTGACTGACTTTGCGAGCGCAGGCAACGCAGCTGATGCGATAAAGAATTGCGTACTGAGCACAAAGAATTTGCCTGGC
The DNA here is from genome assembly GCF_019753495.1 of Klebsiella sp. TF21-TM. NCBI lineage: Bacteria > Pseudomonadati > Pseudomonadota > Gammaproteobacteria > Enterobacterales > Enterobacteriaceae > Klebsiella > Klebsiella sp. TF21-TM. The sequence continues at coordinate 49 of NZ_JAIJYL010000142.1, read as the reverse complement.
GGCACTAGCGCGGTGGTCCCACCTGACCCCATGCCGAACTCAGAAGTGA
>NZ_JAIJYL010000141.1:0-284 GCF_019753495.1 Klebsiella sp. TF21-TM | reverse complement strand
GTAACGTGGGCTTGTAACTCGAGTGGGGGCATTAATCTGGTGGAATGTTGGGCTGTCCCAGAAGGTTGGTCTTGGTGGTCTCTATTCTGGCTTGCCCTATCCAAGCACAGAGTTGGGTCACGTGGCCCAAACGAAGGTATGGGCTTGGTTGACTCCTAAAGTGGGGTGGACTGCGTGAGGCTGGTTTCACAGAGCAACGAATAGCTCCCGCTTTGTGCAGTGGAAGGATAACGGGCCGGTGCTTTCCAAGTCCAGCAACGCCTGATGGGCTGCTCCAATTAAAC
>NZ_JAIJYL010000140.1:0-286 GCF_019753495.1 Klebsiella sp. TF21-TM | reverse complement strand
GTTTAATTAGAGCAGCCCATCAGGCATTTATTGGGCTTAGATGACACCGGCCAGTTATCCTTCCACTGCACAGAGCGGGAGCTATTCGTTGCTCTGTGAAACCAGCCTCACGCGGTCCACCCCGCTTTAGGAGCCAAGCAGCCCATACGTTCGTTCGGGCCACGTGACCCAACTCCGAGCTTGGATAGGGCAGGCCAGAAATTAGCCACCCAAACCCTGCCATCTGAACAGGCCCAATATTCCACCACATTAATGCCCTCACTTGAGTTACAAGCCCACGTTACTG
>NZ_JAIJYL010000139.1:0-287 GCF_019753495.1 Klebsiella sp. TF21-TM | reverse complement strand
GTTTAATTGTAGCAGCCCATCAGGTTTTTGTTGGACTCTGTGAACACTGGCCCGTAATCCTTCCACTGCACAGAGCGGGAGCTGTTCGTTGCTCTGTTAAACCAGCCTCACGCGGTCCGCCCCACTTTAGGAGCTACGCAACCCATATTTTCACTTGGGCCGCGAAGCCCAACTCTATGCTTGGACAGGGCAGGCTAGAGATTAGCCCACAAAGTCCTACCCAGCTGGAGTCAGCCCAACCATTCCACCACTTTAATGCCCCCACTTGGGTTACAAGCTAACGTTAC
>NZ_JAIJYL010000013.1:0-158797 GCF_019753495.1 Klebsiella sp. TF21-TM | reverse complement strand
TCAGCAACGGCCCGCAGGGCGAGCCACGTAGTGGCGAGTCATCCTCTATCACCGACCAAATTCAAAAAGCCTGCTCAATGAGCAGGCTTTTTTGCATCTGTAGCCAGTGAGGATGAGAACCTCCGGGGGCAGGAGGTTCGACTCGAGCGGAGCGAGAGAACGTTGCGTCAGCAACGGCCCGCAGGGCGAGCCACGTAGTGGCGAGTCATCCTCTATCACCGACCAAATTCAAAAAGCCTGCTCATTGAGCAGGCTTTTTTGCATCTGTAGCCAGTGAGGATGAGAACCTCCGGGGGCAGGAGGTTCGACTTGTGTTCCGTAGGCCCGCGCAAGCGCAGCGCCGCCGGGCATCATCAGCGCGCTACAGGCCAAAAACCCCATCAAAATCACAAAAAACGTCTTTATCCCCATTTCCAGCCAGCTGTTCGCTATTTTGTGACATCTTCCATTGCATTTTTTTATCGATGAACAGATCTTTTTTCGCGAAGCTTATGGCTAAATGCAGCATTTTCCGCTGTGCGTTTTAACGTTCACGCTATTAATCGCTCACATATTGGTCACATAGTAAGAAATTTTTCTCATTTGCTGGCATTGTTTCCCACTGGGTGTCGCACCTTAATAAGGTCTTTATTCTGCATATTCGCCTGTAGCATAAATTTCTCTGCTGAAAATAGCGTCTTGAAGTTTTTTTAATCTTTGCCTGCCGTTTCTCACGCTGGATGTAAAACCCGGCTGGCTGTATTGACGTTTCCCCATTCTGTTGACAGATTGTAGGGCATGAGGGGCATTTCATGGAGAATCCGTACTGCAACTCAGTCGTTTTTGCGAAAGGAATCCCCATCTCTCTCTACGCCTTCGGGCACCACCGACCGGACCGGGTATATTCTAAATAGTTCGCGCTGCGGGAAGGCGGCAAGTTTGCGAATCCCCAGGAACATAGATAACGATGTGACTGGGATAATCGAGCGCAGCCAACGCATCCGTGGTTCGAAATATGACGAATAAAAATAAATAAAGGTCTGGCGGATATATGCAAACAACATCACAGTTTTGGAGCAGAATAATGAGTATTTCCTTGAAGAAATCAGGGATGCTGAAGCTTGGTCTGAGCCTGGTCGCCATGACCGTCGCCGCCAGCGTGCAAGCGAAAACCCTGGTTTATTGTTCAGAAGGCTCGCCGGAAGGCTTTAACCCACAGCTCTTCACCTCTGGCACCACCTATGACGCCAGTTCCGTACCCATCTACAACCGCCTGGTCGAATTCAAAACCGGTACGACGGAAGTTATTCCGGGACTGGCTGAGAAATGGGAAGTTAGTGCGGACGGAAAAACCTATACTTTCCACCTGCGTAAGGGCGTGAAGTGGCAGGATAATAAAGACTTTAAACCAACCCGTGACCTGAACGCCGATGACGTGGTGTTCTCCTTCGATCGACAGAAGAATACCAATAACCCGTACCATAAAGTTTCTGGCGGCAGCTATGAATACTTTGAAGGGATGGGGTTACCAGACCTGATTAGCGAAGTGAAGAAAGTGGACGATAAAACCGTCCAGTTCGTCCTGACCCGCCCGGAAGCGCCGTTCCTCGCTGACCTGGCCATGGACTTCGCTTCCATTCTCTCTAAAGAGTATGCCGACAATATGCTGAAAGCCGGCACGCCGGAAAAAGTAGACCTCAATCCTATCGGTACCGGTCCATTCCAGCTGCTGCAGTACCAGAAAGATTCCCGCATTCTGTATAAAGCCTTCCCGGGCTACTGGGGCACCAAGCCGAAGATCGATCGTCTGGTCTTCTCCATCACCCCGGATGCCTCCGTGCGCTACGCCAAGCTGCAGAAAAATGAGTGCCAGGTGATGCCGTATCCTAACCCGGCGGACATCGCGCGCATGAAGGAAGATAAAAACATTACCCTGCTGGAACAGCCGGGTCTGAACGTCGGTTATCTCTCCTTCAACACCGAGAAGAAACCGCTGGACGATGTGAAAGTTCGTCAGGCGCTGACCTACGCGGTTAACAAAGAAGCGATCATCAAAGCGGTTTACCAGGGCGCAGGCCAGGCGGCGAAGAACCTGATCCCGCCGACCATGTGGGGCTATAACGACGACGTCAAAGACTACACCTACGATCCGGAGAAGGCGAAGCAGCTGCTGAAAGAAGCGGGCCTGGAAAAAGGCTTCACTATCGACCTGTGGGCGATGCCGGTACAGCGTCCGTATAACCCGAACGCCCGCCGTATGGCGGAGATGATCCAGGCCGACTGGGCCAAGATTGGCGTCCAGGCCAAGATCGTCACCTACGAGTGGGGCGAGTATCTGAAACGCGCGAAAGCGGGCGAGCACCAGACCGTCATGATGGGCTGGACCGGCGACAACGGGGATCCGGATAACTTCTTCGCGACCCTGTTCAGCTGCGCCGCGGCGAAAGACGGCTCCAACTACTCGCGCTGGTGCTATAAGCCGTTTGAAGATCTGATTCAGCCGGCCCGCGCCACCGACGACCACAACAAGCGTATTGAACTGTACAAACAGGCTCAGGTAGTGATGCATGACCAGGCTCCGGCGCTGATCATCGCTCACTCCACCGTTTACGAGCCAGTGCGTAAAGAAGTCAAAGGCTATGTGGTGGATCCGCTGGGTAAACACCACTTCGATAACGTCTCTGTCGAATAATAAGCACGATGCCTGACCCCCTCTCCCCGTGTGGGAGAGGTGGGGGGCGTATTCCCGCTATTCCGGGGAATGCTTTTGTGAGCAATACAGACGCCCTGTCGCCAGGCGGGGCGTCACTAGAGAGAATCCGGGTTATGTTGCAGTTTATTCTCCGACGTCTGGGACTTGTCATCCCGACATTTATCGGTATCACCCTTCTCACCTTTGCCTTCGTCCATATGATCCCCGGCGATCCGGTGATGATTATGGCGGGCGAACGTGGTATTTCCCCCGAACGTCACGCGCAGCTGCTGGCCGAAATGGGCCTTGATAAGCCGCTGTGGCAGCAATATGCCCACTATATCTGGGGCGTGCTGCACGGCGATTTAGGCATCTCGCTGAAAAGCCGCATTCCCGTGTGGCAGGAGTTTGTCCCACGCTTTAAAGCCACCCTTGAGCTGGGCGTCTGCGCGATGATCTTCGCCGTCGCCGTCGGCATTCCGGTGGGCGTGCTGGCTGCGGTAAAACGCGGCTCCATCTTTGACCACACCGCGGTGGGCCTGGCGCTGACCGGCTACTCGATGCCTATTTTCTGGTGGGGCATGATGTTGATTATGCTGGTTTCGGTACAGCTGAACCTGACGCCGGTCTCCGGGCGCATCAGCGATACGGTGTTCCTTGACGATACCCTGCCGCTGACCGGCTTTATGCTGATCGACACCGCCATCTGGGGCGAGCAGGGCGACTTTATTGACGCCTTAATGCATATGATCCTGCCCGCCATCGTGCTGGGCACCATTCCGCTGGCGGTGATCGTGCGTATGACCCGGTCGTCGATGCTGGAAGTGCTCGGCGAAGACTACATCCGTACCGCGCGCGCCAAAGGCCTGACCCGGATGCGGGTGATTGTGATCCACGCGCTGCGTAACGCGATGCTGCCGGTGGTCACGGTGATTGGCCTGCAGGTGGGCACGCTGCTGGCGGGCGCCATCCTGACGGAAACCATTTTCTCATGGCCTGGTTTAGGCCGCTGGCTGATCGACGCGCTGCAGCGTCGCGATTATCCGGTGGTGCAGGGCGGGGTGCTGCTGGTGGCGACGATGATTATCCTCGTCAACCTGCTGGTCGACCTGCTGTACGGCGTGGTGAACCCGCGTATCCGGCATAAGAAGTAAGGGGCCATCATGTCACAAGTTACTGAAAATAAAGTTATCGCTGCACCGGTGCCCATGACCCCGCTGCAGGAGTTCTGGCACTATTTCAAGCGCAATAAAGGGGCGGTGGTTGGTCTGGTGTACGTGGCGGTGATGATCATTATCGCCGTGTTCGCCAACTTCCTCGCCCCGTATAACCCGGCGGATCAGTTCCGTGATTCGCTGCTGGCGCCCCCGTTCTGGCAGGAGGGCGGCAGCCTGGCGCATCTGCTCGGCACCGACGACGTGGGCCGCGATATTCTGTCTCGCCTGATGTATGGCGCGCGCCTGTCGCTGCTGGTGGGCTGCCTGGTGGTGGTCCTGTCGCTGATCCTCGGCGTGGTGCTCGGCCTGGTGGCGGGCTATTTCGGCGGGGTGGTGGACTCGATCATCATGCGCGTCGTCGATATTATGCTGGCGCTGCCGAGTCTGCTGCTGGCGCTGGTGCTGGTGGCTATCTTCGGGCCCTCCATCGTCAACGCCTCGCTGGCGCTCACCTTTGTGGCGCTCCCGCACTATGTGCGTCTGACGCGCGCGGCGGTGCTGGTGGAGGTCAACCGCGACTACGTGACCGCCTCCCGCGTGGCGGGCGCCGGGGCGATGCGCCAGATGTTCGTCAATATTCTGCCTAACTGTCTCGCGCCGCTGATCGTTCAGGCGTCGCTGGGCTTCTCTAACGCCATTCTCGACATGGCCGCGCTGGGGTTCCTCGGCATGGGCGCGCAGCCGCCGACGCCGGAGTGGGGCACCATGCTCTCCGACGTATTGCAGTTCGCACAGAGCGCCTGGTGGGTGGTGACCTTCCCGGGCGTGGCGATCCTGCTGACGGTGCTGGCATTTAACCTGATGGGTGACGGTCTGCGTGACGCGCTCGATCCCAAACTGAAGCAGTAAGAGGTTCGAGATGGCGTTATTGAATGTAGATAAATTATCGGTGCATTTCGGCGATGAAAACGCGCCGTTCCGCGCCGTGGACCGCATCAGCTATAGCGTGAAACAGGGCGAAGTGGTCGGCATCGTCGGGGAGTCTGGATCCGGTAAATCCGTCAGCTCGCTGGCGATTATGGGCCTGATTGATTACCCCGGCCGGGTGATGGCGGACAAACTGGAGTTTAACGGCCGCGATCTGCAGCGCATCTCTGAAAAAGAGCGGCGCCAGCTGGTGGGGGCGGAGGTGGCGATGATCTTCCAGGATCCGATGACCAGCCTCAATCCGTGCTATACCGTCGGCTACCAGATTATGGAAGCGATTAAAATCCATCAGGGCGGCAATAAGCAAACCCGCCGCCAGCGGGCCATCGACCTGCTGAACCTGGTGGGCATTCCCGATCCGGCGTCGCGGCTGGACGTCTATCCGCATCAGCTTTCCGGCGGGATGAGCCAGCGCGTGATGATCGCGATGGCCATCGCCTGTCGGCCAAAACTGCTGATTGCCGATGAACCGACCACCGCGCTGGACGTGACCATTCAGGCGCAGATCATCGAGCTGCTGCTGGATCTGCAGCAGCAGGAGAATATGGCGCTGGTGCTGATCACCCACGACCTGGCGCTGGTGGCCGAGGCCGCGCATAAAATTATCGTTATGTATGCCGGTCAGGTGGTGGAGACTGGCGATGCGAAGGATATTTTCCGCGCGCCGCGCCATCCATACACCCAGGCGCTGCTGCGCGCGCTGCCGGAGTTCGCCCAGGATAAAGCGCGTCTGGCGTCGCTGCCGGGCGTGGTGCCGGGGAAATATGACCGTCCCAACGGCTGCCTGCTGAACCCGCGCTGCCCCTATGCTACGGATAAATGTCGTAGCGAAGAGCCGGCGCTCGCGGATCTCACTGGCGGCCGCCAGTCTAAATGTCACTACCCACTCGATGATGCCGGGAGGCCTGGATTATGAGTACGCAAAAGGCCGCCACGCCACAACCGCTGTTGCAGGCCATTGATCTGAAAAAACACTACCCGGTGAAGAAGGGGTTATTCGCCCCGGAACGGCTGGTGAAGGCGCTGGACGGCGTCTCCTTTACCCTTGAGCGCGGTAAAACGCTGGCGGTGGTGGGGGAGTCGGGCTGCGGTAAATCGACCCTCGGTCGTCTGCTGACGATGATTGAAATTCCCACCGGCGGCGAGCTCTATTATCAGGGGCAGGATCTGCTTAAGCACGACCCGCAGGCGCAGAAGCTGCGGCGGCAAAAAATCCAGATTGTGTTCCAGAACCCCTACGGTTCTCTGAACCCGCGTAAAAAAGTGGGGCAGATTCTGGAAGAGCCGCTGCTGATTAACAGCAGCCTGAGCAAAGAGCAGCGCCGCGAAAAAGCGCTGGCGATGATGGCGAAAGTGGGCCTGAAAACAGAGCATTACGATCGCTATCCGCATATGTTCTCCGGCGGTCAGCGCCAGCGTATCGCCATTGCCCGCGGGCTGATGCTCGATCCGGACGTGGTGATTGCCGATGAGCCGGTCTCCGCGCTGGACGTTTCGGTACGCGCTCAGGTGCTGAACCTGATGATGGATCTGCAGCAGGATTTAGGACTGTCCTACGTGTTTATCTCCCACGACCTGTCGGTCGTCGAGCATATCGCTGATGAAGTGATGGTGATGTATCTCGGCCGCTGCGTGGAGAAGGGCACCAAGGAGCAGATCTTTAACAATCCGCGTCATCCATACACCCAGGCGCTGTTGTCGGCGACGCCGCGTCTGAACCCGGACGATCGTCGCGAGCGGATTAAGCTGACCGGCGAGCTGCCGAGCCCGCTGAATCCGCCGCCGGGCTGCGCCTTCAACGCGCGCTGCCGCCGGCGCTTCGGCCCTTGCACCCAGCTTCAGCCGCAGCTGAAGGATTACGGCGGCCAGCTGGTGGCCTGCTTTGCCGTCGACCAGGATGAGAATCCGCAAAAGCCCCACGCCTGATGGCACGCTCCCGGTCCGATGACCGGGAGCTTCTCTCCCGCCGGAGATGAAATCCGACGATATCGCCTTTTATCGCAGTGAATGCCACGCTCTCGGAGCATTCTTCGTCGATTATCCGAAAAAATAAGACTTTCAGTCCATTTTTATAGAATTAAAGAGAAATTAAAATGGTTCAGGTTTATTCTTTCGCTTATCTGACGCTATGATTCTATCATCGCGAAATACCTTTATATAAAAACGAATGGGAAGCGCGGTGGTTGCGGGGCTTGAGGATGTACGCATACCTAAAAAATGGGGCTATTCTTCTCAAAGGGAAATGTTAGTGTAGCGATACTTCTGCCGTGGAATCACACCGAAAATCAAAATCTAAACTATTATAACCCTGTCAATCGTGTGTATTGGTACGTCTCCACCGGCGCTTTTTCTGCCATACCAGAGACGTCACGATATTTTAAATATACCCAGAAAATAACAACAAACTTAATATGAAATTTTTAAAATCATGAGGTTATCAATGAACCATTATGATGATCTGCAGCGCTTTCAGGAAAAAACGCGGACGCAAAACCTCAAATTTCAGGATCTTTCATCGCAAGCCGCTACGCGGGAGCATGGAGACTGGGCGATCCTCAATCAGCTGAATCCCGGCGCAGAGAAACCCTCTTCCCTGGCGCTGGGAGGCTCGGTCTCCGCGCCGTTGCCGCAGTCGGTGCCTGCGGATCTGTTCCGCCAGGTAGAGGCGGCCGTAGCAGCGGCGCCAGCCTCTGATCCTGTTGCGTCTGCCGCGCCAGCGGCCCCGCAGCCGGTCGTGGAGACCGCCGGAGCCGCGCCGGAGCCGGTCAGGCAGGAGCCTGCGGTGGCCCCTGCGCCTCCCATCCCGGCGCCTGAACCGGCAATGGCTCCGCCGCCGAGAATGGCCCCCCGACCCGCGCCCGCCGCCGAGAACTATGCCCATCTGTTCGCGGCGAAAAGCGCAGAGCCGGTGACGAAAAATAAAGACCAGCCTTTGAAATCACTTCTGGAAAGGATCGCAACATGCCGTTGATTTGCGTCTGTTCACCGAAAGGTGGCGTAGGGAAAACGACCCTGGCGGCCAATTTAGCCTATGCGCTGGCGCGGACCGGCAGCAAAGTTCTGGCGCTGGATTTTGACGTCCAGAACGCCCTGCGTTTGCATTTTGGCGTGCCGCTGAACGATGAGCGCGGCTACGTGGCGAAGGCGCTGGAAATGCACGACTGGAGCCAGTGCGTGCTGAGCGCCGGCAGCAATATTTTCGTCCTGCCGTATGGCGAAGTGAGCGAAGCGCAGCGTCAGGCGTTTGATGAGCAACTGACTCACAACGACCATTTTCTCCAGCGCGGTCTCTCCGCGCTGCTGAATTATCCCGGGCTGATCACCATCGCCGATATGCCGCCAGGGCCTTCGCCGGCGCTAAAGGCGCTGACGGGTCTGGCGGACCTGCATCTGATCCCGCTGCTGGCGGATACCGCCTCGATGTCGACCCTGGCGCACGTGGAAAAACAGCGCCTGACCGGCGCGGCGCTGAATGACAAGCATGGGCACTATTTCGTCATTAACCAAAGCGATAGCCGTCGCCAGGTCAGCCGGGACGTCACCAGCCTGATGGAAGAAAAACTGGGCGAACGACTGCTTGGCATTGTCCATCGTGATGAAAGCGTGGTGGAGGCCAATGCGTCGCAGAAGTCGATTCTGGACTTTAACGCCTCCTCGGCAGCGGCCTTCGATATTGAAATTATTGCTAAAAAAATATCTTCGCTGTTGGGTATCCATATTGGCGATGGCACGGTGCACAGCCAGCCACGCATGTCAGGGCTTTAACTTATTGCAGGGCTGCTGAATGAAAAAATCTCTTTTTTGGTTGCTGGCGCTGGTGCTCTCTCCGGTCGCCGTGCTGGTAGTGATCACGCCGATGGACAGCCAGAAGCAGTACATCTTTGGTCTGCTGAGCATTGGTATTCTGTTTCTGATGGGTTTCAGCAAACGGAGCAGCATCTCGGTGATTATGGTCGTCGCTTCGCTGCTGATGTCCACCCGTTACATGTATTTTCGCCTCACGCAGACCCTGCACTTCAACTCAGCCATTGAAACCATTCTCGGCATGGGGCTCTTTCTGGCGGAAGTCTATATCTGGGTGATGCTGCTGCTTAACTATCTGCAGACGGTCTGGCCGCTGAAGCGCGGCATTGTTCCGCTGCCGGATGATATGAGCAAGTGGCCGACGGTCGATATCTATATTCCGAGCTATAACGAACCGCTGGAGGTGGTGCGTGACACCGTCCTCGCGGCACAATGTATTGATTATCCAAAAGATAAAATGAAAATCTATCTTCTGGATGACGGTAAGCGCAGCGAGTTTGCCGTGTTCGCCGCCGACGTCGGGGTGGGCTACATCACCCGCAACGACAACAAGCACGCCAAAGCGGGGAACCTCAACCACGCGCTGACCCTGACCCAGGGAGAGCTTATCTGCGTCTTCGACTGCGACCACGTCGCCACGCGCGTGTTTCTGCAGGCCACCGTCGGCGGCTTTCTGAAAGATCCGATGCTGGCGCTGGTGCAGACGCCGCACTACTTCTATTCCCCGGATCCGTTCGAGCGCAACCTCTCCGTCGGGCGCAATATCCCGAACGAAGGGATGCTGTTCTATGGCCCGATTCAGCAGGGTAACGATAACTGGAACGCCACCTTTTTCTGCGGCTCCTGCGCGGTGATCCGCCGCGAGGCGCTGGCGCAGATCGGCGGTTTCGCCGTCGAAACGGTCACCGAGGACGCCCATACGGCGCTCAAGTTCCAGCGCCTTGGGTGGAAATCGGCCTTTCTCGATATTCCGCTGGCGGCTGGCCTCGCCACCGAGCGCCTGGTGGTGCACGTTATCCAGCGTACCCGCTGGGCGCGCGGGATGACGCAGATTTTTCGCGTCGATAACCCGCTGTTTGGCCGTGGGCTGACCTTCCAGCAGCGCTTGTGCTATCTCAGCGCCATGCTCTACTACCAGTTCGCGCTTCCGAGGGTGGTGTTTGTCACCGCCCCGCTGGCTTACCTGCTGTTTAACCTCAATATTATTTACTCATCAGCGAGCCTGATCGTCTCTTATGCGCTGCCGCACCTGTTTCTCGCCATCTACGTCGGTTCGCGAATGAACGGCCGCTATCGCTACAGCTTCTGGGGGGAAATCTACGATATTGTGCTGGCTTTCCACCTGGTGCTGCCGACCCTGGTGACGATGATTTTCCCCAAGCGCGGCAAATTCAACGTCACCGATAAGGGCGGCCTGCTGGACGTCGGGTACTTCGATTTCACCGTGGTGCGCCCGCATCTGGTGGTGGCCTGCCTGCTGGCGCTGGGGGTGATCGTCGGCATCGTCCGGGCGATTGGCCATGACTACTTTGGCTCGGACCCCAACGTTATCGCCCTCAACGTCGGATGGGGGATCTACAGTCTGATCTTCCTGCTGGCGGCGATTGCCGTAGCGCGCGAAACGCGGCAGGTGCGCAAAACCATTCGTATCGATGTCGATATTCCGGTGGTGATCCATTACGCCAGCGGCATCGTTTCCCGCAGCCATACCGAGGATCTGTCGATGGGCGGCTGCCGCGTGGTGGCGCCGGATACGCGCCATCTGGAGGATGATATCGAAGAGATTGAGCTGATCCTGCAGTCCGGGGCTATTTCGATCCCGGCGCAGCTGGTCACCTCTGACGAGCGCTTCCTGCGCCTCAAGTTTGATGAAGATATTCCGCTTTCGCGCCGGCGTGAACTGGTGCGCGTGGTGCTGGCCCGCGCGGATGCCTGGATTAATCCGCCGCGCCCGCAGGATAACCCGTTCCGCTCCTTCTTCACCATTTTACGCTGCGTGTTCGAACTGTTCTGGCTGACGTGGAAAACCCGTCGCAGCCAGCGCAATCGGGCAACAGTGGCGAAAACGGCGCAGGAGGATGGCACGTTATGAAGCGATTAACGACGCTGGCGCTGCTGGCAGGGATGCTCTCTGCGCCTGCGCTGCACAGTGAAGAACCGGGCGCCGCCGCCCCGCTGAGCTTCCCGCAGCTCAACGGCGCGGCGGACAGCGAGCCAGGCGACGAACCCCCGGCTGCCTCGCCGGAGGAGGGCGCCTCTCCGGCAGCCCCCGCCACCGACGGCGATGCGGCGGCGACGGCCCCTGCGCCGGAGATGCCGGACTTACCCCCGCCGGTGAGCGGTACGGCCGCGCCGGAGGTCATTCCTGTCGCCCCGGTCTGGGGAGGCGACCTGAATCTGGCGCAGATGGGGATGCCGGACGGCATTATCCTCAGCGGCGGTCAGCGGCAGGGGGGCGTCAGCTTTACCCTGCCTTCCGATCAGGTGGTGATCCATTCGCAGCTCAGCCTTGCCGTTCGCGTATCGCCGGAAATGGCGAGCCGCAACGCCACCCTGCAGCTGATGCTCAACGGGCAACCGCTCGGCACCCTGCCGTTGGGCGCCGATGGCGAGGATGTCTCCCATTATCAGCTGGATATCCCGCCCGCGCTGATGGTCTCCAGCAATAATCTGAGCGTGAAGATCAACGATGGCGATACCCTGCAGTGCCAGCGTGACATTCATGATTCGTCGCGGGTCACGGTGCTGCCCACGTCGCATTTCAGCTGGGAAAGCCAGCAGTTGAACATCAGCGACGACCTGAGCCACTTCCCGCGTCCCTTCTTCGACAGCATGCAGATGACGCCGGCGGACATCGCCGTTTCCTATGGAGCGAAGCCGTCGGCCGACGTCTTCAGCGCCGCGGCGCTGGTCTCCTCCTGGCTGGGTATCCAGGCGGACTATCGCGGCATCGCCTTCAGCGCGCTGCGCGACCGCCTGCCGGAACGCCATGGCATCGTGATTGGCCATCCGGGCGAGCAGGTGGGCGGTATGACGCTGCCGGAAACCGATAAGCCGCTGCTGCGCATCATCGCCAATCCCGCCAATCCGGCCTATAAACTGCTGTTGATCGTCGGCAAAAACGATACCGCGCTGCGCATGGCAGCCTGGCGGTTAACCCGCGGCAACTTTGCGCCGCAAACCGCGACGCTGGATGTCGAGCCGCAGACTATCCCGGTTGGCAAAGCGTATGATGCCCCGCGCTGGATCCCCACCGATCGTCCGGTCAGGCTCAGCGAACTGCTGCGTAAGGATCAAAGCCCGACCGTCAGCGGCGTCTGGCATGAACCTTTACGTATCGCCTTCCGCGCCGCCCCGGACCTCTATCTGTGGGATGGCGAGACGATCCCGCTGCAGGTTGGCTACCGCTTCCCGTCGGAAAACTGGATCAATGAGGATAAGTCCCTGCTGAGCGTCACGCTCAATGGCACCTTCCTCAACAACCTGCCGATGAACAAGCAGGGGCCGCTGGAGAAAGTCTGGCGCCACCTCGGCGGGGATGCGCGCCAGGAGCGCTTTACCATCCCGCTGGCCCCCTACCTGATCTACGGCGATAACCAGCTGTCGATGTACTTCAATGTGGTGCCGAAGGACGATGTTCCGTGCCAGGTGCTGCTGAATAACAATATCAAGAGCCGCATCACTGACGACTCCTGGATTGATTTGAGCAAGACGCGACACTTCTCGCTGCTGCCAAACCTCTCCTATTTCGTCGGCGCCTCGTTCCCCTTCTCGCGGCTGGCGGACTATTCGCAAACGACGCTCCTGCTGCCGGCGGAACCGTCTGAGACCCAGGTGGCGACCCTGCTGAATCTGGCCGCGCGCTCCGGGAATGCGACCGGCACCGCGCTGGCGAATAACCGCGTCGTTCTCGGGATGCCCAACGGCGGCGGGGATTTGCAGTCGCTGCGCGAACGTGACGTGCTGGCGGTCACCGCTCTCGATCAGCAGGCCTTCAACCAGAGCCTGCTGGCCGATTCACCCTACCGCCCGGTGGATAATGTGCTGAGCGTCCGCGAGCCCGATCTGTGGCAAAAAGCGCAGCGCCGGCTCACCGGCGACTGGACCTCCGCCAGCCTCGACGCCGATCGCTACTTCTCGTCCAGCAGCGCCTGGCGCGGGTTTATCAGCTATCGTTCGCCGTGGAACCCCGCCCGGCTGGTGGTGGTGGCGATGGCCAGCAATGATGATCAGCTGGCGCGACTGAAAAACGATCTGGACTCACCGCGCATCAACGCCGGGATCCGTGGCGATACCGCGGTGATCACCAGCGATAACGGGGTGCGCAGTTTCCAGGTGAGTACGCCGTTCCCCAGCGGTCAGATGCCGTGGTACATGATGGCGGTCTGGTATGCCAGCCAGCACTCCGGTTTCCTCGCCCTGCTGGGGCTGATTGCCACCTCGATAATGGGACTGGCGCTGACCGCGATGTTTAAACGTCACGCCCGTAAGCGTCTGGGTTCGGGGGATAACCAATGAAAAGAAAGATAACGATAACGATGAAAAGCTCCCGGCGGCTCACCACATTCTGCCTCACCGGCGCCCTGGCTCTCGGCGCCTCTGGCGGCGCGCTGGCGGCGGGTAACGACGCGGCGCTGCAGGCGCTGTTCGCCCAGGCCAACTATTGGCATGAGAAATCCCATGACGAGCTGGCGATGGAGTCCCTGCAGAAGGTGCTCTCGGTGGATGCCAACAACACCCAGGCGCTGTATCTGATGGCGCTCTGGTCGCAGCAGGGCGGCGATATGCAGGCGGCGGCGCAGTGGCGCGCGCGGCTGGCGAAAGCGGCGCCGGATAGCCCGGGCCTGCAGGATCTGGACAACGCCAAAAAGATGTCGCAGGTGCCGCAGGGCCAGCTCAGCCTGGCCCGCCAGCAGGCGCGCGGCGGCAATATCCCCGGGGCGCTGGCGACCTGGCGCAGCATGTTCAATGGCAATACGCCGCCCGCCGGGCTGGCGGCGGAATATTACCTGACCATGGCCAGCGACAAATCGCTTTATCCGCAGGCCATCAGCGAACTGCGGCAGTACGTGGCGCAGCATCCGCAGGAGAACGCCCCGCGGGTGGCGCTGGGCAAAGCGTTAACCTGGCGGGAAGAGACCCGTCGGGAAGGGATCGCCCTGCTCGAACCGATGGCCAGCGGCAATAAAGAGGCGGACAGCGGCTTGCGTCAGGCCTTGCTCTGGCTGGGCCCGCAGGCCGGGGATGAGCAGTATTACGATACCTGGATGCAGCGGCATCCGCAGGATAGCGAAGTTCAGAATTACTTTCGTGAACGGCGCAGCGGTCAGGCGCGCGGCCAGGGCTACGCCAATCTCAACAGCGGCAATACCGCTGCCGCGAAACAGCAGTTTGAAGAGGTATTGCAGACCAACCCGCAGGATGCCGATGCGCTGGCGGGCATGGGCTATATCGCCCAGCGCAGCGGCGACTACCAGGCCGCGTCACAATATCTGAGCCGGGCGGCGGATCTCGGCGGCGACGCCTCGGCGACCCGCCGTCAGCAGGCGGCCGATGCCTTGTTCTACGGCCAGCTGGCGCAGGCCCAGCAGGCCTATAAGCAGGGCAATATCAGCCAGGCGCTGGCGCTCTCCGCGCCGCTGGCGCAGCAGAGCGGGGCGCGGGGCGCCTCGGCGAAGCTGTTTCGCGCCGATGTGCTGCGGCATAACAAAGATTTACCCCAGGCCGAGCAAACGCTGCGCTCACTGTTAAACGACGATCCGCAGAATGCGGCGGCGCGGGAAAACCTCTACTACGTGCTGCGCGAGCAGAATAAATCCGCCGAGGCGCAGGCGATGCTGCAGACGCTGCCGCAGAGTCTGCAGCAAAAACTGCAGCCGCGAGTGGTGGCCGGCGTCCCGGGCGACGCCCTGCGCCGTCAGGCCCAGGCGCAGGTCAGCAGCGGTAACCCAGCCGGCGCCATTGCCACCCTGCGCCAGGGCGTCGCCCGCTATCCGGACGATCCCTGGCTGCGTCTCGATCTGGCCCGACTGCTGCAAAAATCGGGTAACACCAGCGAGGCCTCTTCGCTGATGTCGGCGGCCTATCGCCCCGGCGCCAGCAACAGCGCGCTGTATGCCGCCGCGCTGTTCGCCAGCGAAAACGGCGCCTGGCAGCAGGCGCAGACGCTGCTGTCGCGCATTCCCGGCGGCAGCCAGACCAGCGACATGCGCGATTTACGTCAGCGGGTGAACTACAACCTGCAGCTGGTGACGGCCGAAAACTACCTGGCGCAGGGCAATACCATCGCCGCCAGCAATACCCTGCGGGCGATGGCCTCTACGCCGCCGAAAGCCCCGGCGGACGCCGGCAAGCTGGCGCGGCTGCTGGCCGAGAGCGGCGACCTGACCACCGCGGTATCGCTGGTGCGCAACAATATCAGCGGCGGGGTGTCCGGCAACGCCGGCGATTACGCCGATCAGATCGCCGTCCTGAACCAGGCCGGGCTGACCGGCGAGGCGCAGAACCTGATCAGCAATCCGCAGCTGCAGGCCAGCAGTACGCCGACGCAGCTGGCGAGCATTCGCAATGGCTATGTGATCAACGAGGCCGATCGCCTGCGCGAGCAGGGCAATTACGCCGCGGCGTATGACAAGCTGATCCGCGCCATGCAAAGCGATCCGCAAAACACCGATCTGATGTTCGCCATGGCGCGGCTGTACCAGAGCGGCAAAATGAACAAAGAGGCCGGGGTGGTCTATGACTACCTGATGACGCGCGATACGCCGAACCAGGATGCGCGCGCCGGGGCCATCGACGTGGCGCTGTCGGCGGGGAACAACGATCGCGCTGAACAGCTGGCCGGCGGCTTGCGTCAGGATAACTCCCCGGATCGCCTGCTGCTGCTGGCGAGAGTGGCGGAGGCCCAGGGTCATCATCAGCAGGCGATGACCTACCTGCGCAGCGCCCGCGGCAAACTGCTGGGCATGCAAAGCACCAACAGCAGCGAAACGCCGACCGTCGGCGGGGTGCTGGCGGCGGATAACCCCTTTATCGGCGTGTCGCAAACGTCGGCGCCGACGCGGACGGCCTCCGCCTACGGCCAGTATATGCCGTGGCAGGTCGCCCAGTCGGCCGCCGCGCCCGGCTCCTCGCTGCCGGGGATCCAGCGCACCGATTTGCCGGTGGACACCGCCCAGACGCGGATGCTGCGCCAGGTGGACACCATGATGGAGTCGCTGCAGGAGAAAACCGGCAGCTGGCTGCAGGGGGGAATGGACGTGCGCGGACGCGACGGCGAATCGGGCACCAGCAAGCTGACGGAGCTCAGAACGCCGCTGACCTGGTCCTCCTCGCCGTTTGGCGACTCGCGCTTTGACTTTACCGTCACCCCGGTGTCGTTAAACGCCGGGACCGCCAGCGGCGACGCCTGGCGTCGCTACGGCGCCAACCCGCTGGCCAATGCGGTCTCCAATATGGTGAGTACCGCCACCAGCGAGCAGGCGGCGATCGCCGCGATGACCGAGGCGGAGCGGACGGCCTATTTTGCCAGCAATCCGGGCGCTGAGGCGTTAAGCGGCCTCGGCACCCTGAACGCGGCGGATTTCAATCCGACCACCATCAGCGGGATGGAAAACCTGGCCAAGCTCGGGAGCTATGATTCGGGGCAGGTGGCCAGCTATCTCTCCTCGTCCAGCCGCAAGCCGAACGTTGACCAGACCAGCGGCTCGACCGATTCGCAGAAGGCCAACGGCGTCGAACTGGCGCTGGCGCTAAGCGGCGACGATTACCGGGTCGATATCGGCAGCACGCCGCTGGGCCAGGATCTTAATACCGTTGTCGGCGGGGTGAAATGGTCGCCCAAGCTGACCAACTATCTGTCGCTGATCCTCACCGGCGAACGCCGCTCGCTGACCGACAGCCTGCTTTCTTATGTCGGTCTGAAGGATGCCTATTCCGGGAAAAACTGGGGGCAGGTGACGAAAAACGGCGGCACCCTGCAGCTGAGCTATGACGACGGCGATGCGGGCTTCTACGTTGGCGGCGGCGGATACAGCTATCTCGGACAGAACGTCGCCAGCAACACCAGCATCAATGCCAATGCCGGGGTCTATCTGCGGCCCTATCATGACGAATACCGCCAGCTGCAGGCCGGGTTGAGCATGAGCTATATGGATTACTCCAAAAACCTCAGCTACTTCACCTATGGCCAGGGGGGCTACTTTAGTCCGCAAAACTACGTCAGCGTGTCGCTGCCGGTCAGTCTGACGGAGAAATATGATAACTGGACCATGAAGCTCGGCGGCTCGGTGGGCTACCAGTCTTACAGCCAGGATAAGAGCGCCTATTTCCCGACCAATTCGGAGTGGCAGCAAACCCTGGAGACGGCGGTAAGCAACGGGTTTGCCAAGGAAGCCTACTATTCCGCGACCTCGAAGAGCGGCATCGGCTATACCCTGCGCGCCGGGGCGGATTACAAGGTCAACAAACAGATGACGCTGGGGGGCCAGATTGGCTATGACACCTTCGGGGATTATAACGAAAGCACCGCCGGGCTCTATATTCGCTATATGTTAGGAGATCATTGATGATGACGGAGAACAATAACCCGGTGGTGATGACCTGGTTTCAGCAGCAGCAGACGCCTGCCGGATGGTTCGATCTGTTGATTATTATGGTCGAAGGTATGCTCAATAATGCCGGCGAGCTGGAGAGCCAGCCTTTCCTGCGTCAGATGGGCGCCTCGCTGGCGGAGACCCATCCGCTGCCGGCGTCGGAGACCGTGGGGGAGCTGGAGGCGAATATCAACCGGCTGCTGACCCATTTCCACTGGGGGGTGGTGACCATCGACGTCGGCGAGGACGGCCTGCGCCTGCGCCATCAGGCGTTGCCGGTCAGCCGCGACGACGCGGGGCGCGTGCGCTGGTGCAACGCGTTCTGTGCCATACTCGAGGGGTTATATTCTCGCTGGCTGCAGAGTCAGGGAGGCAGTGCTCACGTGATATTGCAGCGTGAGCGGGTGTTCTCCGTCTCTGACGTTCAGTTTCTTTACTACCATCCATAAAGAGTGAATTTATGCCCCTGCGTGCTTTAGTGGCGGTGATAGTGACAACGGCAGTGATGCTGGTGCCCCGGGCGTGGGCGGATACGGCATGGGAGCGCTATAAGGCCCGTTTTATGATGCCGGACGGTCGTATCATTGATACCGCCAATGGCAATGTGTCGCATACGGAAGGCCAGGGCTTCGCCATGCTCCTGGCGGTGGCGAATAACGATCGCCCGGCGTTCGACAAACTGTGGCAGTGGACGGACAGCACCCTGCGCGACAAGTCTAACGGGCTGTTTTACTGGCGCTATAACCCGGTGGCGCCGGACCCGATCGCCGATAAAAACAACGCCACCGATGGCGATACCCTGATCGCCTGGGCGCTGCTGCGCGCGCAAAAGCAGTGGCAGGACAAGCGCTACGCGACGGCCTCCGATGCCATCACCGCCTCCCTGCTGAAATATACGGTGGTGACTTTCGCCGGTCGCCAGGTGATGCTCCCGGGGGTGAAGGGGTTCAACCGCAACGACCACCTGAACCTTAACCCCTCCTATTTCATCTTCCCGGCCTGGCGCGCTTTTGCGGAGCGGACGCACCTGACCGCCTGGCGGACATTGCAGAGTGACGGGCAGGCGCTGCTGGGGCAGATGGGCTGGGGGAAATCGCACCTGCCCAGCGACTGGGTGGCGCTGCGGGCGGATGGCAAGATGCTGCCGGCCAAAGAGTGGCCGCCGCGGATGAGCTTCGATGCGATCCGTATCCCGCTGTATATCTCGTGGGTCGATCCGCATAGCGCCTTGCTCGCGCCGTGGAAAGCCTGGATGCAGAGTTACCCGCGTCTGCAAACCCCGGCGTGGATCAACGTTAGCACTAACGAGGTCGCCCCGTGGAATATGGCCGGCGGCCTGCTGGCGGTGCGTGATTTAACGCTTGGCGAACCGCAGGAAGCGCCGCAGATTGACGACAAGGATGATTATTACTCCGCCAGCCTCAAGCTGCTGGTCTGTCTGGCGAAACAGGATCAGCGCTAGCGCGGTGATGGCTTTGCAGGCCTCTCAGCCCGTATGCCTGCGGGCTGAGAGGGAAGAGCAGGAACGTCTCACGATGTCAGGCCGCCAGCATGGGCGGCCTTGTCGCTTATTGCGGATAAGGCACCCAGCTTCCGCCATTCAGCTGGACATACGGCTTGCCCTGATACTGGATAACGATGGCGTTGGCGTTTTCGGACACCGCCGCGCTCTGCGGCAGGTTGGCGACATACTGCTGCCAGTTGACGCTCTCTTCGCTGAACATTTTGCCGTCGAGGGCGCGCACCACCAGCTCCGACACCGCCAGGTAGCTGCTGGGCTGATCGATGATAATCGGCGCGCCTTCATGCGGCGCCTTCATGCCGAAGAATTTCACCGCCGTCGGGACGTTAGTGATCGACGGGCTCGGGATATCACGCAGGCCAGACACCTGCATCTTATCGCCCTTCAGCGCGCCGCCGTGTTCCGGCACCACCACCACCATCACCTTCCGCCCCGATTTTTCCAGCTCGGTGAAGAAGTTATCCAGGTCGTCAAACAGCTTTTGCGCGCGCACTTTGTAGTCCGCGGTTTTGCTTTGTCCCGGGAAGTGGTTGCCGTCATGCAGCGGCAGGGTGTTATAGAAGGTGGCGCTCCGCGGATTGCTGCTGGCCTCTTCGGTCTTCAGCCAGCGGTTGAGGACCGCCAGATCCTCGTACACCGGCGAGCCGTCAAACGCCTGCAGGCTGACCGGCAGACCGCTCTGGTCCATCAGCGGGCTCTGCATGCCGCCCAGTGAACGCAGCTCTTTCAGGAAGTCGCCGAACAGGCCGTTGTGGCCGAGCATCAGCTGCTGGTTGAAGCCGAGTTTCGCCAGGTTTTCAAACAGGTAGCAATCGGCGCCGGACGGCTGATACAGGTTGGTATGCGACAGCTGGCCGCAGCTGGCGCGCAGCAGGCGCACCGCCGCCGGTCCGCTGTAGGAGGTTGCGGAGTTAAAGTTTTTGAAGACGATATCGAAATGCTTCCACAGCGGGTGGTCCATCAGCCCGGCGGCTTCAATATCCGACCAGGAGAGCGAGCAGATATTGATCACCAGCAGGTCAAACGGCTGCGCATCCGCCGGCAGCTGGTCCGGGAACGGCGTCTTGCGCTTCTGCTCGGCGGCATAGAAACCGTTCAGCCAGTTGGTGAGGTTGGCCGAGGTCGGCGGCTCGGTCTGCGGCGGAATATCGCTGCTGGCCGGGCTGGCCGGGCTGGACGCGGCGCCAGCGGCGGCGTTGGTCCCGACGTTGGCCGGCGCGGTGGCGGCGGCGGTGGTGGGCTGACCGGCAGGCCAAATGGTAAAGGCCGGCAGCAACGGGCTGACCGCCTGCCAGACGACCATCGCGGAGACAAACACGGTAACGCGCAGCCACTGGCTGATAAACAGCCATAGCACCAGTAAAACAAAGAAGGCGCCGACCATGCTCCAGTTGATAAAGCGGACAATCAGATCCCAGATATAGCTGGCGCTGAAGCCGGCGATTTGCGAGCCCTGGCTAAGCAGCGTCTCCGGCCCGGGCAGCCAGGTATCATGCCAGAACAGCGCGAAGCCGAGCGGAATGGCGATCCAGTGGCGGATGCGGTGCAGCTTTTCACGCGGGATCGGCACCAGCAGAAAGGCGAGAAACACCAGGTTCAGCATCGGGTGGAAATTGAGATACCCGGCCCACAGCAGGGCAAACTTGACCAGAAAGTATAAGTTCCAGCCGCCAAGGCCGCGCCAGTACTGCCAGAGCGGAAGCGGTGCCGCGGTCGTTTTTTTATTTGTCATTTATTCGCTTTGCCTTGCTTAACCGTTGTTCCCCGGCGTAATACCCCTGCCGGTTTCACGTAACGGGGTTTAAAGAACATCAATCTTAACGTCGTGCGGATCCGGCGCTGATAGTGGCGCGTCAGGTAGCCCAGCGGAAAAAACAGCAGGGCGCAGAGCACCACCAGTTGCAGAATATCGGCGATAGACATCATCAGGCTTGCTCCTCACGGGTGGTTAACCGGTGTGGTTCGGGATAGCGTCGCCAGTGGCGTCCATCATGGGTGGCGTTGATGGTTTCGTTTTTACCGACCGAGAGGGGCAGCGGCGTGTTCCAGCGCGCCGGCTCGACGCCGCGCATGATCACGATTTCCGAGAGGATCTGTTTGTCTTCAAACCACACCATACGGTTAGAAAAAATATCGCCGGTCGGCAGCGGGAAAATATGATTTAGCGCGGTGTCGAGGTCATTGATTCGGCAAAATGATAAGAACAGCACCAGCCGGTTATTGCCGATGGTCATGATGTCGCCCATCCGGTTGGGTTTGCATAACGTCAGCGCCTGCTCGACGCGCAGCCCCGGCGCCGGGCGCAGGGCCACCATCACGCCTTTGCTGTCGGCCGGCAGCAGGGTATTGGTCATCACGTTGTGCACCGCTTCGCAAAAGGCGTCCCATTTCTGATAGCCCCGCAGCTTTAACGGCTGGCTCCAGGTGAGCAGGGTGGCAAAATCTTCCGGGATACGCCGGGAGAACTTTTGGTTCTGTACGCTTTCAATCAGCGTCAGGCAGCGGGAAAGCGACGCGCTGTTGGGGATCACCAGGCTGGCGCCGCTGCTGAGCAGCAGCCGCTCATCGGTCGCGCGCAGGCTGGGGGTTTGTTCGCGGACAATAATTTTCAGCGCGGTGCCGCGCTGACGACGCAGGGTATGAATATAGCGCCCCAGCTGTTCAATTTGCGTATTCTGGGTAATGGAGAAGAGGATCGTCGCCGCCTGCGCAGTGCGCCCGGCGTTGAAGACCTCGTCATTGGTATCGAACAGGGTCCAGTATTCCGAGAGCGGCGGGGCGCCTTCGAGGACGCGCACATGGCTGAGGATCGCTTTTTCGTCGCTACGCGGCTGCACGCTGGTTTCAGCATCCTGCGCTAATCGCCAGCCGGCGTCGTCGTGTTGCACCATCAGCTGCTGCTGGGCGCTGATGCCTTTATCGCTTCCCCACCAGGCAATATCAAAAAGATGGCGGTCGCCCTGGTAGCGAATACTTGCCAGACCGGAAAGGGATCGGTACGCGCGTAATAACGGGGTGAGCTGCCGATCGATATCCTGGGCGGGATTGATCGCTAAGAACGTGCAGCGATGATATTGCGCCCAGCGACTGGTTTTTTCCACCCAGGCGCATAACTTTTCATTATTTATATTTTGCCAGGCATTTTCAGCGCATAGCAGAATAAACAAATAATTGCCAGGCTCGAGGGAGCAGACTAAATCACGATGTATTTCTTCCAGCGCCTCCGGGCGATTCGGCAGGGTAAACAGCGCGATATTATTCGGGCCATGAATGCTATCTAATGAAATGATATCATCAGGTTTATCACCCATGACCAGCGCGGCAACTTTGCTGTTTTTCGCCTGCGCGGCCAGCGTCTGATTAACCAGACTGACGGCATCGGCATAACGGTCAACGTTGAGCCACCATACCCCGCCGACCGGCATATGGCACACTTCATCCCATAATGATGAAATACCCAAAGTAAATACACTATCCACGGCATCCCTCGTGCGCCCTGATTCACACTGGATAAGTTTACTAGCGAAACTGACAGAGTAAACCTAACATTGAAATTAAAGGTCATCAGTTTTAGCATGTACACCTGCTTTTTAAGGAAGCGCTGTATACGTCCTCTGGTTTAATAATAAATTTCGAACGGACAGAGATATGCCAGCAAAAGATCCTGTCGTACCCACGGACGCCACGCTGGGGTACACCTTTCAAAATGATTTTTTGGCGCTAAGCCGGGCATTTTCCCTGCCGGATATTGCTTATCATGATATTTCGAGGCGTGAACAGCTGAACGCAGCGCTGAAGCGCTGGCCGCTGCTGGCAGAGTTTGCAGAGAAAAAATAAGGAAGCCGGAGATGGCTATTCTGGGATTACAGGGCGTGCGCGGGGGAACTGGCGTCACGTCCATTACGGCTGCACTCGCCTGGGCGCTGCAATTGCTCGGTGAAAGCGTGCTGGCGATCGACGCCAGCCCGGATAATATGCTGCGCTTTTTTTTCAACACCGATATCCATCATCAGGACGGCTGGGCCCGGTCGCTGCTTGACGGCCGTGACTGGCGCGACGCGGGTCTGCGCTATACGCAACATATCGATCTGCTGCCGTTTGGCCAGCTCAGCGCGGGCGAAAGAGAAAACGTCGACCAGCTGCTGCCCACCCTGGGCGCGATGACGGAGGCGGTACAGCAGCTGCAGGGCCAGTACCGCTGGCTGCTGCTGGATCTGCCGGCGGGCTATTCGCCGTTGACCCGCGAGCTGCTGACGCTCTGCGACCGCTCGCTGGTGGTGGTCCATCCCGACGCCAACAGCCATATCCGTTTGCACCAGCAGCCCTTTCCGGCCAACAGCGATATTCTGATTAACGATCTGCGGGTCGGCAGCCAGCTGCAGGAAGATCTCTATCAGCTGTGGCTCGAGAGCCAGCCGCGGATCCTGCCGGTGACCATTCACCGCGACGAGGCGATGGCCGAGTGCCTGGCGGCGAAACAGCCCCTTGGGGAGTATCGCCAGGACTCTCTGGCGGCGGAAGAGGTGCTGACCCTGGCGAACTGGTGCCTGATCCACTATGCCGGCGGGAGGCCGGTATGATCCGCCTCAGCACGCTGCTGTTGGCCCCGCCGGTGGGGGAACGGCTGCGCGCGCGCTATGACGACTACCGGCAGCATGGCGCCTCCTGGCTGTCGGCGTCGCTTGGCTGCCTGTGGGCATCGCTGGTCTGGGCGCTCATGCCGCTGGAGACGCCGCGCTGGCAGGCGATTCTGGCGCACCATGACACCTATTTCCCCCATATTAATCCGCACCGGCCACGGCTCCTGGATCCGCTGCGCTATCTGTTGCAATCCCTGTGGCTGCTGGCGACCCGCGTGCCGGAGCCGGAGAAAAAGGTCAACTGGCGTTCGCTGGCGGCGCTGGAAGGGGTGCACGGTCGCTACGCGCAATGGATGGAGAAACTGCCTGAGCAGGTTAACGCCCGCACCCGCCATCTGGATAAACAGAAAGAGCTGGCGCACCTCAATCCTAAACTGCGCCGGGCAATCCTCGGAGTGGTGACCTGCTGCTCGCTGGTGCTGGCGCTGATGTGTATTACGCAGCCCTTTAACCCGCTGTCGCAATTTATCTTCCTGATGCTGCTGTGGGGCGTGGCGCTGCTGGTGCGGCGCATCCCCGGCCGCTTCTCGGCGCTGATGCTGATCGTGCTGTCGCTGACGGTCTCGTGCCGCTATATCTGGTGGCGCTACACCTCGACGCTGAACTGGAACGACCCGGTAAGCCTGGTGTGCGGGATTATTTTGCTGTTCGCCGAGACCTACGCCTGGGTGGTGCTGGTGCTGGGCTACTTCCAGGTGGTCTGGCCGTTGAACCGCCAACCGGTGCCGCTGCCGGAGGACATGGATCTGTGGCCGACGGTGGATATCTTCGTCCCCACCTACAACGAAGATCTCAACGTGGTGAAAAACACCATCTATGCCTCGCAGGGCATCGACTGGCCGAAGGACAAGCTCAACATCTGGATCCTCGACGACGGCGGACGGGAAGCGTTTCGCCAGTTTGCCAAAGATGTCGGGGTGCACTACATCGCCCGTACCAGCCATGAGCACGCCAAGGCCGGTAACATCAACAATGCGCTGAAATACGCCAAAGGGGAGTTTGTCTCGATCTTTGACTGCGACCACGTGCCGACGCGCTCGTTTCTGCAGATGACCATGGGCTGGTTCATGAAAGAGAAAGAGCTGGCGATGATGCAGACCCCGCACCATTTCTTCTCCCCAGACCCCTTTGAGCGCAACCTTGGCCGTTTTCGCAAAACGCCGAACGAAGGCACCCTGTTCTACGGCCTGGTACAGGACGGGAACGATATGTGGGACGCCACCTTCTTCTGCGGCTCCTGCGCCGTGATCCGCCGCGGCCCGCTGGATGAGATTGGCGGCATCGCCGTCGAAACGGTGACCGAAGATGCCCACACCTCGCTGCGCCTGCACCGGCGCGGCTACACCTCCGCCTATATGCGTATTCCGCAGGCGGCGGGGCTGGCGACGGAGAGTTTGTCGGCGCACATTGGCCAGCGCATCCGCTGGGCGCGCGGCATGGTGCAGATTTTCCGTCTCGATAACCCGCTGTTTGGCAAGGGGCTGAAGCTGGCGCAGCGCGTCTGCTACGCCAACGCCATGCTCCACTTCCTCTCCGGTATTCCGCGCCTCATCTTCCTCACGGCGCCGCTGGCCTTTTTGCTGCTCCATGCCTATATCATTTATGCGCCGGCGCTGATGATCGCGCTGTTCGTGCTGCCGCATATGATCCACGCCAGCCTGACCAACTCGAAGATTCAGGGCAAATACCGCCATTCGTTCTGGAGTGAAATCTACGAGACGGTGCTCGCCTGGTATATCGCGCCGCCCACCTTTGTGGCGTTGATTAACCCGCATAAAGGCAAATTCAACGTCACCGCGAAGGGTGGGCTGGTGGAAGAGGAGTATGTCGACTGGGTGATCTCCCGGCCCTATATCTACCTCGTGCTGCTCAACCTGGTCGGCGTCGCGGTGGGGATCTGGCGCTTTATATACGGCCCGGAAAACGAAATTCTCACCGTCTGGGTGAGTATTGTCTGGGTGTTCTACAACCTGATTATTCTTGGCGGCGCGGTGGCGGTCTCGGTTGAAAGCAAGCAGGTCCGCCGGTCGCATCGTGTCGAAATGAGCATGCCGGCGGCCATCGCCCGCGATGACGGCCATCTGTTCTCCTGCACCGTTCACGACTATTCCGACGGCGGCCTGGGGATCAAAATTCACAGCGACGCGCAGGTGCTGGAGGGGCAGAACGCCAGGCTGCTGCTCAAACGGGGACAGCAGGAGTATGTCTTCCCGGTGCGGGTCGCGCGGGTAAACGGCAACGAAGTGGGATTGCAGCTGCTGCCGTTGACCAACCAGCAGCATATCGATTTTGTGCAGTGTACGTTTGCCCGCGCCGATACGTGGGCGCTTTGGCAGGATAGCTTCCCGGAAGATAAGCCGATGGAAAGCCTGCTGGATATCCTCAAGCTGGGATTCCGTGGTTACCGTCACCTGGCGGAGTTTTCGCCGCCGTCGGTGAAGGTCATTTTCCGCGCGCTCACCTCGCTGGTGGCATGGATAGTGTCGTTTGTACCCCGACGCCCTGAACGCGCCGCGCCGACGCTCTCCGCAGACCCGGCAATGGCTCAACAATGATGATAATGCGATGAAAAGAAAACTTTCCTGGATGTGTGCAGTAGCGGTGGGCATGTGCAGCTGGTATCCGCTGGCCTCTTACGCGGCGCCGGCCGCCGTGGTGAACCCGGCTCCTGGCGTTCAGCCGCAGGCGGCCACCCCGCCCGCGCCGGTGACGATTGGCGAGCCGACGGCGACCCTCGCCGAACCGACCGCTCCGGCGGTGGTCGCCGAGAATATCCCGCAGCGGGAGGTGAAGCTGACCTTTGCCACCATCGCGCCGCCTCCGGGCAGCATTGTGCTGCGCGGCTCACGGCCTGACGCCTCGGTCGAATTCGGCATGCGCAGCGATGAGCTGGTCGCCAACGCGCTGCTCAATCTGGAATATACCCCGTCGCCCTCGCTGCTGCCCGTGCAGTCGCAGCTGAAAGTCTATCTCAACGATGAGCTGATGGGCGTTCTGCCCGTCACCAAAGAGCAGCTGGGGAAAAAGATCCGCGCGCAGCTGCCGATTGACCCGCTGTATATCACCGACTTCAACCGCATACGGCTGGAGTTTGTCGGCCACTATCGCGATGTCTGCGAAAACCCGGCCAGCAGCACGCTGTGGCTGGACGTCGGGCGCGAAAGCTATCTGGATCTCACCTACCAGTCGCTGAAGGTGCATAACGATCTGTCGCACTTCCCGGTGCCGTTCTACGATCCGCGCGACAACCGCCCGCTGACGCTGCCGATGATTTTCCCGGGTTCGCCGGCGGTGGCCCAGCAGCAGGCGGCGGCGATTATCGCCTCATGGTTCGGCAGCAAGGCCGGCTGGCGCGGCCAGCAGTTCCCGGTCTATTTCAACGAACTGCCGGATCGTAACGCCATCGTCTTCGCCACCAACGACAAGCGTCCGGATTTCCTGCGCGATCATCCGCCGGTCAACGCGCCGACCATCGAAATGATCGACAACCCGAACGATCCTTACGTCAAGCTGCTGGTGATTTTCGGCCGCGATGATAAAGACCTGCTGCTGGCGGCGAAGGGGATTGCCCAGGGCAATATTCTGTTCCGCGGCAGCAGCGTCACCGTGGACGGCATCAAAACCCTGCAGCCGCGGCAGCCATACGATGCGCCAAACTGGGTGCGCACCGACCGCTCGGTCACCTTTGCTGAGCTGAAAACCTATGAACAACAGCTGCAGTCCAGCGGGCTGGTGCCGGATGCCATCACCGTGGCGCTTAACCTGCCGCCGGATCTCTATTTGCTGCGGGCCAACGGCATCGATATGGATCTGAAATATCGCTACACCATGCCGCCGGTGAAGGACAGCTCGCGGATGGATATCAGCCTTAACGACCAGTTCCTGCAGTCGTTCAGCCTTAACAGCTCCCAGGACGTGAACAAACTGATCCTGCGCCTGCCGGTGCTGCAGGGGCTGCTGGACGGCAAATCGGAGGTCACCATCCCCGCGCTGCGTCTTGGGGCGGTGAACCAGCTGCGCTTTGACTTCCAGTACATGAACCCGATGCCCGGCGGCTCCATCGACAACTGTATTACCTTCCAGCCGGTGCAGAACCATGTGGTGATCGGCGACGATTCGACCATCGACTTCTCGAAGTATTATCACTTTATTGCGCTGCCGGACCTGCGCGTCTTCGCCAATGCCGGCTTCCCTTACAGCCGAATGGCTGACCTCGCTGACACCCTGGTGGTGGTGCCGAAGGCGCCGACCCAGGGCCAGGTGGCGACGCTGCTGCAGGCGCTGGGCGGCATCGGTTCGCAGACCGGCCTGGCGGCGATTAATCTGCAAATGACCGACGATGGCAACCAGATCAAGAATAAAGACGCGGATCTGCTGCTGATCGGCGCGATCCCCTCGTCTCTCAAGGACGATACCAAAATCAACCTGCTGGTCGAGGCGACCAAAAGCTGGGTGAAAATGCCGATGCGCCACTATGACCTGGCGAGCATTTATCCCGATGACGAGGCCCGCACGCCCAACACCCGCACCGACATCACCTCTTCCGGACCGATGGCGGCGGTGATTGGCTTCCAGTCGCCCTACAACGATCAGCGTAGCGTGGTGGCCCTGCTGGCCGACAGCCCGCGCGGTAATGAATTGCTGACCAACGCCCTCAACGACAGCGGTAAGCGGGCGGCGATGTTTGGCTCGGTGGCGGTGATCCGCGAATCCGGCGTCAACAGCCTGCGGGTGGGCGATGTTTACTATGTCGGCCATCTGCCCTGGTTCGAGCGCATCTGGTTCGCGCTCTCTAACCACCCGATACTGCTGGCGATCTTCGCCGCGGTCAGTATCGTGCTGCTGGCGTGGGTGCTGTGGCGCATGCTGCGCATTATCAGCCGCCGCCGCCTTAGCCTGGATGATGAATAAACGATGATGAAAGTACTTTGCGGCGCGGTGCTCTCCGCGCTGGTACTGGCGGCGGGCCAGGCGAGCGCCGCTTGCCAGTGGCCCGCCTGGGAGCTGTTTAAGAAAGCGTACGTCAGCCCCGAGGGGCGGGTGATCGACCCCAGCGATGCGCGCAAAATTTCCACTTCCGAAGGACAGAGCTATGGCCTGTTCTTTGCCCTGGCGGCCAACGATCGCGCGGGGTTCGACAAGCTGCTGACCTGGACGCAGAACAACCTGGCGGAGGGCGACCTGCGGCAGCATCTGCCGGGCTGGCTGTGGGGGAAAAAGGACGACGAACAGTGGACGCTGCTGGACAGCAATTCGGCATCCGACTCGGATCTGTGGATAGCCTGGGCGCTGCTGGAGGCGGGGCGCCTGTGGCAGCAGCCGCAGTACACCGAGACCGGGAAAGCGCTGCTGGCGCGGATTGTTGACGAAGAGACGGTGGCGGTGCCGGGCCTTGGCACGATGCTGCTGCCGGGAAAAGTCGGTTTTGCCGACGACAGCGGCTGGCGGTTTAATCCCAGCTATCTTCCGCCGCAGCTGGCCACCTATTTTGTGCGTTTTGGCGCGCCGTGGCCCACCCTGCGCGACACGAACCTGCGTCTGCTGCTGGAGACCGCGCCGAAAGGCTTTACCCCGGACTGGGTGCGCTATGAGAAAGGGAAAGGCTGGCAGCTGAAAACGGAGAAGCCGCTGATCGGCAGCTATGACGCGATTCGCGTCTACCTGTGGGTGGGCATGCTTCATGATGGCGATAAGCAAAAAGCGCGTCTGCTGGCCCGCTTTGCGCCGATGGCGGCGCAGACCACGGAACAGGGGGTACCGCCGGAGAAAGTGAATATCGCCACCGGTAAAACCAGCGGCCAGGGGCCGGTGGGCTTCTCCGCGGTGATGCTGCCGTTTTTACAGAACGACGAGGCCCGGTCGGTGCAACGACAGCGCGTCGCCGATAACTATCCCGGCGCGGATGCCTACTACAGCGCGGTCCTGACGCTGTTCGGTCAGGGTTGGGATCAACACCGTTTTCGTTTCACTGCGGGTGGCGAATTACAACCTGACTGGAACCAGGAATGCGCAAGCTCTCACTAAGTTTACTCACGCTGTCCCTCGGCGTTGCGCTGCTGCCGTTAGCGCAGGCGGCGACGACGCCCGCCCAGGAACATCTGCTGGAGCAGGTGCGCCTCGGCGAGGCCAGCAATCGTGAAGACCTGGTGCGCCAGTCGCTATACCGTCTGGAGCTGATCGACCCCAACAACCCGGACCTGATTGCCGCGCGGATGCGCTATCTGCTGCGCCAGGGGGATACCGCCGGGGCGCAAAAAGAGCTGGAGCGACTGACGAAGCTGGCGCCGGATTCCCCTGAGCTGAAGGCGTCGCGCAATGAGATGAAAAGCAACACCGGCGAGGGCCGTCAGGCGCTGCAGCAGGCGCGACTGCTGGGCGTGGCCGGGAAGGTCGATGAAGCCATCGCCGCCTATGAAAAACTGTTCGGCGGCGTGCCGGATGATGTCGATGCCGCTATTGAATACTGGACGCTGGTGGCGCGCCTGCCGGCCCGTCATAGCGAAGGCGTCAGCCAGCTGAAAAAACTGAACGCCAGCGCGCCGGGCAACGTCAGCCTGCTGACGGCGCTGGCGAAGCAGATGTTTGCCGATAACAAACCGCAGGAAGGGTTCGCCTATCTGGCGGAAATGGCCCGCTCAGCCTCAGGACGCGGTATCGCCGCCGATATGTGGTTCAGCGAAGTGAAAAGCATGCCGGTGAGCAAAGCCAGCGTGCAGGCGTTGCAGCAATTCCTGCTGCAGTTTCCTACCGGCTCGGTGGCGGCGAACGCCCGCGTCCTGCTTGACCAGCAGCAGGCGCAGCTGCAGGATCCGACGTTCCGCGCCCGCTCGGAAGGGCTGGCGGCGGTCAAATCCGGAAATACCTCGCAGGCGGTGGCGGATCTGCAGAAAGCCGTTCAGGCCGACAGCCGCGACAGCGATGCGGTGGGCGCCCTCGGCCAGGCCTATTCCCAGCGCGGCGATCGCGCGCGGGCGGTGGCCCAGCTCAATAAAGCGATTGCCATGGATCCCGACAGCCCGAATCGTGGCAAATGGGACAGCCTGCTGCAAACCAACCGCTACTGGCTGCTGATCAAGCAGGGGGATAACGCCCTGAAGGCCGGTCAGCTTTCACAGGCGCAGAATTATTATGCCCAGGCGCAGCGGGTCGATCGGACCGACAGCTATGCCGTGCTGGGGCTGGGCGACGTCGCGGCGGCGCGCAAGGCGTCGGCCGCGGCGGAGCGCTATTATCAGCAGGCGTTGCGCCTGGATCGCGGGAATAATCTGGCGGTGCGCGGCCTGGCCAACCTCTATCGCGCTGAATCGCCCGAGAAAGCCAGCGCCTGGATCGCTGGTCTTCCTGCCGCCCAGCGGCGCAGCATCGATGATATCGAACGCAGCCTGAACAACGACCGGCTGGAGAAACAGGCGCAGGCTCTGGAGAGTCAGGGCAACTGGGCGCAGGCGGCGGAAGTTCAGCGTCGGCGCCTGGCGCTGGATCCGGACAGCGTGTGGATAACCTACCGTCTGGCGCGGGATCTGGTCAGCGCCGGCGAGCGCCAGGAAGCCGATGCGCTGATGCGGGCGATGGTCAACCGCCAGCCGCAGGATGCTGAACGGATCTACGCCTCGGGGCTTTACCTGTCGGGGAACGACCAGGACGATCTGGCGCTGGCGCAAATCGCCGCCCTGCCGCGCAGCGCATGGACGGATAACATTCGTGAACTGGAGGCGCGTCTGCAAAGCGACCGGGTGCTGCGCCAGGCGAACCAGCTGCGCGACAGCGGCGAGGAAGCGCAGGCGATCGCCCTCATCAAACAGCAGCCGGCCTCGGTGCGCTATGACCTGACGCTGGCCGACTGGGCCCAGCAGCGCGGGGACAACCAGACGGCGATTGCCGACTATCAGCGGGTGCTGCGTCAGGAAGCCGACAACGGCGATGCGCGCCTCGGCCTTGCGGAAGTCTATCTGGCCGAGGGCGATAAACAGGCCGCCCGGGCGCAGGTCATGCAGCTGAAAGGCGCAGAGGCCGAATCCATGAATATGCAGCGGCGGGTCGCCCTGGCGCGAGCCGGCCTTGGCGATACCGCTGACGCCCAACAGATTTTTAACCAGATTGTGCCGCAGGCGAAGGCGCAGCCGCCCTCGATGGAGAGCGCGCTGGTGCTGCGCGATGCCGCGCGCTTTGCCACCCGGAACGGGGAGCCGCAGCAGGCGCTGACCCACTACCGGGAGGCGATGGTGGCCTCCGGCATCACCCCCGCACCGCCGCAGGATAACGATACCTTTACCCGGCTGACGCGCAACGACAGCCGGGATGACTGGCTGAAGCGCGGGATCCGCAGCGATGCTGCCGACCTTTATCGCCAGCAGGATCTGAACGTCACCCTGGAACACGACTTTTGGGGATCCAGCGGCACCGGCGGCTATTCCGACCTCAAGGCGCATACCACCATGCTGCAGGTGGATGCCCCGCTGGCGGATGGCCGGATGTTCTTCCGCACCGACCTGGTCAATATGGATGCCGGCAGCTTTTCCACCCACAGCGACGGGAGCTACTCGCCCAGCTGGGGCACCTGCGGGGAGATCGCCTGTACCAGCGGCAGTAAAAATCAGACCGACAGTGGGGCCAGCGTGGCGGTCGGCTGGAAGAATGACACCTGGAGCGGCGATATCGGCACCACGCCGATGGGCTTCAATGTCGTCGATGTGGTCGGCGGCCTGAGCTACAGCAGCGACGTCGGGCCGGTGGGATACACGGTCAACGTGCACCGGCGTCCCATCTCCAGCTCGCTGCTCTCCTTTGGCGGGCAGAAAGACAGCAACAGCCATACCGGCACCACCTGGGGCGGCGTTCGCGCCGACGGCGGCGGTGTGAGCCTCAGCTATGACCGGGGCGAAGCGCACGGTATCTGGTCCTCGCTGGGGGCCGACTCGCTGACCGGTAAAAACGTGGCGGATAACTGGCGCGTGCGCTGGATGACCGGCTACTACTATAAGGTGATTAACGAGAATAATCGTCGCGTCACCGTCGGCCTCAACAATATGATCTGGCACTACGACAAAGATCTCAGCGGTTACACCCTCGGCCAGGGCGGCTATTACAGCCCGCAGGAGTATCTCTCGTTCGCTGTGCCGGTGACCTGGCGTCAGCGCACGGAGAACTGGTCCTGGGAACTCGGCGGATCGGTCTCATGGTCCCATTCGCGTACCCAGACGCAAGCCCGCTATCCGCTGCTGAACCTGATCCCGTCCGACTACCGGCAGCGCGCCAGCGAACTGACGGAGGAGGGCGGCAGCAGCCAGGGATTCGGTTACACCGCCAGAGCGCTGGTGGAGCGGCGGGTGACCAGCAACTGGTTCGTTGGCGCCGCGGTCGATATTCAGCAGGCGAAGGACTACACCCCGAGCCATGCGCTGCTTTACGTGCGCTATTCGGCGGCCGGCTGGCAGGGGGATCTGGATATGCCGCCCCAGCCGCTGGTGCCTTACGCCGACTGGTAGCAGAATAGGCTGAATTACGTCACAGAGCACCACTCCACGGCGCGCTTCGCGTATACTCGTGAGGCGTTGCCCACCGTCGGCCGCCGGGGAGGTCTCTCCGGCGTCTGCGCCACCGCGCGGAGCTATCCCGTCACTTCATCCCTCGCGGGCGTGGGCGAAGGATTTAAGTATATAATCAGCCTGAAACGACCGGGATTGAAGGATTAATGCCGGGTATGCATTCAGTATCAGTGGAGAACACCGTTGCGCGTCAGCCGTTCACTTACAATCAAACAGATGGCGATGGTCGCGAGCGTGTCCATGGCCTTTGTATTGGTTTTTTGCACTATTTTGCTGTTTCACTTTGTGCAACAGAGTCGCTTTACCACGGCCACGCAGTTAGAAAGTATCGCGCGATCCGTTCGCGAACCGCTGTCTGCGGCTATTCTGAAAGCCGATATTCCGGAAGCGGAAGCCATTTTAAGCCGTATCCAGCCTGCTGGCATCGTCAGCCGGGCGGATGTCGTCTTGCCCAACCAGTTCCAGGCGCTGCGGATGCGGTTTATCCCTGAGCGGTCGGTGCCGGTGACCATCACCCGGCTGTTTGAGCTGCCGGTGCAGATTTCGCTGCCCATTTATTCGCTGGAGCGGCCGGCCAACCCGCAGCCGCTGGCCTATCTGGTGCTGCAGGCTGACTCCTATCGCATGTATAAATTCGTCATGAGCGCCCTTGCTACGTTAGTGACTGCTTACTTACTTCTGGTGCTGATGCTAACGGTGGCGCTCACCTGGTGCATCAACCGGCTGATGGTTCGCCCCCTGCGGCGTATCGCCCGCGAGCTGAACGATCTCTCCCAGCAGGAGCGTCTTGGCCATCAGCTGACCCTCCCGCGCCTGCACCATGACGACGAGATCGGCATGCTGGTGCGCAGCTATAACCGCAACCAGCAGAGCCTGGTGCGCCAGCATGATGAGCTGTCCATCCAGTCGACCCGCTTCCCGGTCTCCGAGCTGCCGAATAAAGCCTTTTTGCTGGCGATGCTGGAGCAGACGGTGGCCCGCCCGCAGAGCGCCGCGCTGATCGTCGTCGCCTGTGAAACCCTGCAGGACGCCGCCGGCGTGCTCAAGGAGAGCCAGCGCGAAATGCTGCTCCTGACGCTGGTGGAGAAGCTGCGCGCCGCGATCCCGCCGCAGATGGTGCTGGCCCAGGTAAGCGGCTATGACTTCGCCATTCTCGCCGATGGCCTCGCCGAATCCTGGCAGGCGGTGACGATAAGTAAGCAAGTGCTCACTATTATTAATGAACGTTTACCGCTGCATGGTCTGCAGCTGCGGCCCTACGCCAGCGTCGGGATCGCCATGTTCCACCCCGGGCTCAGCGCCGAACAGTTTTACCGGCGCGCGGTCTCGGCCGCGGTCACCGCAAGACGCAAAGGTAAAAATCAGATTGAGTTCTTCGATCCCGAGCAGATGGAAAAGGCTCAGCGCCGCCTGATGGAAGAGCACGAAATTATGACCGCCCTCGACAACCAGCAGTTCGCGATCTGGCTGCAGCCGCAGGTGGCCTGCGCCAGCGGCGAGCTCTGCGGCGCCGAGGTGCTGCTGCGCCAGCGGCAGGCGGATGGCAGCTGGTCCCTACCGCCGGCGCTGATTGAGCGCATTGAGTCCTGCGGGCTGATTATCCCGGTCGGCTACTGGGTGATGGAAGAGGCCTGCCGCCAGCTGGCCGCCTGGCAAAGCCAGGGCATTATGCTGCCGCTGTCGGTCAATGTTTCCCTGCTCCAGCTGCTGGAGCACGACCGTGGCGAGGAGATGCTGAAGCTGATCGCCCGCTACCGCATTGCGCCGGGCACCCTCATCCTTGAGGTGACGGAGAGCTGCCGGATGGACGATCCGCAGGATGTGATGGCGCGGTTGCGGCCTCTGCGCGAGGCCGGCGTGCGGATTGCGCTGGATGATTTTGGCATGGGTTATGCCGGGTTGCACCAGCTGCAGCAGATGAAGGCTCTGCCGGTGGATATTCTGAAAATTGATAAGGTATTCATCGATATGCTGCCGGAGGATGTCAGCATGGTGCCGGCGATAATCCAGCTCGCGCGCGGCCTGTCGCTGCGCATTGTGGCGGAAGGGGTGGAAACGGAAGACCAGTCTCGCTGGTTGCAAGCCGCCGGCGTCGAGGTGCTCCAGGGCCACCTGTTCGGTTGCGCTTTACCGCAGGAGGCGTTCAGCGCCCGCTATTTATCTCCGGTCCGCGAAGATGCAAATTTGTAAATGTTTTGTTGACTTGTGCGAGTCAGCTCAAAGATTTTAACAATCGCGTTGCACTTTCGGCGTTAGTTATTTCTGAAATGTTTCCAGGGTGTTATTTTTAAGCCACAGACGTCAAATATCCCTTCTTGCTCTGTGGTTATTCCCAAAGGACACCCTATGAAAACCTCTATCTTTAAAAGCCTCTATGTCCAGGTTCTGACGGCCATAGCGATCGGTATTCTGCTGGGCCATTTTTACCCGGAACTGGGCGCGCAAATGAAACCCTTCGGCGACGCCTTCGTTAAGCTGATTAAAATGGTGATTGCTCCGGTTATCTTCTGTACCGTCGTGACGGGGATCGCCGGAATGGAGAGCATGAAAGCCGTTGGCCGTACCGGGGCGGTGGCGTTGCTCTATTTCGAAGTGGTCAGCACCATCGCGCTGATTATCGGTCTGGTTATTGTCAACGTGGTGCAGCCGGGGGCCGGGATGAACGTCGACCCGTCGACGCTCGATGCGAAAGCGGTGGCGGTGTACGCTGAGCAGGCGAAAGACCAGGGGGTGGTGGCCTTTTTACTGGATGTGATCCCGGGCAGCGTCATTGGCGCCTTCGCCAGCGGCAACATCCTTCAGGTTCTGCTGTTCGCCGTTCTGTTTGGCTTTGCCCTGCATCGTCTGGGCAGCAAGGGCCAGCTGATTTTCAACGTCATTGAAAGTTTCTCGCAGGTCATCTTCGGCATCATCAATATGATCATGCGCCTGGCGCCGATCGGCGCCTTCGGGGCCATGGCCTTCACCATCGGTAAATATGGCGTCGGCACCCTGGTGCAGCTGGGCCAGCTGATCATCTGCTTCTATATCACCTGTATCCTGTTCGTGGTGGTGGTGCTGGGGTCAATCGCCAAAGCCACCGGCTTCAGCATCTTTAAATTTATCCGCTATATCCGCGAAGAGCTGCTGATCGTGCTGGGGACCTCTTCATCCGAATCGGCGCTGCCGCGCATGCTCGACAAGATGGAGAAGCTCGGCTGTCGTAAATCGGTGGTGGGCCTGGTGATCCCGACCGGCTATTCGTTCAACCTCGACGGCACCTCTATCTATCTGACGATGGCGGCGGTCTTTATCGCCCAGGCGACCAACAGCCATATGGATATTTTCCATCAAATCACCCTGCTGGTGGTGCTGCTGCTCTCCTCGAAAGGGGCGGCGGGAGTGACCGGCAGCGGCTTCATCGTGCTGGCGGCGACCATCTCGGCCGTCGGGCATTTGCCGGTGGCTGGCCTGGCGCTGATCCTCGGTATTGACCGCTTTATGTCCGAAGCCCGTGCGCTGACTAACCTGGTGGGTAACGGCGTCGCCACGGTGGTGGTCGCGAAATGGGTTAAAGAACTCGATGCCAAACAGATGGATGATGTGCTGAATAACCGTGTTCCCGCGAACAAAACGCACGAATTATCCTCTTAAATCCTCCTCTTAGGCCCGTACTCCCTTGCTGGAGTACGGGCTCCTGCGCATAATTAGAGGTCATTTCCGCCCGGCGGGAATGACACGAAATGATTATTTTACGTTGTCATGCGACATTTTCGTCTCCGTGTGGTCTAACCGACGTATTTCACTCTCACTTTTTTCGGCAGCCCGTCAGTGGGATGCTGTTGTAACCAGGAATGTTCATCAGGGGTTCACATGCAGGGCACAACAATTAAACTCTTAACGGGCGGTTTGCTGATGGTAGCGGCGGCCGGTTATGTGCAGGCAGAAGCGCTCCAGCCTGATCCGGCCTGGCAACAAGGGACCTTAGCGAATGGGTTGTCGTGGCAGGTGCTGGCCACGCCGCAGCGTCCCAGCGACCGTATCGAAGTCCGTCTGTCCGTGAATATTGGCTCGCTGAGCGAAAGCACTCAGCAGAGCGGCTTCAGCCGTTTTATTCCCCGTCTGGCGTTGACGCAAAGCGGCAGCCTGCCGACGATGCAGGCGCGCTCGCTGTGGCAGCAGAGTATTGACCCGAAGCGTCCTCTGCCGCCGGCCATCGTCTCCTACGATTACACGATGTTTAATCTCAGCCTGCCGAATAACCGCAACGATCTGCTGAAAGAGGCGCTGAGCTGGCTGGCGGACGCCAGCGGTAAACTGACCATTACGCCTGAATCGATCAATCACGCGCTGCAGGGCAACGACATGGTGGCGACCTGGCCGCTGGATACCAAAGAGGGCTGGTGGCGCTATCGCCTCAAGGGCTCCACCATGCTGGGCCACGATCCCGCCGCGCCGCTGAAGCAGCCGATCGACGTGGCGCATCTGAAAGACTTTTATCAAAAATGGTACACCCCCGACGCCATGACGCTGATCGTGGTGGGTAACGTCGACAGCCGCAGCGTCGCTGAGCAAATCAGCAAAACCTTTGGCGATCTGAAGGGCAAGCGGGAAACGCCCGCGGCGGTGCCGACCTTATCGCCGCTGCCCACCGTGCCGGTCAGCATCATGACCAGCGCCGTGCGCCAGGACAA
This sequence comes from Klebsiella sp. TF21-TM, assembly GCF_019753495.1. Taxonomy (NCBI): domain Bacteria; kingdom Pseudomonadati; phylum Pseudomonadota; class Gammaproteobacteria; order Enterobacterales; family Enterobacteriaceae; genus Klebsiella; species Klebsiella sp. TF21-TM. The sequence goes on along the minus strand of NZ_JAIJYL010000013.1, from coordinate 121,204 downwards.
ACTGTCCATCATGTGGGACGCCCCCTGGCAGCCGATCCGCGACTCCGCGGCGCTGCAGCGCTACTGGCGCGACGACCTCGCCCGCGAAGCGCTGTTCTGGCACGTGCAGCAGAGCCTGAGCAAAAATAACGTCAAGGATATTGGTCTTGGTTTTGACTGCCGGGTGCTCTATCAGCGCGCGCAGTGCGCCATCAATATCGAATCGCCGGGCGAGCGCCTGAATAACAACCTGAGCGTGGTCTCGCGCGAGCTGGCGAAAGTGCGCGACAACGGCCTGCCGCAGGAGGAGTTTGACGCGCTTATCGCTCAGAAAAGCCTCGAGCTGCAGAAGCTGTTTGCCACCTATGCGCGCACCGATACCGACATTCTGATGAGCCAGCGCATGCGCTCCCTGCAAAATCAGGTGGTGGATATCGCGCCGGAGCAGTACCAGAAGCTGCGTCAGGAGTTCCTCAACTCCCTGACGGTGGACATGCTGAACCAGTACCTGCGTCAGCAACTGTCTCAGGATATGGCGCTGGTGTTGCAGCAGCCGAAAGGCGAACCGGAATACAACATGAAGGAGCTGCAGGCCACGTGGGAAAAACTGATGGTGCCGAGTCCGGCGACCGCAGCGACCAGCGGCAGCGCCGATACGGTTGACGCCCACAGCGAGGCCAGCGACATCCCGTCGGGGCAGTAACCTGACGCCTCTCCGGCGCGCCAGCGGCGGCCGGAGAGCGCTTACAGGTGAGGATTATTGCGGCATTGCTTCCCGGGGGATGATCGCCCCGCGATACTGGATCACCGTACTGGCGGTCAGATGTCCGCGTCTGGCGGCGGATTCAGCATCGCCGCCGGTCAGGCGCACGGCCAGATAGCCGGCGCTGAAGGAGTCGCCGGCGGCAGTGGTATCCACCACTTTCTCTTTGGCCAGCTTGACGGCCGGCACTTCCCGCAGCGGTTGCCCGCTCACCGAGACCAGGCAGGCATCCGCTCCGCGCTTCACCACCACCTCTTCCACGCCGGCGGCGTGGGTGCGGGCGATCACCTCGGCGACCGGTTTTTCCCCCCACAGCGCGTCTTCATCATCGAGGGTCAGAAACGCGATATCGGTGCAGGCGAGCATCTCCTGATAGACCTGCTGCGTCTCCGCCTGGCTGGCCCACAGGCGCGGGCGATAATTGTTGTCGAAGATCACCTTGCCGCCGTTGCCGCGGCACTCACGCAGCAGCGTGAACAGCCTGGCACGACTGACCGGGCTGAGAATGGCGAGGCTGATGCCGCTCAGGTAGAGATAGTCGAACGTGGCCAGCTCTTCGCAAATCGCCCCCGCGCGATCGCTCTCCAGCCAGAATTTTGCCGCCGCCTCGTTGCGCCAGTAGTAGAAGGTGCGCTCGCCGGCGTCATCGGTTTCAATGTAATACAGCCCCGGCAGGCGGTCGGCCATCCGCTGGATCAGGCTGGTGTTGACGTTTTCCTGCTGCCAGCTGTCGAGCATCTGCTGGCTGAACGCATCGGTTCCCAGCGCGGTGACGTAGTGGACGCTCAGCGCGCTGGCATCCGTCTGCCGCGCGATATAGACCGAGGTGTTTAAGGTATCGCCGCCAAAGCCGCGGTTAACGGCCCCGTTCTTCTCTGACAGCTCAATCATGCATTCGCCAATGACGGCAATTTTTTTAGACATAGCCAGAACCTGCAATGGAATCGATATAAGCGCTAGTGTGCGCTGCGCTGTTTTGCTGGTCAATCATATTAAAACATCGTTCCATTATTTTTTTGACCTGACGCGCGTAATGTGACGAAAAGCGCATTTCCAGGAGAAACGCCGCTTTTTGACTATATTCAGGACTGACGTGATGCAAAAGGAGCGGAGTAGGGATGAGCAGAACCCGTAAAACGTTGGTTATCATCACAGGAACGATACTGTTGCTGATCGTTCTCTTCTTTATCGTGTTGGCCACCTTCGACTGGAACCGGCTGAAGCCGACGATTAATCAGAAAGTGTCTGCCGAGCTGAACCGCCCGTTCGCCATCCGCGGCGATCTCGGCGTGGTCTGGGAGCGGCAGCCGGAAGAGCGCGGCTGGCGCAGCTGGATCCCGTGGCCCCATGTGCACGCGGAAGATATCGTGCTGGGCAACCCGCCGGCCATTCCCCAGGTGACCATGAGCCACCTGCCGCGGGTGGAGGCGACCCTCGCCCCGCTGGCGCTGCTGAGCAAAACGGTGTATCTGCCATGGATCAAGCTGGAACAGCCCGACGTGCGGCTGATCCGCCTGGCGGAAGACAACAATAACTGGACCTTTCAGCTGGCTGGCGATCAGCGTGCCGCGGGGGACAGCGCCCCCTCCAGCTGGTCTTTCCGCCTCGATAACATTCTCTTCGATCGCGGGACTATCGCCATTGATGACAAGATCACCCGCAGCGATATCACCATCCTCGTCGATCCCCTCGGCAAACCGCTGCCGTTCAGCGAAGTCACTGGCACGAAGGATCGGCATAGCGCGGCGAAACCAGGCGACTACGTCTTTGGCCTGTCGCTGAAGGGCCGCTATAAGGACCAGCCAGTCACCGGCAACGGTAAAATCGGCGGCATGCTGGCTCTGCGCAGCGCAAGCACGCCTTTCCCGCTGCAGGGCGACTTCCGCTCCGGCAATACGCGGGTGGCGTTCAGCGGCACGGTTAGCGATCCGCTCAACGTCGGCGGCATTGACCTGCGGCTGAAATTCGCCGGCGATTCGCTGCGCGATCTCTACGACCTGACCGGCGTGCTGTTGCCGGAGACGCCGTCGTTCTCCACCGACGGCCGTCTGCGCGCCGACTTTAAGCAGAAAAACAGCATGCGCTTTGACTATCAGAATTTTAACGGCCGGATCGGCGATAGCGACATTCATGGCTCTCTGACCTATACCACTGGCAAACCGCGGCCGAAGCTCAGCGGCGACATGGAGTCGAAGCAGCTGCGGCTGGCGGATCTCGGGCCGTTAATCGGCGTCGACTCCGGCAAAGGGACGAAGAAAAGCGCTGCGCGCCAGGCGGGCGATCGGCCGCAGCCGGCGGGTAAAGTGCTGCCGGCGGACCGCTTTGAAACAGATAAATGGCAGGTGATGGATGCCGATGTGCGCTTTAAGGGCCGGAGAATTGAGCACGGCGGTACGCTGCCGATCAGCGATCTGGCGACCCACGTGATCCTGGAGGATGGCGACCTGCGCCTGCAGCCGGTGCGCTTTGGCCTGGCCAACGGGTCGATTGCCGGCAGCGTGCACCTGCAGGGCGATAAAAAGCCGCTGCAGGGTGAGGCCAATCTGCAGGCGCGGCGACTGAAGCTGAAGGCGCTGATGCCGAACGTCGAGATGATGCAGAAAACCCTCGGCGAGATGAATGGCGACGTTCAGCTGCGCGGCAGCGGCAACTCGGTGGCGGCCCTGCTCGGCAACAGCAACGGCAACCTGAAGCTGCTGATGAATGACGGCCTGATCAGTCGCAACCTGATGGAAATTCTCGGCCTTAACGTCGGCAACTACCTGATCGGCCAGATTTTTGGCGATGAGGAGGTTCGGGTGAACTGCGCGGCGGCCAATATCGACGTGACCAACGGCGTCGCCCGGCCGCAGATTTTTGCCTTCGATACGGAAAACGCGCTGATCAATGTGACCGGGACCGCCAGCTTCGCCTCCGAGCAGCTGGACCTGACCATCGATCCGGAAAGCAAGGGCTTCCGGGTGATCACCCTGCGTTCCCCGCTGTATGTTCGCGGCACCTTTAAATCGCCGCAGGCGGGGGTGAAGGCCGGGCCGCTGATTGTCCGCGGCGCGGTAGCGGCGGCGCTGGCTACTCTGGTGACGCCGGCTGCCGCGCTGCTGGCGCTGATATCCCCGGCGGAGGGCGATAGTAACCAGTGCCGGACCATATTGTCGCAGATGAAAAAGTAGGGGAGAGCCCTGGCGCCAGCGGCGTCAGGGCGAAGGATCACAACGACTGGTGGCGGGTCTCGTGGGTCAGCAGCAGGGCGATCAGCGTCAGCGCCGCCATCGCCGCCAGATAGGTGCCGACCGCCGCGAGGCCATAGTTGCCCTGCAGCCAGGCGGCAATGTACGGCGCGACCGAGGCGCCGAGGATCGACGACACGTTATAGGAGAACGACGCCCCGGTGTAGCGCACTTCCGTCGGGAACAGCTCCGGCAGCAGCGCGCCCATCGGGCCAAAGGTCAGTCCCATCAGGCTTAAGCCCAGCAGCAGGAAGGCAAAGACCAGCAGCGGGTTACCGGAACCCAGCAGCGGTTTAAAGGCGAACAGGGCGAACAAAATAATCATCGTGGTGATGATAATCATGCTCTTACGACGACCAAAGGCGTCCGCCAGCAGGCCGGCGATCGGCACCATCACGCCAAAGCCAATCACCGCCATCATCAGCATCCACAGTACTTCGTTACGCGGCAGGCCCAGGCCATTCGGCGCCGCGCCGGTGCTGAAGGTCATCGAGTAGACGGTCATGATGTAGAACAGGGTATAGGTTGCCAGCATGATGAAGGTGCCCAGCACCGTCACGCGGACGTGTTTGGTCAACAGGGTACCCAGCGGGATTTTGACCTGTTTTTTCGCCGCCGCCACTTTGGCGAAGACCGGGGTCTCATGCAGCGAAACGCGAACATACAGACCGATGATCACCAGCACCGCGGAGAAGATAAACGGCACGCGCCAGCCCCACTCCATAAACTGCTGATCGGTTAACAGCCAGGAGAGCAGCAGGAAGGTGCCGTTGGCGAAGAAGAAGCCGATCGGCGCGCCCAGCTGCGGGAAGGAGCCATACAGGGCGCGCTTGCGCGCCGGGGCGTTTTCCGTTGCCAGCAGCGCTGCGCCGCCCCACTCCCCTCCGAGGCCAAGTCCCTGACCGAAGCGCGCCAGCGCCAGCAGCATCGGCGCGACAATGCCAATGCTTTCATAGCCGGGCAGCAGGCCGATCACCACAGTGGAGATCCCCATGGTTAACAGCGAGGCCACCAGGGTGACCTTCCGGCCGACGCGATCGCCGAAGTGGCCGAACAGCGCGGAGCCGATTGGCCGGGCGACGAAGGCGATGGCGAAGGTGGCCAGCGACTGCAGGGTGGCCGCGGCGGCATCGCCCTGCGGGAAGAAGATATGCGGGAAGACGATGACCGCGGCAGTGGCATAGATGTAGAAGTCGAAAAACTCAATGGCGGTGCCAATGAGCGAGGCGACAACGACTTTATTGCGTGAGTTGACCGGGGCGGTTTCCTGCGTGTTTTCGAGTGTGGTGGCTGTGGCTTGCATAGATCTTTCTTATTTTTGCGCGAACGAAAAGCCATATAGCCACAGCCACCGGGACATTTCAATCTGTAACAAACGCGGAAAATGAGCAAAAAAGAGGCAAAAAGCGGATAATTTTTACGCCAGAAAAAATAGTTCTATGAAATGCTTCACACAATTAAAAAGATAGAGAATAAAACCAGTTTTTCGTTAAATAAAAGTTACGTCCTGGATTTATCTGCTGAAATCAAGCGCGAGGATGAATTTTGCCTCTTTTATTCATCCTCGCAATACCTCAGCGGTGGGTTTTGCCCGGCATCCGCCGGTCGTCTTTATACTCCGCGGTGGCGATCCACGCGGCGCAGAACAGCGTCAGGCGGGCAAAGAAATAGAAAAAGGCCATCAGCCCCAGCACCGATCCGAACGCCGCCCCGGAAGGGGATTTCACCAGCGCCGGCAGCGTCCAGGTCATGACGATTTTGATGATTTCAAAGCCAATCGCCGCGATAAGCGTGCCGCGAAACAGGGCTTTGCGCCGCGGACGGTGGCGCGGCAGCCGCCAGAAGATCCAGAAAAAGAGCAGATAGTTGGCAAAAATCGAGATGGCGAGACCGATCAGCCGCCAGGCGGGTTTCAGCCATTCAATATTGTCCAGATACAGCGCGGAGATAATCAACTGCTGGGCGGAACCGGCGACAGAGGTGATCGACAGCGTAATAATCAGCGCCACCAGCAGACCGATCAGCGAGATAAGATCGCGGAAGTATTTTATCCAGATTTTCTCCTCGTCCTGCGGCCGGCGCTCCCAGACGTCGCGCGACTGAGCGCGGATCGCTTCGCGCAGGTTGCCCATCCAGTTAATACCGGAATAGAGCGCCACCAGCAGGCCGACGAGGCCGACGGCGGTGCGCTGCTGCACCGCGGTGTTGATGGTGTTTTTCAGCGTCGCCGCCAGCGTCGGGTCGCTGACGTTTTGCAGAATTTTGTCGAAAATGTCCTGCAGCAGGGTCGGATGCCAGGCCAGCACGAAGCCGGCGGCGGCAAACGAGACCATCAGGATCGGGATCATCGACAGGAACGAGAAGTAGGTGATGGCCGCGCCGAACTGATTGCCCAGCCGGTCGTTGAAGCGCTCTGCGGCGCGTATCAGGTGGGCGACTACCGGGTTGCGCTGCACTTTGGCCGCCGTTCCGGTGACGGTCTTCAGCGCCTGGCTGGCTTTTTGCCCGACGGCCGTGTCATTGAGAGCGTCGAGGGGGCTTTTGTTTTTCTCCGGCTGCGTGTCCGGTTCCTGTGGGGGGCGTCGATCGTCGTTTTCCGGCGTCATACGTGATTTCTTCCTTTTTTACCGCGAGATTCAGCAAAAAGTATACCTTAAATGCCGTATCCTGCAGGAACGCATCTGCCCGCCCACCGTTCACCCTCCGCGCGGATCAATCGACGTAATCTTTCATCAGCCCGCCCAGCCACTCCATAAACAGATGCACGCGGCGGGAGAGATTGCGCCGGTGCGGGTAGATAAGCGAGACCGGCAGCGGCTCAGCGCGGTACTGGGGCAGGATCTCAATCAGTTCGCCGGCGCGTAACGCCTCGCGCACGCCGGTGCGTGGCACCTGAATAATTCCCAGCCCGGCGATACAGGCCGCCTGATAGGTTTCCGTGCTGTTGACCGTCAATATGCCGCCGCTTTTTACCCAGCGCACGGCGCCGTCGATCACCACCTCGAAGCCGGAAGGACGGACCCCGAGGGTGCTGGCGTAGTGGATCAGGGCATGATCCGCCAGATCCTCCAGGGATTGCGGGTAGCCAAAACGGGTCAGGTAGTCCGGGCTGGCGCAGTTAATTTGCGTCAGCTTGCCCAGCGGGCGGGCGATAAGCCCGGAGTCTTTGAGCGCGCCGACGCGCACCACGCAGTCAAACCCCTCGCGGATCACGTCCACCAGCCGGTCGCTGCTGCTCAGCTCCAGTTCGATGCCCGGATACTGCTGCAAAAAAGCCGGCAGGTGCGGGATCACCAGCTTTTTGGCAAAACCGACCGGCATATCCACCCGCAGCCGGCCGCTGATGCTCGCCGGATCGTGCTGGAACATACCGTCCAGTTCGTCGAGGTTGCTCAGCAGATCCTTCGCCCGCTCGTAGTAGACCATCCCATCCTGGGTGAGCTGAACCCGGCGGGTGGTGCGGTGCAGGAGGCGCACGCCAAGATGGCTTTCCAGAGCCTGAATCTGCCGCGAGACGCTGCCTTTCGGCAGCGCCAGGGTCTCGGCGGCGCGGGAGAAACTCTCCAGATCCGCTACGCGAATGAATAACTGCATTGCATGAATTTTATCCATGCCGATGGCCTATTGTTGTTGTGAATGAAACAGTAAAACGTAATGTAGCGTATTTATTGTTTCACTGGCAGTTAATAAGCTAGAACACAATCACAACGCAACCTGAAAGGGGTCTTCTGATGACACAACGTATCGCTTTAGTGACCGGCGGCAGCCGCGGTCTGGGTAAAAACGCCGCGTTGAAGCTGGCGGCGAAGGGAACCGACATTCTTCTGACCTATCACAGCAACCGCCAGGCGGCGCTCGAGGTGGTGGCGGAGATTGAGCAAAAAGGAGTGAAGGCGGCAGCATTGGCGCTGAACGTCGGCGATCCTTCAACATTCGACGCTTTCGCCAGCGAGGTGGCGCAGGTGCTGGCGCAGAAGTGGGGACGCACCACCTTTGATTATTTACTGAACAACGCCGGGATCGGCCTCAACGTCCCCTTCGCCGAGACCAGCGAAGCGCAGTTTGACGAGCTGATGAACATCCAGTTCAAAGGCCCGTTTTTCCTGACCCAGCGGCTGCTGCCCCTCCTGCAGGACGGGGGGCGGATCCTCAACGTTTCCAGCGGCCTGGCGCGCTTTGCCCTGCCGGGCTATGCGGCCTACGCCGCGATGAAGGGGGCGATGGAGGTTCTGACCCGCTATCAGGCGAAAGAGCTGGGCGGACGGGGGATATCGGTGAACATCATCGCGCCGGGGGCAATTGAGACCGACTTTGGCGGCGGGGTGGTGCGCGATAACGCCGAGGTGAATCGGCATATCGCCGCCCAGACCGCACTGGGGCGCGTCGGGCTGCCGGATGATATCGGCGACGCCATCGCCGCCCTGCTCAGCGATGAGCTGGCGTGGATGAACGCGCAGCGCGTGGAAGTCTCGGGAGGGATGTTCCTCTGAACCCCGCTGTCGTCAGACCGTGAGCGGCGGTGCGCTAGGGCGCATCGCCCTCCGCGCGCAGCCGACCAAACAGCCAGTCGTTGTGCCAGCGCCCGTTGAGCCAGTAGTTCTCCCGCAGCTCCCCCTCCAGTCGGAACCCGGCTTTGAGCAGTAACTGCTTGGACGCCTCGTTGCCGGCGGTGACGCTGGCGGTCAGGCGGCGGACGCCGCCGGTAGTGAAGGCGTAGTCGCACAGCGCGCGCAGCGATTCGTAGCCGTAGCCACGCCCCTGCGCCGCCGGAGCGAAGAGAAAGCCGACCTCGGCAATGTCGCGCTGATGATGTTGGTAACCGGTGAGGCCGAGCGGGGTATGGGTCAGCCTGTCGCGCACCACCAGGCACAGCCAGTGTTCATCCCCGGGCGTCCACGGCGGCAGCCGCGAATCGAACGCCTCGCGGATGGCCGCCTGCGGCCTGGGGTCGGCCACGTAAAGCATGACCTGCGGATCCTGCTGCAGGGAAAGAAAAAACGACCAGTCGTCCAGCTGCAGCGGTGAGCAGCGCAGGCGCGGCGTCAGAAGTTCAGGCATAAGCGTCATTCCGGGCAGGGCGAATCCTCTGAACATAGCAGGAGAAGGCCGCCGGGAACAGCCCGACTAGGTTGGCTCGCCGTAGAGGCCAATCAGCCGGCGCACGACGCCGTTGGTCCAGCCGAAGCCATCCTGCAGGGGATACTCCCCGCCGCCGCCCTCATGCGGAACGCCGGTGGCGATGTGGTATTTCTCAATCAGCTTGTGGTGCTGCTTGTAGAAGTGGTTGACCGTCTGCAGCCAGCTCCAGGCGATTTCATCGCCCAGCGGATCCTGGCCGTAGCGTTTAAATCCCTGCACCGCCATCCACTGCAGCGGCGCCCAGCCGTTGGGTTTATCCCACTGCTCGCCGCTCTCGTATTCGGTGGCCATGATCCCGCCGGGGGTGAGCAGGCGGGCCCGAACCGCATCGGCAAGGCGTTCCGCCTGTTCGTGGGTCGCCAGGCCGACGTAAAGGGTGACAATGCTGGCGGCGGAAAACAGCGCCAGCTGTTCGCGGCGCCAGTCATAATCGCGAAAACAGCCGTTCTCATCGTCCCACAGATAGCGGTTAACCGCCGCCCGCCGATCCTGAGCCTTCTGGCGGAAGGCCGCTTCCGTCTCGCGATCGCCCTTCAGGCCGGAGAGGTTGGCGATGGTCGTCTCCAGCTTGAACAGGAAGGCGTTCAGGTCGATGGGGATAAACTGCGTGGTGCGAATACTGGCCAGTCGCGTGATATCCCGCAGCCAGCGGCTGGAGTAGTCCCAGCCGGACGCGGCGCCCGCCCGCAGGTCGCGGTAGACTTCATTGGCCGGCCGTCCCGAGTGTCGGGCGGTCTCCACGTCCTCGCGCCACGATTCATCCCGCGGCGTGTCCCGGTCGTCCCAGTAGCGATTGAGCAGGGAGCCATCCGGCATGCGCACCACGTGCCGATACGCCTGATGCGGGATCAGCGACTCGGCGCCGTCCATCCAGAAGGCATGCTCCATCTTCAGATGATCCAGATAGCGCTTCGCGCCACGCACGCCGTCCTCTTCAAAGAGTTCGACCATCAGGGCGAACACCGGGGGCTGCGAGCGGCTGAGGTAGTAGGTGCGGTTGCCGTTCGGAATGTGACCGTAGGTTTCAATCAGCCAGGCGAAGTTATCGGCCATGCATTTCAGCAGATCTTCCCGGCCGCTCTCCGCCAGCCCCAGCATGGTGAAATAAGAGTCCCAGTAATAGGTTTCGCTAAAGCGACCGCCGGGCACGATATAGGCCTGCGGCAGCGCCAGCAGCGATGACCAGGGGATATGATCCTGAGGCTCGCGGGTCAACACCGGCCATAGCTTATCGATATGCTCTTTCAGCGTCAGGCTGGGGTCGGAGGTGTAGACGTCGGTATGGCTCTCCGGCAGCCAGAAATTATCCTCAACGAACTGCCGCAGGTCGAAATCGGGCTGGCGTTTGACCTTCCGGTAGTTCCGCAGGATGTCCAGCGGGTCGTGTTTCGGCGCGCAGTCGGGAAAAGTTTTGCTGTCGGCAAAAATGCGTGATTTCTGCACGTTGGTAAACAGCTCAAGATAGCGATCCGCCGGGGTGAGGGCATCGGAGGCCGGAAGCCCCTCGATCACCTCAGGCTCCGGTTCAGCGTCAATCATCTCATCCAGCTTTAATTCGTACGGATCGGCTTCGTAGCAGGGATCGATGTCGATCCTTAACTCGTCGTCTTCAACGTGGCGTAATTTCTGGCTGAACATAGCGATACGGACCTCCGGATAGCGTGAGTTCGCGGCCGGGCGTACCCGGCCTTGTCTTTTAAGCGTAGACAGTCGCTTCGGTGAGTGTGAAGTAAACTGTGCGTTAGATCACGCTTTTCCGCCTGCAGGGGACGCCGTGATTTCTAATTAACACGTTGATAAATAATAAATAAGTCCGCGATTAGGTGAAGATAAAATTCGGAGCATTCATTATGCAACAAAATTTTATCCCGGCGCGCTCACTCCCACGCCGCCTCCAGCATCTCCAGCAGCTGTTCGCTGCTCAGGCTGACCGGATTAGCCTTCATCGACGAGGAGGTGCTGGCGGCCAGCGCCGCCGGCTCCAGGGCGTCGCGCGCCACGCCGAGGTCGCGCAGGGTGCCGAGACCGGCGCGATGGCTCCATTCCCGCAGACTGTCCCAGACCCGATCCGCCGGGACCTCCAGCCCCTCGGCCAGCCAGCGGCGAACGTCGTTGAAGCGCTGGCGCAGGGCGGGGTCGTTTATCTGCGACTCATTCAGCGCCAGCCCAAACGGCAGCAGGCTGCCGCATAAGGCGCCGTGCGAGGCGCGGCTCAGGCCGCCCAGCGGGCCGGCGAGGCCGTGGATCACCCCCAGCCCGGCGTTCGCCAGCGCCACTCCGCCGCACAGGCTGACCCAGGCCATCTCGTCGCGGCTGGCCGGGCACTCTTTTTCCATCAGAACTTTCAGCGCGCGGATGCCGCGCGGGATCGCCTGCTGACAGAGGGCGTCGGTGAAAGGGGTGGCCCGGCTGCAGAGCCAGGGCTCGATCACCTGGGTCAGGGCGTCGAGGCCGGAGCTCAGGGTGATGCTGCGCGGCGCGTTGTCGGTTAGCGCCGGGTCGACAATGGCCAGGTCAGGCAGCATCCGGTCGTCGCGCAGGCTCACCTTCCGCTGCTGTTCCACGACGTTGATCACCGCGTTTTTAGTGACTTCCGCGCCTGTGCCCGCGGTGGTGGGGATCGCCACGAACGGCAGCGGGCTGGCTTCCAGCTGACGGCCGGTTCCCACGACTTCCAGATAGTCGATCAGCGGGCCGGTGGCGGGCGCCAGCGCCGCAATCGCCTTACCGGCGTCAATCACCGCGCCGCCGCCGAGGCTGACCACCGCCCTGATCCCTTTCTTGCGCGCCAGCTGGACGCCCTGCTCAATATCGATAAGCCAGGGTTCGCGGCTTATCGCCAGCGTCGTGACCGCCAGCTGCAGCGCCTCCAGCTGATGGCGGAGAAACGCCGCCCGCTGCGGGCTGGCGCCATGCACCAGCAGAACAGGACCGCCCTGCTGCGCCAGCCAGGGGGCGGCGCTCTGGGCCTGACCGCGGCCAAAACGAATATTTGCAGGCATCAAAACGGTAAAAGGGGTCAACATGTCGGGTTCCTTTTCGGCAAACAGGCTGGAATCAACTATACACATTATCCAGCGCTCTGCCTTGTTGCTGGCTGGCAATAGAGTAGAGTGAATGAACTCTCTTTTATGGCTGAGGAATCGCTGACGATGCTAACAATTCTGGGCAAACGCTCTTCAATCAATGTACGGAAAGTGCTGTGGACCTGCGAGGAGATCGGGCTGGCGTACCAGCAGGAGGATTACGGCAGCGGGTTTAAGCCCCTGGACACCCCCGAATTTCAGCGCCTGAATCCTAACAGCCTGGTGCCGGTACTGCTGGACGATGACTTTGTGCTCTGGGAGTCGAACAGTATCTGCCGCTATCTGGCGCGAAAAGCGGAGCGCTGGGATCTGCTGCCCGCCGAGCCGCAGCCCGCCGCCGAGGTGGAGCACTGGATGGACTGGCAGGCGACCGAGTTCAATAATGCCTGGCGCCATGCTTTTATGGGGCTGGTGCGTAAAGATCCCCGCTTTCAGGATCCGGCGGCGATTAAAGAGAGCATTGCCGCCTGGACCCACTGCGTGCGCATTGTCGAAGCGCAGCTGCAGCGGACCGGGGCGTGGGTCGCCGGCGAGCGCTTCACCCTGGCTGATATTGTGCTGGGCCTGTCGGTGCATCGCTGGAAGATGACGCCCTTTGCCCATCCGGAAATGCCGGCCGTGGAGCGCTGGTATATGGCGCTCAATCAGCGCCCGGCGTTTATGCGCCATGGAAATAACGGCGTGGCGTAGCGAACGGGCCAGGGCCTTATCGATTTTTCAGCGTATTCGCTTTGCACTGGTGGGGTAATGCCGCTACGATCCCGCGTCTATTTTTTATCCCATCCCAAATAACGTGTGGCAGGCAGGTGCAGTTTGAAAAAACGGTTAGGCCTTGTGCTACTGGCATTACTGTTGATTTCAGGCTGTTCCGGCACGCTGTCGCAAATGAGCCCGCCCAGCAATGAAACCAGTCTGACAGGGCGCAACGGTCAGCGGCTTTCCGTCGATGATTATGTCAGGCATTACATGCGCGAGAAGCAGGTCAGCGGCATGGTGGTGGCAATTATTCATCATAACGGCCCGGCGGAGTTTCACTGCTTCGGCGTGACCGATGACCAACATCGCTACCCGATAACCCCGCATACGCTGTTTGCCCTCGGCTCGCTGAGCAAAGGGGTTACCGCCGAAGTGGTCACGATGCTGGTGAACGAGGGCCGTTTCCACTGGCACGACACGCTGCAGACCCTGCTGCCGCCGGGTACCGCGCTGAGTGAGGATGCCCGTAAGATAACCTTGCTGCAGCTGGTGACGCATACCTCAGGGCTGCCGCGGCAACCGATGAATATGCTGTCGCTTGAGCACCTGCTGGCCTATCTCAACGATGGCGAGAACTTCTACCATGAGCTCGATGCCGATGGCGTACTGAGTTATCTGCAGAATTTCCAGGCCCCGGCGGAACCGGCGCCGAGTTACTCCAACCTCGGCTACGCGATCCTCGGCTATCTTCTCCAGTACCAGACTGGCGAATCGATTGAGACGCTGGCCTCGCGGATGATCTTCCGCCCGCTGGGGATGGGGAACACCAGCTTCCTGCCGCAAACGCTGCGTGATTATCCGTGGCGGGCGCTGGGCCATGCTGGCGATCAGCCGAAATTTAAACCCCGCGGCGCGCTGACGCCGGACTGGCAGTTCCGTCATAACATGGTCGGCGCGGCGAGTTTGTACAGCGACGCCGGGGATCTGATTCACTATGCCCGCGCCCACTTCGCGCCCACCGGTCAGGCGGCGCTGGATCAGGCGTTCCGCGACGTTAGCGTCGACTATTATCCGCGACGGATTGAAGCGGCGAATATCGCCTGGGTAACAGACACGTTCGGCGAGCAGCAATTAACCTATCAGGTGGGATACATCGGCGGCTATTCGAGCTATATCGGTTTTGATAAAGCGAATCAGAATGCGGTGGTGGTGCTGCAAAACAGCTTTAACTGGAGCAACTATATCGGCCACCAGATCCTGCGTCACCTGGCGGCGCAATAAAAAAGCCCCGTCCGGAGACGGGGCTGCGCGCCTTAGCGCATGGTGACAAACTCTTCTGCCGCCGTTGGGTGAATGGCGACGGTGTTGTCGAAGTCTTTTTTGGTGGCGCCCATCTTCAACGCCACCGCAAAGCCCTGCAGCATCTCATCCATCCCGAAGCCGATGCCATGGATACCGACAATCTTCTCTTCCGGGCCGACGCACACCAGCTTCATGCGGCACGGCTGGCGGTGCGAGGTGACGGCGGTGTACATCGCGGTGAAGGAGGATTTGTAGACCTTCACGGCGTCGTCGCCATACTGCTCGCGCGCCTGCGGCTCGGTTAAGCCGACGGTGCCGATAGGCGGGTGGCTGAAGACCACGGTCGGAATGTTGTTGTAGTCCAGATGCTCTTCCGGTTTGTTGTTAAACAGGCGTTCGGAGAGACGACGGCCTGCGGCCACGGCCACCGGGGTCAGCTCAACGGCGCCGGTGTTATCGCCCACGGCGTAGATGCCCGGCACGCTGGTGTTCTGGAACTTATCGACGACGATGTAGCCTTTATCGTCAGTTTTCACGCCGGTAGCCGCCAGGTTGAAGTTATCGGTCGCCGGTTCGCGGCCAATCGCCCAGATCAGGCAGTCAACGGTCTGGCTGCGGCCATCTTCCAGCTCAAGGGTCAGGCTGCCGTCGGCATGCTTCACCACCGCTTTCGGGATGGCGTTGGTATGCAGCTGCGGGCCTTCGGCGTTCATCACTTCCACCAGCGTTTCGACGATCAGCGGATCGAAGCTGCGCAGCGGCGCGTGCTTGCGCACGAACAGGTGGGTTTCAGCGCCGAGGCCGTTAATCACCCCCGCCAGCTCAACGGCGATGTAGCCCGCGCCGACCACCGCCACGCGCTTCGGCAGCGCCGGCAGTTCGAAGAAACCGTCGGAATCAATACCGTATTCCACGCCCGGAATGTTCGGGTGGCTCGGACGGCCGCCGGTGGCGATCAGGATATGATCGGCCGTAATGGTCTCGCCGTTCACTTCCACTGTGTGGGCATCGACAAAGCGCGCAAAGCCTTTAATCACGTCGACGTTGTTCTTACCCAGCACGTTGTCGTAGGAGGTATGAATGCGATCGATATAGGCGCTGCGGCTGGCGACCAGCTTCTCCCAGTCGAAATGGTTGATGGTGGTATCGAAACCGTAGTCCGGGCCGTACAGATGAATCGCTTCGCGGATCTGCGCCGCATGCCACATCACTTTTTTCGGCACGCAGCCGACGTTGACGCAGGTGCCGCCCAGCGCTTTGGCTTCAATCAGCGCGCACTTCTGGCCGTACATGGCCGCACGGTTAATCGAGGCGATACCGCCGCTACCGCCGCCGATGGCGAGGTAATCATAATGTTTGCTCATGCCCATATGTCCTTAATCGTTGATTGCCGCGATTGTAACGCGAGGCGTAAAAGGTTCCACCGATGGTTGCGATTACTCCGGCACGATCCAGCTGACGGTCGTGTGACCGGTACCGGCCGGCACCAGCTTGCTGTGCAGCCACGGCAGCACATTGTTCATCTGCTGCTCCAGCTTCCACGGCGGGTTGATGACGATCATCCCGGAGGCGGTCATGCCGCGCTGGTCGCTGTCAGGACGTACCGCCAGCTCAATCTGCAGAATCTTGCGAATGCCAGTGGCTTCTAAGTCTTTGATCATGCGTTTGATCTGCGCGCGCAGCACCACCGGGTACCACAGCGCGTAGGTGCCGGTGGCGAAGCGTTTGTAGCCTTCGTTAATTCCGGTCACCACCGCCTGATAGTCGGTTTTAATTTCGTACGGCGGGTCGATCAGAATCAGACCGCGGCGCGAGACCGGCGGCAGTTTGGCTTTCAGCTGCTGGTAGCCATCGGCTTTATCGACGCGCGCGCGGCTGTCTTTCTGAAACTCGGCGCGCAGCAGCGGGAAGTCGCTCGGGTGCAGCTCGGTCATCTGCAGGC
The DNA here is from genome assembly GCF_019753495.1 of Klebsiella sp. TF21-TM. NCBI lineage: Bacteria > Pseudomonadati > Pseudomonadota > Gammaproteobacteria > Enterobacterales > Enterobacteriaceae > Klebsiella > Klebsiella sp. TF21-TM. Next base: position 105,070 of record NZ_JAIJYL010000013.1, on the reverse strand, counting down.
TGTCCTGCTCGCGCAGCAGCTGGCGGGCGATCAGCGGAGAACCCGGGTAGTAGCGCAGCTGGCCGTTACGGTTGAAGTGTTCGACCACCGAAATATAGGGCTCAAGCTCTGCCGGCAGGTCGTCCTGCTGCCAGATGCGGGCGATGCCTTCGAGATACTCGCCGGTACGCTCGGCGTGCTCGCCGCTCAGCTGATAGCGGCCCGCGCCGGCGTGGGTGTCCAGGTAGAGAAACGGTTTTTCTTTCTCTTTCAGCGCTTCAATGATCAGGCTCTGAACGGTGTGTTTGAGGACGTCGGCGTGGTTGCCTGCGTGAAAGCTGTGGCGATAACTGAGCATGGATGCAGAGATTCCGGGAAATAAACAAGTTAACCGATAGTTTACCGCAGATCGGCCGAGATTACCGCTGCGCCGCCGCGCTGTTTCATTTCTGCCAAAAGCGTTGCAAAACATAACACTGTCATAAAAGCGTCAAACGGCCGCGCTAGCGTCGGAGACAGGCAAGGTAATTGTTTGAATAAAAGGAAAAATAATGAAAAAGCAACTCTCGCTGCTGGCCGTCGCGCTGCTGCTGGCGCAACCGGTTCTGGCTAAAGACATCCCGCTGAACAGGGCGGCGGCCGTCGCCAATAGCGTGACGCCGGCTGCCTCCAGCCAGGCGTATGACGATCTTGAGCAACAGGCGCTGGCGCAGTTGCGCCACGCGCTGCAAGGGGATGCCGCGACGCTGACCCGCGATCGGCTGGCGCACACGAAACAAAACAAAACCCAGGCCGATACCGCCTGGCTGAAGGCCAGCGGCTACGACTTCCAGACACGGGCAAACCAGCAGGCGGATATTGCGCTATTGTCGGCGTTCAGCAGTCTGCCGGAGACCGTCGTGAAGCAGAACCTGGCGACGGTGACCGCCATCAACCGCGACGCCGTGCAGACCACCCGCCGTCAGGCGCTGGCCGATGCGCAAGGGATTAGCTACCTCTATTTCCTCAGCGACGCGCTGGGGCCTCGTCTGGGCAACGCGTTTCTGACCGCCTATGACCAGGGCGCGCTGGGGAAAGCGGCGGCGCTGATCAAAGCCTCGGAAGTCAGCACCGGCGAGGCGAAAAAGCACTTCCACAATCCGCGGCCGTTCCTGGTCCAGGGCAACACCATTCACCTGGTGCCGGACGACGTGGTGGTGAAGGATAACCAGCCCTATACCGCCGACGGCGGCTCGTTCCCCAGCGGCCACACCAACACTGGCTATACCGATGCGCTGCTGCTGGCGGCGATGATCCCGGAGCGCTACGACGCGCTGGTGGCGCGCGGCGCCCGCTATGGCTACTCGCGCATTGTGCTGGGCGTCCACTATCCGCTAGACGTGATCGGCTCGCGGATGGTGGCCGAGCGCAACGTGGCCCATTATCTTAACGATCCGCGCTACCGGGTATTATTTAACGAAGCCCGCGATCAGCTGCGCGCCGCGCTGGCGAAAGCCTGCGGTACGTCGCTTGCCGAGTGCGCGAAGAGCAGCGTGAAAGACGATCCATGGCGCGATCCGGCGATGCATGATTTCACTCGTTTCGCCATGACCTACGACCTGCCGCGGCAGAAGGGGCCGCAGCCGCGCCTGCAGGCGCCGGAGGGGGCGGAAGTGCTGCTGGAGGCTGCTCTGCCGCAGCTGTCAGCGGCCCAGCGTCGGGCGCTGATGGTCAACACCGCGCTGCCGGCGGGCTACCCGCTGTCCGGCGCCACCCCCGAACAGCAGTTCTGGCAGCGGCTGAATTTGTCGGCGGCCTGGGAGATGGCGCAAAAAAGGCATTAATGCGGTTTCCGGCACGCTGCGCCGCGTGTCGCGCTTTTCCGGCAACGGGCGGACTTATCGCAGCAATACCCAGGCTGACGCACCGCCCGTCATTGAAATTCCCCCAACTATCCCCCATTCTAGATCTCATGCATAAGCGCCGGACGCGCGCTTCACTCACCCTTTTCAACAGGACAGCGCATATGACCAATCCATTACTGACGCCTTTTTCCCTGCCGCCTTTTTCTGCGATCAAACCAGAGCACGTGGTCCCAGCGGTCACCAAAGCGCTGGAGGATTGCCGGGCCGCGGTGGAAAGCGCAGTGGCGCACGGCGCGCCGTATAGCTGGGAAAATCTTTGCCAGCCGCTGGCGGAAGTGGACGATGTGCTGGGACGCATCTTCTCGCCTGTCAGCCATCTCAATTCGGTAAAAAACAGCCCGGAACTGCGTGAGGCCTACGAACAGACGCTGCCGCTGCTCTCCGAGTACAGCACCTGGGTCGGCCAGCATGAAGGCCTGTATAAAGCCTACCGCGATCTGCGCGATGGCGATAACTACGCCACGCTGAATACCGCGCAGAAAAAAGCGGTGGATAACGCGCTGCGCGATTTCGAATTATCCGGTATTGGCCTGCCGCCGGAGGTGCAGAAACGCTACGGTGAAATCGCCGCGCGCCTCTCTGAGCTGGGCAACCAGTACAGCAACAACGTCCTTGACGCCACCATGGGCTGGAACAAGCTGGTGACCGACGTCGCCGATCTGGCCGGTATGCCGGAAAGCGCGCTGGCCGCCGCTCAGGCGCAGGCCCAGGCCAAAGAGCAGGAAGGATATCTGCTGACCCTGGATATCCCGAGCTACCTGCCGGTGATGACCTACTGCGACAATCAGGCGCTGCGCGAAGAGATGTACCGCGCCTACTCCACGCGCGCCTCCGACCAGGGGCCAAACGCCGGTAAATGGGATAACAGCCCGGTGATGGCGGAGATCCTCGCCCTGCGCCACGAGCTGGCGCAGCTGCTGGGCTTTGACAGCTACGCCTTTAAATCCCTCGCCACCAAAATGGCGGAGGATCCGCAGCAGGTGCTCGACTTCCTCACCGACCTGGCAAAACGCGCCCGTCCGCAGGGCGAAAAAGAGCTGGCCCAGCTGCGCGCTTTCGCTAAAGCCGAGTTCGGCGTCGAAGAGCTGCAGCCGTGGGACATCGCTTACTACAGCGAAAAACAGAAACAGCATCTCTACAGCATCAGCGATGAGCAGCTGCGCCCCTATTTCCCGGAAAACAAAGCCGTTAACGGTCTGTTCGAAGTGGTGAAGCGCATTTACGGCATTACCGCCAAAGAGCGTACCGATGTCGACGTGTGGCATCCGGAAGTGCGCTTCTTCGAGCTGTATGACGAACACAACGAGCTGCGCGGCAGCTTCTATCTCGACCTGTATGCCCGCGAGCACAAGCGCGGCGGGGCGTGGATGGACGACTGCGTCGGCCAGATGCGTAAGCTGGATGGTTCCCTGCAGAAGCCGGTCGCCTACCTGACCTGTAACTTCAACCGTCCGGTCAACGGCAAACCGGCGCTGTTCACCCACGACGAAGTGATCACCCTGTTCCACGAGTTCGGCCACGGTCTGCACCACATGCTGACCCGCATCGATACCGCCGGGGTTTCCGGCATCAGCGGGGTGCCGTGGGACGCGGTCGAGCTGCCAAGCCAGTTTATGGAAAACTGGTGCTGGGAGCCGGAAGCGCTGGCCTTTATCTCCGGTCATTATGAAACCGGTGAACCGCTGCCGCAGGCGCTGCTGGAGAAAATGCTGGCGGCGAAAAACTACCAGGCGGCGATGTTTATTCTGCGCCAGCTGGAGTTCGGCCTGTTCGATTTCCGCCTGCACGCGGAGTACAAGCCGGAGCAGGGGGCGAAAATCCTTGAGACCCTCGCGGAGATTAAAAAGCAGGTCGCCGTGGTGCCGGGCCCAACCTGGGGCCGCTTCCCGCACGCCTTCAGCCATATTTTCGCCGGCGGTTACGCGGCGGGTTACTACAGCTACCTGTGGGCTGACGTGCTGGCGGCAGACGCCTTCTCACGCTTCGAAGAAGAGGGGATCTTCAACCGTGAAACCGGTCAGTCGTTCCTCGATAACATCCTGAGCCGCGGCGGTTCTGAAGAGCCGATGGTGCTGTTCAAACGCTTCCGCGGGCGCGAGCCGCAGCTGGATGCGATGCTGGAGCATTACGGGATCAAGGGTTAAGTCTGCGGTGAAGATCTGCTTAATTGATGAAACGGGCGCCGGAGACGGCGCCTTATCTGTTTTAGCCGCCCGCTGGGGGCTGGAGCAGGATGACGATAACCTGATGGCGCTGGTGCTGACCGCTGAGCATCTGGAGCTGCGTAAGCGCGATGAGCCCAAACTCGGCGGTATCTTCGTCGATTTCGTCGGCGGGGCGATGGCCCACCGGCGCAAGTTTGGCGGCGGCCGCGGTGAAGCGGTGGCCAAAGCGGTCGGTATTAAAGGCGATTATCTGCCGGATGTCGTCGATGCCACCGCCGGATTGGGGCGTGACGCCTTTGTGCTGGCGTCGGTCGGCTGTCGCGTGCGGATGCTGGAGCGTAATCCGGTGGTCGCCGCGCTGCTCGACGATGGCCTGGCCCGCGGCTATGCCGATGCGGAAATCGGCGGCTGGCTGCAGGAGCGGCTGCAGCTGATCCACGCCTCCAGCCTGACGGCGCTGACCGATATTACACCGCGTCCGCAGGTGGTCTACCTCGACCCGATGTTCCCGCATAAGCAGAAAAGCGCGCTGGTGAAGAAAGAGATGCGCGTCTTTCAGTCGCTGGTGGGGCCCGATTTAGACGCCGATGGCCTGCTGGCCCCGGCGCGCCAGCTGGCGACCAAACGGGTGGTGGTGAAGCGCCCGGATTACGCGCCGCCGCTGGCGGAAGTCGCCACGCCGAACGCGGTGGTGACCAAAGGGCATCGGTTTGATATTTACGCCGGCACGCCGGAGTAATATTACGCCGTGGTGGTATCTCCCGGATAGCGGCGCAACGCGCCTTATCCGGGCTACCGCATTGTAGCCCGGCTCAGCGTAGCGCAAGCCGGGAACCGTAATATTTGAACAAACGGCGCCAGTGCGGATCGGCCATCTTAAACGGTTACTCGGCGCTGGCCGGGGTATTAATCATCCGGTTCAGCCACGGCACCATCAGCGCCATCACTACCGTGACCCCCAGGGTCACCAGGCCAATTTTACTGAACACGCTGGTGTAAACGGGCAGCGTCTGCAGCGGGTCGGTGATATTTTCCGGCACCGCGGTGAAGGTCGCCACATAGCCGCCGAGCAGGAACGCGGCGGCCTGGGTCAGGAACCACATCCCCAGAATAAAGCCCATCAGATGCTGCGGCACCAGCGCGGCGACCATCGCCAGCCCCAGGGCGCTGATCAGCAACTCGCCCAGGCTCTGGAACAGATAAACCAGCACAATAAACCACGGCGAGGTTAATCCCTGGGCGTCGGCGAACCACATCCCGGCGGCCGCGGCGGTAAGGAAGCCCAGCGCGCAGAGGAACATCCCGAGGGTAAATTTCACCGGCATGGTCAGGTCTTTACCCTTGTGGCCGAGATGGGTGTAGATCGCCGCCAGCACCGGGCTGGCCACCACCACCCAGAAGGGGTTCAGGGCCTGGAAACTGACCGGGTTGATGGTAAAACCCAGGATCTGATGATGGACGTTATTGATGGCGAAGAAGTTCAGCGAGGTCGGCATCTGGGCGTAGAGAATGTAAAACAGCACCGCCTCGATCATCAGGATAAAGGCGACGAACATTTTGTTGCGCCCGGTTTTATCAAGGCGAAACGCCTCGCGGAAAAAGAACGCAATGACCACGACCGACAGGACAATCAGCACCAGGTTGGCGATCATCACGTTATGCATCAGCCAGGCGCAGAGAAAAATCATTACCACCGTACCGGCCAGCACCAGCGCCAGATTGCGCAGGCTGAGGGGGCGATGATCGGGCTCGGAACCAATCTCTTTCACCATCCCGCGGCAGGCGAGGTAGACCAGCAGCGCGATAATCAGCCCCGCGCCGCACAGGTTATAGGTCACCGCGTAGCCAAACTTTTCCGCGATCACCGGCGCCAGCGACAGCGACAGCAGCGAACCGATGTTTATCGACATATAAAACAGGGTAAACGCCCCGTCGAGACGGGCATCCTTCGGCGGATAGCATTTTGACAGCAGGCTCGCCGGGTTGGCTTTAAACAAACCGTTGCCGACGGCGATGGTGCCGAGGGCGATAAAGATCAGCTGCGGTTTCAGCAGCGACATCCCGGTCATAAAGTAGCCGATGGCCAGCACAATCGCGCCGAGCACCAGCGTGCGTTTGGTCCCCAGCAGATGGTCGCCCACGTAGCCGCCGATGGAGATCAGCCCGTAAACCAGCGCCGCGAAGGCGCCGAAGGTGATAAAGGCCTGTTCCTGAGAGAAGCCCAACTGTTTAACAAAGAAGACCGCCAGGATCCCCTGAACGCCGTAATAGCCAAAACGTTCCCAGAGCTCCACAAAGAAGATCATAAAGAACGGACGAGGTTGCTGCAGCAAGCCCGTAGGTGCAGTTGTATTCATATTCCTTCGCCTTGTATTACTTTCCCAAAAAGTATGAACGCGTATGCCAGAACGCGCCGAAAATGTCTGATAACTCGCCATGCTGCGGTTATTGGCTTATTGAATAGATTATTATATAGATGTTTTAGTGAATAACTGGTTGATCACACTAATTGAATGGCTTTTTTATGGAGTTAAGCTCTATTGTCTGGCGAGGCGGAAGCGAAAATAAAAACGCCCGCAGCGGCGGGCGTCTGGCATGACACAACGGGACGGTTATTCGTCTTCTTCGTCGCGTAGCGGGACAATCAGCATGTCGACATGGACGGTGTTGATCAGCTGACGGGCAGAGGACATCAGCTTGCTCCAGAAGTCCTGATGGTGGCCGCAGACCACCAGGTCCATATCATATTTTTTAATCGCATCGACCAGCACCTGGCCCAGGTCGCCGCTGCCGCTCAGGGTCTCGGTGATCGGGTAGCCGGCGTTGGTCGAGAGCTCGGTCAGCGCGTGATGGGTCTCTTCGGAGATGCGTTTTTGCATGTCGCCGAGGTTCACGTCAATCAGCCCGGTGTAGAGGTCGGAGTAATTCACATCCACGTGGATCAGGGAGACTTTCGCGTTATACGGGCGGGCCATAGAAACGGCTTTTTCAACCAGTACTTTACTCTCCGGGGACAGGTCTACTGCAATCAGAATATGTTTGTAAGCCATAGTGTTACTCCTTCCATAAGTTTGTCGATGACCATTGGACCTGACAGCTGGCGCTGCCGTTTCGCCCGCGTCCTGCGTGCTACATTCGCGGGAGGGTAGCCTTTAAGGACTTCATTGTAGAAGATATTTCTTACCTTATAGCGCCCCCCGCACTCCGTCAATGCACTGGGTTCACCTAAAAGTTAAACAAATTTATCCGTCTTACGTATTGATAACGAATAACCTTGTGGTAAAAAAATTAATGGATCTCCTACACTATTTAATGAGCCGGTCGGAAAAATAAATGTGATCGGAATCGCACTCTTTACGGTATTGTCGTCGGTTATTTGGGGAGCGGTAGCCGCGGAGGGTTTCTCCGTGGGCGGGTCGCCGGGGAGGAGGTATGATCAGCACTATTGCGCTGTTTTGGGCCCTGTGTGTCGTTTGTGTGGTGAATATGGCACGCTACTTCTCATCGTTGCGTGCATTATTGGTTGTGCTACGTGGTTGCGATCCCTTGCTCTATCAGTACGTCGATGGCGGCGGCTTTTTTACCTCGCACGGGCAGCCCAGCAAACAGATGCGCCTGGTGTGGTATATCTATGCCCAGCGCTACCGTGACCATCATGACGATGAATTTATTCGTCGCTGCGAACGTGTTCGTCGCCAGTTTATTCTGACCAGCGCCCTGTGCGGCCTGGTGGTGGTGAGCCTGATTGCGTTGATGATCTGGCACTGACGGCATCTTCGGGATAAAAAAACGGGCCAGCAAGCTGGCCCGTTTTGAACGAATAACGCTTAAATCAGCTTCAGGGAGAGCCAGTAAAGGACGCCTGAAAGGATAATCGCTGCCGGCAGGGTCAGCACCCAGGCCATCAGAATGCTCGTCACCGTCTTTTTCTGCAGACCACCGCCATCCACCAGCATCGTCCCCGCTACCGAGGAGGAGAGTACGTGGGTGGTGGAGACCGGCATCCCGGTGTAGCTCGCCAGACCGATAGACACCGCCGCGGTCATCTGCGCCGACATCCCCTGAGCGTAGGTCATGCCCTTCTTACCAATCTTCTCACCGATAGTGGTCGCCACGCGGCGCCAGCCGATCATGGTGCCAATACCCAGCGCCAGCGCGACCGCCATGATAATCCAGATTGGCGCGTACTCGATGGTGCTCAGCATATCGGTTTTCAGTTTCTTCAGCAGACGCTGGTCGTCAGCGCTCACGTCCGGCAGTTTCGCCACTTTGTCGGTGGTGTCGGAGATGCAGAGCATGATACGACGCAGCTGGCCGCGCTGTTCCGGTTTTAGCGACTCGTAGTTCTCAACGCCGGTCAGCATGGTCTTCACGCGGTCAAGGGCGTTGATGGTGTTCGCCGGATGACAATGAAACTCGCCGTTGGCCGCGGTATTGGTGTCCGGAGAGGGAACCAGCTGGTCAACGCCGGTGGCTTTCTTCAGCAGGTCAGGGCGCTGCTGGAAGAAGGTTTCCACGTTGTTGACCGCATCGCGGGTACGGGTGATTTCGTAACCGGAGGCGTTCATATTCACCACGAAGCCCGCCGGGGCGACGCCGATCAGGACCAGCATCACCAGACCAATGCCTTTCTGTCCATCGTTAGCGCCGTGAGAGAACGACACGCCGATAGCGGACAGGATCAGGGCGATACGGGTCCAGAACGGCGGCTTTTTCTTGCCGTCTTTCTTTTCACGCTCCGCTGGGGTCAGGTGGATACGCGCCCGTTTCTTGGTGCCGCTCCAGTAGCGACGCAGCAGGAAAATCAGGCCGCCCGCGATCACCAGGCCGACGATAGGCGAGATAATCAGCGATCCAAAAATGCCGATGACTTTCGGGATATTCAGCGCGTCAACGACCGACGTACCGGTCATTAAGGCATTGGTGAGACCGATCCCGATGATAGCGCCGATCAGCGTATGGGAACTGGATGCCGGCAGACCGAAGTACCAGGTGCCGAGGTTCCAGATGATCGCCGCCAGCAGCATAGAGAACACCATGGCGAGGCCATGTGCGGAACCCATGTTAAGCAGCAGATCGGTCGGCAGCATATGCACGATGGCATAGGCTACGCTGAGACCCCCCAGCAGAACGCCGAAGAAGTTGAAGAGCGCCGCCATCGCCACAGCGAGCTGTGAGCGCATAGCGCGAGTGTAGATAACCGTAGCCACCGCGTTTGCGGTATCATGGAAACCGTTAATCGCTTCGTAAAACAGTACAAAAGCTAAAGCAAGCAATAATAATAGTCCGGTATGTAAATCCAGACCGGCAAATAAATGTAGCATAGGACGTTACGCCATTTTGAGGACATGAACGCGGCGCATTATCAGTGACTTTAGCGGCGCGGGCAAAGTGAAATATAGACTTTTTTTGATTTTCTTCCTGTTTAGGTTTTACCCTGTTGGGAGTAATCCTATATCTTTCAATGATGTATCTAATGCGGGATTTTTCCCGCTGGTGTGACCAGAGTGAAATATTTACAAAACCCGACAATTGGGGAACGAGGAATGCGCTGTGGAAAGGTTTGATGCCATTGTCGTTGGCGCCGGAGCGGCGGGAATGTTTTGCGCAGCGCAGGCGGGGCAGCTCGGCTGTCGCGTTCTGCTGCTCGACAACGGCAAAAAGCCGGGGCGAAAAATTCTGATGTCCGGCGGCGGTCGCTGCAACTTTACCAATATGTATGTTGAGCCGGCGGCCTATTTGAGCCAAAACCCGCATTTTTGCAAATCTGCCCTGGCGCGCTACACCCAGTGGGACTTTATCGAGCTGGTCGGCAAATATGGCATCGCCTGGCATGAGAAAACCCTCGGTCAGCTGTTTTGCGATGATTCGGCGGAACAGATCGTCAATCTGTTGCTGGCGGAATGCGAAAAGGGCGGCGTGCAGATCCGCCTGCGCAGCGAAATCCTCAGCGTCGAGCGCGACGAGCAAGGTTACCGGCTCCAGGTGAACGGCGAAACGCTGGCGACCAAAAAGCTGGTGATCGCCTCCGGCGGCTTGTCGATGCCGGGCCTTGGCGCCTCGCCGTTCGGCTATAAAATCGCCGAACAGTTCGGCCTGAAGGTGCTGCCGACCCGTGCGGGTCTGGTGCCGTTTACTCTGCACAAGCCGCTGCTTGAGCAGCTGCAGGTTCTCTCCGGCGTCTCGGTGCCGTCGACCATCACCGCCGAGAACGGCACCCTGTTCCGCGAAAATCTGTTGTTCACCCATCGCGGCCTTTCCGGACCGGCGGTGCTGCAAATTTCCAGCTACTGGCAGCCCGGCGAGTTCGTCACCGTGAATCTGCTGCCGGACTGCAATCTTGAAGACTTCCTTAACGAGCAGCGCGGCGCGCATCCCAACCAGAGCCTGAAAAACACCCTCGCGATGCAGTTGCCGAAGCGGCTGGTGGAGTGCCTGCAGCAGCTGGGGCAAATTCCTGATGTCACGCTGAAGCAGCTGAACGTTCGCGACCAGCAGGCGCTGGTGGAGACCCTGACCGCCTGGCGCGTGCAGCCGAACGGCACCGAAGGCTACCGGACGGCGGAGGTGACCCTCGGCGGCGTGGATACCAATGAGCTCTCGTCGCGTACTATGGAGGCGCGTAAGACGCCGGGCCTCTACTTTATCGGCGAAGTGATGGACGTCACCGGCTGGCTCGGCGGGTATAACTTCCAGTGGGCGTGGTCAAGCGCCTGGGCCTGCGCGCAGGCGCTGGTGGACGCTTAAACTAAGGGCCCGGGCATTCGGCGCCCGGGCGTGTAGGTTAGTTCAACCCAAGAAAATACTGGGCGATTTTGAAATAGATGATCAGTCCGGTGCCATCGATCAGCGTGGCGATAAACGGTGCGGAAACCACCGCCGGGTCGATGCCGATCCGTTTAAGCACCATCGGGATGACCGACGAGACAATCGCGCTCCACAGGGTAATGCATACCAGCGTCAGGCTGACGATCAGCGTGATTTCCATGCCGATGCCCATCATCCAGGCGCGCAGGCAGCCCGCCAGCCCCAGCGTTAAGGCAATCAGAAATGAGGTCGATACCTCTTTGCGGATCACCCGCCCCATATCGCGCAGCCGTACTTCTCCCAGCGCCATCGAGCGCACCAGCGTCGAGGTGATCTGCGTTCCGCTGTTGCCGCCGGTACCGATGAGCAACGGAATAAAGAAGGCCAGCGCGATGGCCGATTCCAGCGCCTCTTCAAAATGCTGCAGCACGCTGCTGGTGTAGGCTTCGGCCACGAACAGCAGCAGCAACCACACCGAGCGTTTCTTCCACAGCGTCCAGGGGCTGATGTCCAGATACGGTTTTTCCAGCGGCAGCGTCGCCCCCTGCAGCTGGGCGTCCTCGGTGACGTCATCCTCCAGCAGATGGGCGATCTCCTTTTCCATCAGGCAGCCGACCAGCTCGCCTTTATCGACGACGGGAACCAGGTCGAGGCCGCGCTCGTTGAGCTCGGCTATCACCTGCGGGCGTTCATCGTCAGGTTTGACGCGGAACAGGCAGCTGTCCATCAGGTAGCGGATAGACTGCCCGACATCCCCTTCCTGCAGTAGCTTTTTGACCGACAGGCTGCCGCGCAGCTTCTTGCCGGCGACCACAAACACCTGGCCGGGAATATCATCGCTGGTGAGCTGTGAGATAAAGTGCTCCCGCGCTTCATGGACGCTGAGATGTTCCTGCAGCGTAATAAAGTCGGTACGCATGTACTGGGCGATGGCATCGCCGTCGAAGCCAGAGGTCGCCTGATGGGCGGCGCAGAGTTGAATGGAAGACATGATTAAAATCCCTATAAAAAATCACTCATAGGGGCGAACAAGACAGGGTTAGCGCAGGCAGATCCCTACGTCCTGGTTTTAGCACTGCATAACGTATCTGAACGGTCATGACCGCCAGAAGTTACCTTGGCAACACCTTGATTCGATGGAAGCCTGTATTTCCCTGAGTGGTCTCTCTCGATACCAACAGGGCGGTAACTTGTATTTATGCAGGAGCCTCGCCATAACGAGATCGTTAAATGAGGCGCCATTATTGGCGAAGAGGGATAATTCACAAAGCGTATAGTTTAGGTGGTTTATCAACTGTTGATAAACCACCCACTCATTTTCAAATAGTTAATCATCCGCTAAACACTGCAAATGCCCATGGCGCACACCGCGCTGGGCAATCACGTCGTCGGCAAAATGCTGCACCTCGGCCATGTCTCCCTTCAGCACCGCAATCTCCAGGCAGTCGTCATGGCTGATATGCACATGCAGCGTGGCGACGGAGAGATCGTGATGATGATGCTGGGTGGCCACCAGCCGGCTCGCCAGTTCGCGTTTTTCATGCTCGTAGACATATGACAGGACGGCATAACCGCGCCGCGGCTCTGACGGCGCGGGATCCTGGTTGAGGGCGTCGCGCAGAATATCGCGTACCGCCTCCGAACGGTTATGGTAGCCGCGGCGGGCGCTGAGCGCATCGAGAGCGGCCAGCAGGTCATCATCAAGGGTCAGGGTTACGCGCTGCATGGCATGGCCTCGTTGAGCAGAGTGGCAGGAAAAGGTGGCAGCACCGCCTGCTGGAGCGTCTGTCCGGCAGGGGAGCGCAGGCGCAGCGGTAGACTGACCGTTGCGGTTTCGACGATGCGTCCGTGCTCCATCACCAGCACCCGCTGGCAAAAGCGCTCCACCAGCCGCAGGTCGTGGGTAATGAACAGGCAGGCGGTGCCAAACCGGGCCTGCAGGCGCTTCAGCAGGGCGATAATCTCCGCCTGCAGCAGCAGATCGAGATTCGAGACCGCTTCATCCAGGATCAACAGCTGCGGCCGCACCGCCAGGGCGCGAGCCAGGCAGACGCGCTGCAGCTGTCCGCCGCTGAGCTGTGCCGGGCGTTTATCGAGCAGCGTCGTGGAAAGGTCGACCGCGTGCAGCATCTCTTCCACCCGCCGTGCGCGTTCCTCGCGCGACAAGCGGAACAGATGGCGCAGCGGCTCGCTGACGATCTCGCGCACCGTTTTGCGCGGATTCACCGCGCTGAAGGCGTCCTGAAACACCAGCTGAATATCACGGCGGAAGGCGCCGACGGCCTCGCCCTTCAGGGCGGTCAGCGGTGTGCCGCGCCAGACAATATCGCCGTGCTGCGGCGTTTCCAGGCCCACCAGCATCCGCGCCAGGGTGCTCTTGCCGCAGCCGCTGCGCCCGAGCAGGGCCACCGTTTCGCCGGGGGCGATGGCGAGTTGGATCTCGTGCAGGACCCTGCCGTGGCGGGGGTAATCGTGGCTCACCCCGTTGACGCTGAGTAAATTCATGCTGTTTTCTCCAGTCCGTACAGCGCCAGATGCGCCGCCAGCAGGCGCTGGCTCAGCGGGTGCTGTGGGGCGCTGAACAGCGTGTTTACATCGCACTGTTCAACGAAGCGACCGTTCTCCATGACCATCACGTCATCCGCCAGCCGCGCTACAACGCCCATGTCATGTGTTACCAGCAGCAGCCCCAGACCGCGGCTGGCGACGATATCCGCCAGCAGATCGAGGATCCGCGCCTGGGCGATGGCATCGAGGTCGGTGGTCGGCTCGTCGGCGATGATAAAGGGCGCGCGGCTGAGCAGGGCGAGGGCGATCATCATCCGCTGCAGCATGCCGCCGCTCATCTCGAAGGGATAGCGGCTGAGCAGCGAGCGCGGATTATCCAGACCCACCTCTTCCATCACCGCCAGCAGGGCGGCGTCATTCGCTTCGCGTCCCGCCGCCCGGCAAGTTTCCCGAGCGTGGGCGGCCATGGTATGCAGCGGATTAAAGGCGCTGCGTGGGTTCTGCATGATGGTGGCGATAGTCGCGCCGCGCAGCTGTTCGCCGTGCACCGGCATGCCGTCAAGCAACACCCGGCCGGCGGTCTGGCTGACGCCGGGCGGCAGCAGGCCCAGCGCGGCGGCGCAGGTAAGCGATTTCCCGCTGCCGCTGCTGCCGAGCAGCGCCAGCACCTTGCCGCGGCGCAGGGTAAGAGAGACGTCGCTGACCAGCGGGCGGTCGGCGGCAAGGGCGATCTGTTGCAGTTGGATCTTTTGCGGCATCAGTGGCTATGCTCCGCGATCAGGTGAGGATCGAGGCGATCGCGCAGCGCGTCGCCCAGCAGGTTAAAGGCCATCACGCTGATGAACAGCGCCAGCCCCGGCCAGACCATCTGCAGCGGCTGGGTCCAGATATACTGCCGGGCATCGTTGATCATCACCCCCCATTCCGCCGTCGGCGCGCTGACGCCGAGGCCAAGGAACGACATGCCGGCCACGTGAAGCATCATATGGCCGATATCCAGTGAGGCGAGCACCAGCAGCGAGGGGATCACCGCCCCTGCCAGATGGTCGCTGAACAGCCGCCACTGGCTGGCGCCGCTCAGGCGGGCGGCGAGGATAAATTCGCGCTGGCGCAGGGAGACCACCAGATTACGCACCATTCTGGCGTACCAGGCCCAGTGCGATAGCGCAATGGCGAGGATCACGTTGGTCAGCCCGGTGCCGAGCACCCCCACCATAAAGAACGACAGGATCGAGGTTGGAAAGGTCATAAACAGTTCGGCGAGGCGCATCAGGCCGCGGTCAGCGCGGCCGCCCAGCAGCCCGGCGCTGCCGCCAACCGCCAGACCGATCAGCAGCACCAGCAGCAGGCAGGCCATTACCGCCCCCAGCGAGACGCGGGTGGCGGCCAGCAGGCGCGAGAAAATATCCCGTCCTAGATGATCGGTCCCCAGCCAGTGCGCTGCCCCTGGCGGCAGCAGTCGCTGCTGCAGGTTAATCGCCGCCGGATCCGAGGGGAGCCACCAGCCGCTGCCGATGGCGATGACCGCCAGCAGCGCAATAACCAGCAGGGCCAGTTTCACCGGCCAGCGGAAGTTTCGCAGCCATCTCATACGCTCACCTCCTCATGGCGGCGCAGGCGCGGGTCGAGCGCCGCGTTGAGCACATCCACCGCCAGGTTAGCCAGCACGAACACCGTGACCATCATCAGCGTAAAGCACTGAATCACCGGGTAATCGCGATTGAAGATCGCGGAAACCGCGTAGCGGCCGACCCCCGGCCAGGCAAAGATATTTTCAATAATCATGGTGCCGCCGATCAGCTCGCCAATGTGCATGCCCATGGCGGTCACCACCGGCAGGGTGGCGTTGCGCAGGATATGCCGCCGCTCCACCTGGCGCGCGCTCAAGCCGCGCAGCCGCGCCCACACCACGTGACGCTGGCTGGAGACCTCCAGCATGCTGGCGCGCAGCAGACGGGCGTTGATCGCCAGCGACATAAAGGCGATGGAGACGGCGGGCAATATCAGGTGCTGCCAGTCGCCGTACCCCATCGCCGGAAGCCACTGCAGATGCACGGAAAAAAGCATCACCAGCAGAAAGGCCAGCCAGAAGTTCGGCATCGACACGCCGAGGAAGGCAATCAGCCGCACAGCAAAGTCCGGCAGGCGATCGCGATGGCGCGCCGCCCAGATCCCCAGCGGCAGCGAGGTGACGAGGATCAGCGCCAGCGCCGCGCCGGTGAGCAGCAGGGTGGCCGGCAGGAAGTGCAGCAGGTCATCCAGCACCGGGCGCCGGGTGGCATAGGAGAGGCCAAAGTCCAGGTGCAGCGCCCGCCACAGCCAGTGCAGATACTGCATCGCCAGCGGCTGGTTGAGCCCCAGCAGTTCGCGGGTCGAGGCGACCATCTCTTCAGTGGGCGGCAGGTTTGACAGGCGTAAATAATCCAGCGCCGGGTCGCCGGTGCCGAGCCGCAGCAGCAGAAAGATGATGGCGGAGGCGGCGAGCAGCAGCGGGATCAGCAGCAGCAGGCGGCGTAAAATATAGCGTAGCATTATGGCGTTACCGGTTTAATCTGGTCGAAAGGGATCTCGGTGCTCACCGGCGCGAACGGGATCTCCCCGACTTCCCGGCGCGCAACCGACATCAGCGAGACATAGCTGATGGGCAGGTACACCGCGTCCTGATGCAGGCGGCTCAGCACATCGTGGTACAGCCGTTTCCGCTGCGCCTCGTCGCTGGTGGTCAGCACCTCGCTAATCTCTTTATCAATCAGCGCCTTGTCGGGCAGGCCGCGCTGGGCCTGATAATCGGCATGGGAGGGCACGCGCATCGAGCTTAAAAAGGCATGCGGATCGTAGGGCGCGCCCCAGGTGCGATTGAAGATCATGCCGAACCGCCCTTCGCGCTGGCGCGCATAGATGCTGCTCTCCTCCTCGCCCACCAGGGTGACGCGGACGCCGACCTCCCGCAGATTGGCCTGAATAATTTCGGCCATCGATTTAGCCAGCGCGTCGGTGCCGATAAACGCCAGCTCAATCGCCAGCGGTTGCCCGGCCTTTTGTCGCCAGGGCTGGCCTTCCGGTTGCTGCCAGCCGGCCTGCGCCAGCAGGGCGCGGGCTTTTGCCGGGTCGTAACGGCGCGGCGTCAGATCCTGCGGGGCGTAGGGGACCGAGGGCGCAAACAGGGTGTCGGCAACCTGCTGGGTGCCGTAGAGCACGCTATCGACGAGGGTCTGCTTGTCGACGGCGTAGTTGAGCGCCTCGCGCACCGCCTGCTCGCGGGTCGGGCCCTGGCTGGCGTTCAGCGCCAGCATCACCGTCTCCGCCGGGGCGGAGAGACGAGCCGCGTAGCCGGGGTGATGACGAAAGCGTTCGAAGGTATCCAGCGGCAGCAGCCCCTCGTCGCCGTAGAGCATGTCGATTTCCCCGGTTTCGAACGCCACCGCGCGGCTGGTGGCGTCGGGGATCACTTTGATGGTGATTTGCTGTAGCGCGGGTTTATTACCCCAGTAGCGTTCGTTGCGTACCAGCACGTCGCGCTGATTGAGCTGCGAACTCGCCAGTCGCCACGGCCCGGTGCCGATCGGGGCTTTGATGCCGTTGGCGGTGCCGCCATCGATAAACTGCGAGGGGGCGATAAAGCGGAACGGGCGCGGCAGGGCCAGCTCTTGGAGTAAGGGGGCGTAGGCGCTTTTCAGGGTGAGCTGCAGCTCGCTGGCGCTGAGCGCCCGCACGTCGGTTATCTGATTGGCGAGCTCAAGCCAGGCGTGGCGTTGGCGGTTGGCGAGCACCGCCTGGAAATTAGCCGCCGCGGCCTGGGCGTTAAAGGGTTCGCCGTTGGAGAAGGTCACATCCTCGCGCAGGGTAAACCACCAGGTTTTACCATCGGCGGAGTGGCGCCAGCGGGTCGCCAGCCAGGGCTGCACGCTGCCGTCAGCCTGATACTTCACCAGCGGTTCATAGACCATGCTTTGGGCAAACATCTGGTTGGGCGTATAGAGATGCGGATTCAGCGGGCCGACGTTCACCGGCCAGGCGGTAGTAAGCGAGTGCTGTGCGGCCTGAGCCAGCAGAGGGGCGCAGGCGATCAGCGCCAGCAGAGTGAGGCGGAAAATAGACAAGACGGCGTTCTCAGCGACAGGAAAGTATGACGATTTTAGTGATTCATCATACTTTCGGAGTAACCTGGATCAATATTGCGCCGGAAAGTATAAGTAATCCGTATGATTATGCGCAGGGGCAGGCGCCGACTTACCCCTCAGGGCGCCCGGAACAACCCCAGCAGCGTGGCCACCTGTTCGTCGATCGGCGCCAGATCCCGCTTGACGATCAGATGCAGCGGCGTCGCGCGGCGCGCGCCGTGGCTGAGGGGCAGCCGCTTCAGCACGCCCTGATCGAGATGGGAACGAATGCGCTCTTCCGGCAGCCAGCCGAAACCGACCTGATACATCACCGCATCAATGGCCGCGTCAATGGTGGAGAAGGTCCATGCGTCACGCGTCGCCTGGCCATCGCCGGTCTGGTCGGCAATGCGCACCAGCGGCCATGGCGCCAGCGCGCTATCCTCCAGCGGACCGTCGAGGGCGGCGAGAGGATGGTCGCGGTGGGCGACGGCGATAAAATCAATATTCATCAGCCACTCTCCGCGGCCGGTAATATCCTGGCGGCGGGTCAGAACCATGACATCGGCTTCCGTTCGCGCCGCGCCCTCGTCATCAATATTTTCCAGCACTTCGGTGAGTCTGACCTGAGTCTGCGGATAACGCTGCTGAAACTGGCGCAAAATGGCGAACAGCCGCTGGCGCGGGAAAATGCTGTCGACCACCAGGTCCAGACGGGTGCGCGCCCCGTTGCGCAGAGTGGCAGCATGCGTCTCAACGTAGGCGAAGGCCTGCAGCAACGGTTTGACCTGATTCAGCAGCAGTTCGCCGGCCGGGGTCAGCACCGCCCGCCGACCGGACGGCGCCAGCAGCGCCACCCCTAAGCGCTCCTGCAGCAGCGCGAGGTTATAGCTCACCGAAGACTGACTGCGGTTGGTCTCCTCCGCCGCTCTGGCAAAGCTCCCGAGTTCCACTACCTTTTCCAGTAATGCCCACTGCTCCAGGGTTGTCTTGTGCATAATCAATCTAAAATTTGGATGTATTTAATCCAAACATAGCGTTATTCATTCAATTTTTAAAGACGTATGCTGTCCTCAACAACACAGAGGAGAATAAATGATGAGCACTTTCGACAAACATGACCTCAGCGGCTTTATCGGTAAACATCTGGTCTACACCTACGACAACGGCTGGAACTACGAAATTTACGTCAAAAACGGCCACACCCTCGACTACCGTATTCACAGCGGCATCGTCGGCAATCGCTGGGTGAAAGATCAGGAAGCGTACATCGTGCGGGTGGGGGAAAGTATCTACAAAATCTCCTGGACCGAACCGACCGGTACCGACGTGAGCCTGATCGTCAACCTGGGCGATAAACTGTTCCACGGCACCATCTTCTTCCCGCGCTGGATCATGAATAACCCGGAAAAAACCGTCTGCTTCCAGAACGATCACATTCCGCTGATGAATTCTTACCGCGATGCCGGCCCGGCCTACCCGACAGAAGTGATTGACGAGTTCGCCACCATCACCTTCATTCGCGACTGTGGCGCAGATAATGATGAGGTAATTAATTGCCCGGCGAGTAAATTGCCTGCGGATTTTCCTGCAAATTTGTAATTAAGCAGAAATAACTTTGTGATCTGCGCTAACTTTTTGTCATCAAGCGTGACAAAGACAGCGTCATTAATTGTTATCTGGTTTAACCCCCGTTTACTTTCCGCGATAGCGTTCCTGTTTGCTTTTCCAGACAGGAACGTTTTTTTGTCAAAATTCTGCCATAAATAAAACCTATCATTCTGTTTATTAATGATTTATTTGGCTGTGCTGAGAAAAGATTAATTTCTTAATATTATCCTAAGCAAGGTCAACTACATTAATAGTGGTCGAAATACCCTGAAATGGAATGCCGCGCTGAACTCACTTCATTTTAATTTCGTTTAAGTCCACAGGCGCAGGATATTTTATTCTAACGACCCTGATTTGTGCGTGGGTCATCTACAGAACAGGATGATGATGAGCGATTTTTTGCCTTTTTCGCGCCCGTCGATGGGCGACGCAGAGCTGGCAGCGCTGCGTGAAGTTTTAGCGTCGGGCTGGATCACCACCGGGCCGAAGAATCAGGCACTTGAAGCGGCATTCTGCCAGTTGACCGGTAACCGCCACGCGATTGCCGTCAGTTCAGCGACCGGCGGGATGCACGTGACCCTGATGGCGCTGGGTATTGGCCCCGGCGATGAAGTCATTACGCCGTCCCAGACCTGGGTTTCCACCCTCAATATGATCTGCCTGCTGGGCGCCACGCCGGTGATGATCGATGTCGATAACGACAATCTGATGATCACCCCTGAGGCGGTGGCAGCGGCGATCACCTCGCGGACCAAAGCGATTATTCCTGTGCACTACGCGGGGGCGCCAGCCGATATCGACGCCATTCGCGCGGTGGGCGAGCGCCATGGCATCCCGGTGATCGAAGACGCCGCCCATGCGGCGGGGACCCACTATAAAGGCCGCCACGTAGGCTGGCAGGGGACCGCGATTTTCTCGTTCCACGCGATCAAAAATATGACCTGCGCTGAAGGCGGGCTGGTTGTCACCGACGACGACGAGCTGGCCTCCCGCATCCGTAGCCTGAAATTCCATGGCCTCGGCGTGGACGCCTATGACCGCCAGACCCACGGCCGCGCGCCGCAGGCGGAGGTGATCGCTCCGGGCTTTAAATACAACCTTGCCGACATCAACGCCGCGCTGGCGCTGGTCCAGCTGGAAAAACTGCCTCACGCCAACCAGCGGCGGGCGGAAATTGCCCAGCGCTATCTGCGCGAACTGGCGGACACGCCGTTTACGCCCCTGACCGTCCCGGCCTGGGATCACCAGCACGCCTGGCATCTGTTTATCATCCGCGTCGATGAGGCTGCGTGCGGCATCAGCCGCGACGCGTTGATGGAAAAGCTGAAGGCGATGGGTATCGGCACCGGTCTGCACTTCCGTGCGGCCCATACGCAAAAATATTACCGCGAGCGCTTCCCTGAGGTTTCCCTGCCGAATACCGAATGGAACAGCGCCCGCATCTGTTCTCTCCCGTTGTTCCCGGACATGACCGATGACGATGTCACTCGCGTCATTTCCGCACTGCGCCAGCTGTCAGGACGTTGATATGCTTACTTACCCTCCCGTGAAGAAGGTCTCGGTGGTTATCCCGGTTTATAACGAACAGGATAGCCTGCCGGAGCTGCTTCGTCGTACGGAAACCGCCTGCGCCACGCTGGGGCGGCAATATGAAATTCTGCTGATCGACGATGGCAGCAGCGACGATTCCGCGCGCATGCTCACCGAAGCCGCCGAGGCGGAAGGCAGTCACGTCGTCGCCGTGTTGTTAAACCGTAACTACGGCCAGCACTCGGCGATCATGGCCGGCTTCAGCCATGTGACGGGCGATCTGATTATTACCCTTGATGCCGACCTGCAAAACCCGCCGGAAGAGATCCCGCGGCTGGTGGCGAAGGCGGATGAAGGTTACGACGTGGTGGGCACCGTCCGTCAGAACCGTCAGGACAGCATCTTCCGCAAAACCGCCTCGAAGATGATCAACCGCCTGATCCAGCGCACCACCGGCAAAGCGATGGGCGACTACGGCTGCATGCTGCGCGCCTACCGTCGCCACATTATCGACGCGATGCTCAACTGCCACGAGCGCAGCACCTTTATCCCGATTCTGGCGAATACCTTCGCCCGTCGCGCGGTGGAGATCCCGGTGATGCACGCTGAGCGTGAATTCGGCGACTCCAAATACAGCTTTATGCGCCTGATCAACCTGATGTACGACCTGGTGACCTGTCTGACCACCACGCCGCTGCGTCTGCTCAGCATTTTCGGCAGCGTGATAGCCCTGCTGGGCTTCGCCTTCGGCCTGCTGCTGGTGGTGCTGCGTCTGGCCTTCGGCCCGCAGTGGGCGGCGGAAGGGGTGTTTATGCTCTTCGCCGTGCTGTTTATGTTCATCGGCGCCCAGTTTATCGGTATGGGCCTGCTCGGGGAGTATATCGGACGCATCTATAACGACGTGCGCGCGCGTCCCCGCTACTTTATTCAACGTGTTGTTCGCCAGCCGGAAACGGCATCTAAAGAGGAAGATCGTTCATGAAAGCCGTAGTCTTCGCTTATCACGATATGGGCTGCACCGGTATCCAGGCTCTGCTGGACGCCGGGTATGATATCGCTGCTATTTTCACCCACCCGGATAACCCTGGCGAAAACCATTTCTTTGGCTCCGTGGCGCGCCTTGCTGCCGAGCAGGGCATTCCGGTGTGGGCGCCGGAAGACGTGAACCATCCGTTGTGGATTGAGCGTATCCGCGAGATGAAGCCGGACGTGCTGTTCTCCTTCTACTACCGCAATCTGCTGGGCGATGAGATCCTCCGTCTCGCGCCGAAAGGGGCGTTTAACCTGCACGGTTCGCTGCTGCCGAAATATCGCGGCCGCGCGCCGCTGAACTGGGTGCTGGTCAATGGCGAAAGCGAAACCGGCGTCACCCTGCACCGGATGGTGAACCGCGCCGACGCGGGGGATATCGTCGCCCAGCAGGCCGTGGCGATTGGCCCGGATGACGCCGCCCTGACGCTGCACCGCAAGCTGTGCGCCGCCGCCACCGGGCTGCTGGGCCAGGCGCTGCCGGCGATCCTCGCCGGAACCACCGATGAACGTCCGCAAGATCACAGCCAGGCGACCTATGTAGGGCGTCGTACCCCGGAAGATGGCCGCCTCGACTGGGGGCAGCCGGCGCAGACCCTGCACAATCTGGTGCGCGCCGTCTCCGATCCGTGGCCGGGCGCCTTCGGCTACGCCGGCGCGAACAAGTTTATCGTCTGGAAATCCCGCGTCCGTCATGATCTGCCGGCAGCCAGGCCGGGTACCGTTATCTCCGTTGCGCCGCTGATCGTGGCGTGCCAGGAGGGGGCGCTGGAGATTGTCACCGGCCAGACCGAACGCGGGGTGTACATGCAGGGCGCCCAGCTGGCGCAGGGGCTGGGCCTGGTGTCCGGGGCGGTGATCAGCAGCAAACCGGTGGTGGCGGTTAAGCGTCGCACCCGGGTGCTGATCCTCGGCGTCAATGGCTTTATCGGTAACCATCTGACCGAACGCCTGCTGCAGGACGACAACTATGAGATTTACGGCCTGGATATCGGCTCCGACGCCATCAGCCGTTTCCTCGACTGCCCGCGTTTCCACTTTGTGGAAGGCGATATCAGCATTCACTCCGAGTGGATCGAATATCACATTAAGAAATGCGACGTGGTGCTGCCGCTGGTGGCCATCGCCACCCCTATCGAGTACACCCGCAACCCGCTGCGCGTCTTCGAGCTGGATTTCGAAGAGAACCTGAAGATCATCCGCGACTGCGTGAAATACAATAAGCGCATCATCTTCCCGTCGACCTCGGAGGTGTACGGCATGTGCACTGATAAAAACTTCGACGAAGACACTTCCAATCTGGTGGTCGGGCCGATCAACAAACAGCGCTGGATCTACTCGGTCTCCAAGCAGCTGCTGGACCGCGTGATCTGGGCCTA
The DNA here is from genome assembly GCF_019753495.1 of Klebsiella sp. TF21-TM. NCBI lineage: Bacteria > Pseudomonadati > Pseudomonadota > Gammaproteobacteria > Enterobacterales > Enterobacteriaceae > Klebsiella > Klebsiella sp. TF21-TM. The sequence continues at coordinate 82,058 of NZ_JAIJYL010000013.1, read as the reverse complement.
CGGCGATAAGAATGGCCTGAAGTTCACTCTGTTCCGTCCGTTCAACTGGATGGGGCCGCGTCTGGATAACCTCAACGCCGCGCGTATCGGCAGCTCCCGCGCCATCACCCAGCTGATCCTCAACCTGGTGGAAGGGTCGCCGATCAAGCTCATCGAAGGCGGTAAGCAGAAGCGCTGCTTCACCGACATCAGCGATGGTATCGAAGCGCTGTTCCGCATCATCGAGAACAAAGACGGCCGCTGCGACGGGCAGATCATCAACATCGGTAACCCGGATAACGAAGCAAGCATCAAAGAGCTGGCGGAGATGCTGCTGGCCTGCTTCGAACGCCATCCGCTGCGCGATCGCTTCCCGCCGTTTGCCGGCTTCCGCGAAGTGGAAAGCAGCGACTATTACGGCAAGGGCTATCAGGACGTTGAGCATCGCAAACCGAGCATCCGCAACGCCAAACGCTGCCTGAACTGGGAGCCGAAGGTGGAGATGGAAGAGACCGTTGAGCATACGCTGGACTTCTTCCTGCGCACGGTTGAACTGGTGGACGCTAAACATCCATGAAACAGGTCGGCTTACGCATAGATGTCGATACCTTTCGCGGCACGCGGGACGGCGTTCCGCGGCTGCTGGACCTGCTGGGTCAGCACGGGATCCAGGCAAGCTTCTTCTTCAGCGTCGGGCCGGACAATATGGGGCGCCACCTGTGGCGCCTGGTAAAACCGAAGTTTCTGTGGAAGATGCTGCGCTCCAGAGCGGCCTCGCTGTACGGCTGGGATATTCTGCTGGCCGGCACCGCGTGGCCGGGACGCCGCATCGGCGCGGGGAACGAGGCGGTGATCCGCGCCGCCGCCGAGTCTCATGAAGTGGGCCTGCACGCCTGGGACCACTACAGCTGGCAGGCGTGGAGCGGCGTCTGGCCGCAGGAACGGCTGACGCTGGAGGTTGAGCGCGGCCTGCTGGAGCTCGAACGCATTATCGGCCGGCCGGTCACCTGCTCGGCTGTCGCCGGCTGGCGCGCCGATCAGCGAGTGGTAAAAGCCAAAGAATCCTTCGATTTCCTCTACAACAGCGACTGTCGCGGCACGCGGCCGTTTCTGCCCCAGCTCGGCAGCGGCGTCTCCGGTACGGTGCAGATCCCGGTCACGCTGCCGACCTGGGACGAGGCGGTGGGCACGGCGGTGGATATCGCCGGCTTTAACCGCTATCTCCTCGACTGCATCCATCGCGACCCGGGCGTGCCGGTCTATACCATTCACGCCGAAGTGGAAGGCATTGCCTACGCGGATCAGTTCAATGAACTGCTGACCATGGCGGCGGAAGAAGAAATTCAGTTTTGCCCACTGAGCCAGCTGTTGCCCGCTGACTTTAGCGAGCTGCCGTCTGGCAAAGTGGTTCGGGGTGAACTGGCTGGCCGGGAAGGCTGGCTCGGACGTGAACAATTACTGACTTCGGGTGTTTGATGAAAAGCATTCGCTATGGCGTCTCTCTGATTGCGCTGTTTGCGCTGTATTACCTGCTGCCGCTTAATTTCCGTTTGCTCTGGCAACCCGATGAAACCCGCTACGCGGAGATCAGCCGTGAAATGCTGGCCACCGGCGACTGGGTGGTGCCGCATTTTCTCGGATTGCGCTATTTCGAAAAGCCGATTGCCGGTTACTGGATCAACAGTATCGGTCAATGGCTGTTTGGCCATAATAACTTCGGCGTACGCTTTGGGTCGGTCTTCGCCATCACCATGACCGCCGTGCTGGTGGCCTGGCTGGCGTGGCGCGTCTTTCGCGACAAAAAGGTAGCTGTCCTGTCGCCGGTGATTTTTCTCACCGCGATGCTGGTGTATGCGATTGGCACCTATGCGGTGCTGGACCCGATGATCACCCTGTGGCTGGCGCTGGCGATGTGCAGTTTCTGGGGCGCGACGCAGGCGCAGAGCCGCAGCGGCAAAATACTGGGTTACGCGCTGCTGGGCGTCGCCTGCGGTATGGGGGTGATGACCAAAGGCTTCCTTGCGCTGGCGGTGCCGGTAGTGGGCGTTCTGCCGTGGGTGATAGCCCGTCGACGCTGGCGTGAAGTGCTGACCTACGGTTGGCTGGCGGTGGTCGTCTGTACGCTGGTGGTGCTGCCCTGGGGGCTGGCTATCGCCCAGCGCGAGCCGGACTTCTGGCGCTACTTCTTCTGGGTCGAGCATATTCAGCGTTTCGCCGAAAAAGACGCCCAGCACAAAGCGCCGTTCTGGTACTACATCCCGTTCCTGATCGCCGGCAGCCTGCCGTGGCTGGCCCTGCTGCCGGGGGCGCTGAAGCGCGGTTGGCTTGAGCGCGATGAGGCCCGCGGCGCGCTGTATCTGTTAGGCTGGGTGGCGATGCCGCTCCTGTTCTTTAGTATCGCCAAAGGCAAACTGCCGACCTATATCCTGCCGTGCTTTGCGCCGCTGTCGATCCTGATGGCGCGCTACGCGCTGGAGGCGGCGAAGACCGGCGCGAAAGCGTTACGGGTCAACGGGATTATCAACCTGGGCGTCGGCCTGCTGGGGCTGATCGCCGTGCTGGTGGTCTCGCCCTGGGGCGTGATGCACAAGCCGGTGTGGACCAAGATTGAGCTGTATAAATGTCTGCTGGCGGCGATCGCCTTCGCCGTCTGGGCGCTGATGGGCTGGCTGGCGATGAAAGACGCTGGCCGCCGCTGGAGCCTGGCGGCGCTTTGCCCGCTCGGCCTGGCGCTGCTGGTGGGCTTCGCCATCCCGGACCGGGTTATCGACAGCAAACAGCCGCAGTTCCTCGTGGATATCGTCAGCGAATCCCTGCAGCCCAGCCGCTACGTCCTGACCAACAACGTCGGGATCGCCGGCGGCCTGGCCTGGGAGCTGAAGCGAAGCGATATTATTATGTTCGACAAACAGGGTGAGCTGAAGTACGGTCTCGACTGGCCGGACGCTCAGGGAAGCTTTGTCAGCCAGGCCGGGTTTGCCGACTGGCTGGCCGCGCATCGTCAGCAGGGGCCGGTCTCGCTGGTGCTGTTGATGGATAAAGGAGAGAGTATGCTCGACTTACCGTTACCGAAACCCGATAACGCTTACGAGCTGGGGCGGGTCGTTTTCCTTCAGTATCTGCCGCAATGAGCGTCTGGATCTGTCTGGTGTTCGCCAGCCTGCTGAGCTGCGCCGGACAGCTGTGCCAGAAACAGGCGACCCGCCCGTCCCGTCGCGGACGGCGGAGTCGTCATATACTCTTCTGGCTGGGGATGGCGCTGTTATGCCTCGGCTGCGGCATGCTGCTGTGGCTGAGCGTCCTGCAGTCAATTCCGGTGAGCATCGCCTATCCGATGCTGAGTCTGAACTTCGTCTGGGTCACCCTCGCGGGCTGGGGCATCTGGCATGAGCCGGTCGCTCCCCGCCATTGGTTTGGCGTCGGGTTGATCGTCGTGGGTATTGTCATTCTGGGGACCAGCGTCTGATGGGCTTTCTCTGGGCATTATTCAGCGTCGGCCTCGTCAGCGGCGCGCAGCTGCTGCTGCGCAGCGCTATGGTGGTGTTGCCGCCGCTGACCGATATTCTGGCGTTTCTCCAGCATCTGTTGCATCTCCAGCCCGGCACCTTCGGCCTGTTTTTCGGCCTGCTGGGCTACCTGCTGTCGATGGTCTGCTGGTACTTTGCCCTCCACCGTCTGCCGCTGTCGAAAGCGTATGCGCTGCTGAGCCTGAGCTATATCCTCGTTTGGGCCGCCGCCATCTGGCTGCCCGGCTGGCATGAGCCGTTCCACTGGCAATCGCTGCTGGGCGTGGCGGTTATCGTCGCCGGCGTATTGACCATCTTCTGGCCGGTGAAACGCCGCTAGCCGGGGAGCCGGCTTTTGGGGCGCCCCGGGCCGAGCAGGATCGCCAGCTTGCTGCCCCCGACGGTGGTCTCCATCCAGATTTTACAGACGCTGGTTAACGGCACCGAGAGCAGCATTCCCACCGGCCCCAGCAGCCAGCCCCAGACCAGCAGCGACAGGAACACCACCAGGGTCGACATCCCCAGCCGGTGGCCCATCATGCGCGGCTCCACCATGTTGCCCAACACCATATGCACCACCAGAAACAGCGCCCCGACCAGCAGGCACTCATAGATGCCGCTGAACAGCAGCGCCTGCAGCATAGGCGGGATGGCGGAGATGGCGGATCCGATATTCGGCACATAGTTCAACAGGAACGCCAGCACCCCCCACATCAGCGCGAACTGCACCCCCATCGCCAGCAGCCCCAGCCAGACAATCAGGCCGGTCCACAGGCTGATCAGCGTTTTCAGCGCCAGATAGTGGGTGACGCCTTTCAGCGCCCGGTGCAGCCCGGCGATATGCAGGCGAGGGTTATTGAGGGCAAAACGCAGTTTGTAGGGCAGGTGGCGAACCTCAAACAGCATAAAGATCACCGTCATCACCAGCAGCACAATGCTGGCCATCGCCCCGGAAAGCTGGGTCATCAGCGTCGTGGCCCAGGTCATCAGCCGTTCTGAATCCATACGTCGCAGCATGCGCTCCGGATTGATATGCAGGTTGAGAAAGGGGAGATACTCCTGGAGCTGGACGATCTTACGCGTCAGGGCGCGGTTGAAATCGGGCAGCATGGCGACAAAGTCATTGAGCGACGCCGCCAGCACGCCAAGCAGCGCGGTCAGCATGACCAGCATTGCCGTCACCACCAGCGTAATGGCGAACGGGCGCCGCACCCCGCGGCGAATGAACCAGGTGACCAGCGGGTTGAGGACGATAGCGAAAAACAGCGCCAGCAGGAGCTGCACCAGAATATCGGCGGCGGCGTGGATCCCGGCGAGGATAATCACCAGCGCCGCCAGCTTAAGTAAAATATGGAGCCCGGCTTTATCAGCCTGCGGAGGGGACATAGGTATTCCTTTTGTGAGTCGCGCCTGATAAGTGTAGCGGTTCGCTGGCTGCCAATATTCCGAAAGGCGAGCGGCTTTTCCGCCATCATCTTTTGATCGCTTAAACCACGCCGCTGAAATGTTGAATGCGCGCGTCCGTCAGCGTGAACGGCGTCGGCGTACAGACCGCAATACTTAACCCATCGTGCAGAATCTGGCTGAGCGACAGCGGGCCGTGACAGGCGCTGTCAACGGAGGCCATTTGCCAGGCGCTGCCGCCGCGCTGTTTCACCAGCGCCTCTTTGCGCGTCCAGATACGCCAGAAGACCGTGAGCTGCTGCGCCGGCGAAGCCTGCGCCAGTTCCTGGTGCTCGCTTTCGCTGAACAGGGCGTTAGCCAGGCGGCGCCAGCCTTCGCGCGGGCGAATCACTTCGATGTCGCAACCCACCTCGCCTTTATCGCTGAGCAGCAGGGCAATATCGTCGCCGCTGTGGCTAAGGTTAAACCACAGCCTGCGCGCGACGGGGAAGGCAGGCTTGCCCTGTTCGCCAAGCTGAATGTCCGTCAGCGGGGCACCCGCCTGCGCCAGCAGCGCGCGGCCGGCAAGCCAGCTGGCTCGTCGCGGTCCGTCCGGCGCCTGCGCCATCAACGCAGGCGGTAACGGCAGGGCGCTAAGGGCGGAGATCTTACCCAGAAAAAGCTGATACATTTCAAGGCCAGCGTCGAATAATGATCGAGGTGTTAATGCCGCCGAAGGCGAAGTTGTTGCTCTGCAGGAATTCACACTCCAGTTTGCGCTTTTCCCCCATGATGTAATCCAGTTCGCCACAGTTGGCGTCCGGTTTATGGAGATTCAGCGTTGGCGCAAACCAGCCTTCGCGCATCATCTGCAGGCTCATCCACGCTTCTAACGCCCCGCAAGCGCCAAGCGTATGGCCGAAATAGCTTTTCAGCGAAGAGATCGGCACGCTGTCGCCGTAAACGGCCGCCGTTGCCTGGCTTTCCGCGATATCGCCGCGATCGGTGGCGGTGCCGTGGGCCGAAATATAGCCGATATCCCGGGGGCTTAAGCCCGCCATGTTTAGCGATTGTTCCATGCAGATCTGCATGGTTTCGCGCTGCGGCTGGGTAATATGGGCCGCATCGCAGTTAGTGGCGAACCCGACGATTTCACCGTAGATGGTTGCGCCGCGCGCTTTGGCATGCTCGAGATCTTCAAGGATCAGCGTGCCGGCGCCTTCGCCAATCACCAGACCATCTCGCTGTTCATCGAACGGAGAGGGGGTGAGGGCCGGTTCGTCATTGCGTTGGCTGGTGGCGAAGAGGGTATCGAATACCGCGGCTTCCGAAGGGCAGAGCTCCTCGGCCCCGCCGGCCACCATCACCGTTTGGTAACCGTGGCGAATAGCTTCCCAGGCGTAGCCAATCGCCTGGCTGCCGGAGGTGCAGGCGCTGGAGGTGGGGATCACGCGCCCCCGCAGACCGAAGAATAATCCGGTATTCACCGCGGTGGTATGCGGCATCATCTGCACATAGGTAGTGCCGGTGATATTGTTGGTATGTTTCTCCGTCAACATGGTGGCGAACTCGCTCACCGGACCGGTACTACCGGTTGACGAGCCGTAAGCGATGCCGGTTTGGCCGTTGGTCAGCACGGTGTCGCCGATAAGCCCGGCCTGCTCCAGCGCGAGCTCAGTGGCGCGGGTGGAGAGCCGCGATACCCGCCCCATCGCGCGGATACGCTTGCGGGTATAATGCTCCGGCAGGGTGAAATCGTCGATTGGCGCCCCCAGCAGCGTATGCAGTCCGTCATACGCCAGCCATTCAGGCATCTTACGCACCGCATTTTTATATTCCCGCAGCCTGGTGGCGACATCCTGCCAGTTTTCGCCAAACGCGGTCACCCCGCCCATCCCTGTAATGACCACCCGGCGTATCATAGCATCCCCCCGTTGATGGAAATGACCTGGCGGGTGACGTAGCCCGCGATATCCGACATTAAATAGCTGGCAAGCCCGGCCACCTCGTCGGCCTGACCCATGCGTTTCATCGGGATCATGGTCATCGCCTCTTGCAGCGCGCGCTCTTCCATGTCAATCATCCCGGTGTCGATAAGACCCGGCGCAATACAGTTAACGGTGATTTTGCGTTTTGCCAGTTCTATCGCCAGCGCTTTGGTGGCGCCGATAATGCCCGCCTTGGCGGCGCTATAGTTGACCTGGCCGCGGTTGCCCATGACGCCGGAAACCGAGGAGAGGGTGATGATACGTCCGCCCTGGCGCGCGCTAATCATCGGCATGATGCAGGGATGAATGACGTTATAAAAACTGTCGAGGTTGGTGTGGATCACGGCGTCCCAGTCGTCATCGCCAAGCGCCGGGAAGGCGCCGTCGCGGGCGATGCCGGCGTTGCTGACAATGCCATACCACGCGCCATGGTCGGCCATATCCTGCTCCAGTACCTCGCGGCATTGCTGACGATCGGCGACGTCAAAACTCAGCAGCCGGCCGTCGCCGCCGGCGGCGGTTATCGCCTCCAGCGTCTGTTGCGCCCCCGCGCGGTCGCGATGAAAGTGGACGCCCACCACAAAACCGTCCGCTGCCAGCTGGCAGGCGATAGCGCGACCGATGCCTTTGCTGGCGCCGGTAACCAAAACTGAACGACTCATTCTGACGCTCCTTGTTGAAATAAAGTGCTAAGTTCTTCTGTTGTGGGCTGGAAGGTGTTGACCCGCCCGCTGGCCAGGACGTCATCGTCCACCATAATGGTGCCTTCGAAGCTGCCGAAACGTTCATCCTGCATCAAGAGCTTCACGCTGATGGACAGCGTCTTTCCGCCCGGCAGGCTCCCGGCCGCGCAAACCAGTTCGCGCGCGCCCAGCACCATGCCTAAAGCGAGCGACGTTTGTCCTTGCTGCTGGCGGTGCCAGCCGGACCAGACGCCGACGGTCTGCGCCATTAATTCAAGGGCGAACCAGCCGGGAAGATCGCCGTTGGTATCGAGAAATGGCGCCAGAACGCTGCCGGGTGAGACCGCGACGCGGCAGGTGGCGGTGTCGGCAGTCACCGCCTCGACCTCTTCCAGCAGCAGCATCGGCGCGTCGTGCGGCAGGTAACTGCCGGGTGATAAAAAGTGGCTCATGACATTCTCCCGAGCAGGATGCTGGTGTTATTGCCGCCAAAGGCAAAAGAGTTCGACAGGATAACTGGCCGCGACAGCGGCTGCGGATGTTCAATGAGCCCGCACGGCGGTAGCGTGTCATCCTGCGGAGACTGACTGAAATCCTGTGCCGGTAACAACAGATTGCGCTGCAGGATCAGCATGCCGATGGCGGCCTCGGTGATCCCCGCCGCACCCAGCGTATGTCCGGTCAGATGTTTGGTGGAACTACAGGGCACCCTTTCGCCAAACAGCGCGTTGATCACCCGGGCTTCTATCTGGTCGTTAAGCCGCGTAGCGGTACCGTGCAGGTTAATGTAACCCACCTGCTCCGGCATGATGCCCGCGTCGTCCAGCGCCTGCTGAATGGCGCGCATCGCCCCTTCTCCTTGGGGATGCGGGGCGGAAATATGCCAGGCGTCGCTGGATTCGCCGATACCCAGCAGCGCGATGGGCTGCGGCTCGCGGGTCAGCAGCATCAGCGCCGCCCCTTCGCCGATGGTGATCCCGCTGCGGTCGCGGCTAAACGGCTGGCACTGCGTCGTGGAGAGCGACTCCAGGCTGTGAAAGCCGTTGATGGGCATCCGGCTAAGGGTATCCGCGCCGCCGACGATCGCCACATCCGCCAGTCCCGCCTCAATGAGCCGCCGTCCGCTGATTATCGCCCGCGCGCTGGAGGAGCAGGCGGTTGACAGGGTATATGCCGGACCATCCAGCGCCAGCCAGCGGCTGAGAAAACGCGACGGGTCGCCCAGCTCCTGCTGTGGATAGCGCCAGGCCTCGCTCGCCTTGCCGTTAAGCGTCAAATTAACGTGTACGTCGCCTTCATCCAGCCCTGACGTACTGGTGCCCAACACCACGGCGACCCGATCCCGGCCATAGCGGGCGATAGCGCGATCCACCTGCGGCCGGATCTGCGCCAGCGCCGCCAGCAGCAGCTGATTATTGCGCGAACGATGGTCGCGAAAGGTATCGGGAATGGCGGGTAGTTCGCCGTCCACCCCCGCGAAAATCGCCTGCGGATGCCCCTGTAACCACCCTTCACGCGGGCGCATGCCGGGCGCTATACCGCGGGCCAGATTGGCGGCGATTTCATCATTATCGCGTCCCAGGGCGTTAATCATGCCGACAGCAGAAATGAAGATCATCTCAGTCACCCAGGTATTGAATGGTGATGTGGTATTTAAAGACGTGCTGCTCGATGCTAATCGGCACGCGCTTGCCTTTGCGGTTGATATAGGTGATGTCGGTGACCAGTTTTCCGCGCGCGTTACGCAGTTCGCGTTTGTCGCCGCGGTCGGTTAGCGTCCAGCCTTTCGGCAGCTGCGGCAGCCATGCGCTAAGCGGCCAGTGGCTGAGCATCACATCGGCCAGCACCTGGCTGGCGGGCGGCAGTTGCGGGATCACCATCGACTGTTCCGCGCGCAGCCCTTGTTGATCATAGGTCACCAGGAACAGGCGGATACCGACGGACGACAGGCCCGCCAGCGTGAGCTTTTTATCATCGGCATTGAGCAGCACCAGCAGCGACTGGGTTTGGCCGTTGAAGCGGCCGGTCAATAACTGCTGGGAACTGATGGCCGGCGAGATGCCCGGCGGCGGCAACGTGACGCGCGTACCCGGCTCCAGCCACGCCTGCGGACGGCCTTGCGGCTCCGGCGGCGAATGACTGCAGCCGGCCAGCAATAAGGCGGCGAAGAGCGCGAAGGCGCGCCAGAATGATGGTCTTCTCATCGTCTTTTTTTCTCTTTTTTGCTCGGCATCGCCAGCGGCGACAGCAGGAAAGCGGTGAAAATACCGCTGACCAGGACAGTGCCAAAGCTGCTGATGGCCTGGGTGGCGCTAAACACCAGCATGCCAAGCGTTAATAAGGTGGTCATCATCGCCAGGGTAACCGCCAGCAGCGATGTCAGCGGCGTGCCGCGCGGGTTGCTGAAAAACAGGGTGTAGTTGATGCCAATCCCAAGTACCAGCACCAGCGCCAGTAAGGAGAACAGGTTAACGGCGTGGCCGATGAGCGCCAACGCCCCCAGGCCGCATCCCAGCGACAATACCGACGGCACCAGGCTTATTAAGCCCTTGCGCCAGCCAAGGCGGATAGCGGCGCCGCAGGCAATCACCGCCAGCGCAACGCCCAGCAGCCCGGTTAAAATATGACGGTAGAGCGCGAAAAGCTGGTCGAAATCGCTTTTACGATCGACCCACGCCACGCCAGTCTGGGTTGTGCTGAGCGCCTTCAGCGCCGGGCTATCTTTCACCCCGCTCACTGGCACCAGTACGCCGCTTTCGCCATCCGGCAGCGTCAGCCATAGCAGCCGCCAGCCTTCGCTGGCCGGACTGGCAAGCCAGTCGCCGACTGTCACCGGCATCGGCCGCAGGTCGGGGTGAACAGCGGTGAGTCCGGCGTTATTCAGCGCCTGGCCGATGGCCGGCGCCGCCTGCTTCAGCAGGGCCAGATCCTGCTGCTGGCGGGCCAGTGAATTGAGCGGAATGGCGCGATACCCGCCAAGCATACCGTCGGTTTGCGCTTTAGCCAGTGCGGGCATAAAGGCTTCAAGCCGCTGCAGCGTTTGTTGCGCCGTGTCGCCGTAAACCACGAACCACTTTTGATCGACGCTTTGGCCAGTGAGCGCGGTGATGGCATGCTCCTGGGAGAGGATATTCTGCGGTAGCGCCTGCAGCTGTGAGATATCGTCATCCACCCGCAGGAGAGCGAGCCCCGTCAGGGAGAAAATGGCCAGAACCACCGGCAGACCGATGGCGAGTTTTTTGTTACGCCGCCATGCCGCGAGCCAGCGCGACATCAGCACCATCGCTGGAACGGGACGCACCGGGAGCCCATGGCACAGCCATGGCTGCCAGAAAATCACCGTCAGGCATGAGGCGCTTAGCCCCACGGCCGCAAATAGCGCCATCTGGCGAATGGCCGGGAAGGGGGCCAGCATCATGATTAAATAAGCCGCCACGGTGGTAAGCAGCGCCAGCAGCAGCGCTTTCCGTACTTTAACAAGGCTTTGCCACGGTGAAGCCGCTGCGCCATGGACCATCCGTTCTGTCAGGTAATAGAGCGTGTAATCTGCGGAAATGCCAATAATGCTCATGCTCATCACCAGGGTCATCAGATGCAGCTCGCCAAACAGCAGCAGCGTGGCAACGGTGCCGGCCAGTGCGCCGATAGCGATAGAGATCGCGCATAACAGCAGCGGACGCAGCGAGCGGAACACGGCCACGATCAACAGGATGACGCCGAACAGGGTGGCCGCGCCGAGAGTGGAGATATCGCGCTTCGCCTGCTGGCTGGCGTAATCACTGTAAAATACGGTGCCGCGCGACAGCAGCTGCGCCTGCGGGTGGCGCGCTTTTAATTCCTTTTCAAGCTGCGCGAGGGTGGTCACCAGGCGGTGCGTCTGTCGCATATCGAACGACGAACCCGCCAGCTCGCCGTGCAGCAGATACCAGACGTTACCTTGCGCGTCTTTGCTGGTCAGCCACCCGTCCTGCAGCTGCATCCGCTGGCCGCTATTCGCCATCGCCAGCTGTGAGCCGCGCATCAGCATCAGCGGGTCGTTTTGTAACTCTTTACCGCTGACCCCGGAAAACGCCGAATAGAGCTGCGAAAGGATCCACTGGGCCTGCGCTTCGCCGCCCTCCTGCAGACGTGCGCGGGTGGCGGGGTCGATTAACGCATTGCGATGTTGCCAGAAAAACGTTCCCCAGGCCTGCTGACTGGCGGCATCCATTGGGCCTTTGACCTCGGCCAGCGCGTCTGAGGTTTGCAGCAACCGCAGCCAGTCGCGAGCCACCTGCGGGTCGGCCTGTTTACCGGGACTGACCAGCCAGACCAGCTGGCGATCCAGACGCTGCATAAAGCCGTCGTTCAGCGCCGGGGGGATCGCGCCGAGCGTCTGTTTGGGCAGCATCGCCAGCACGCTGCTGTTGAGCCGGGCCTGCGGCAACAGCGCCAGCAGCGCGCCCGCCAGTATCAGGCAGACGACGCCCCAGATCAGCGCAGGACGTTTACTGGGCGGCAAAGCGTTGGCGTTCGTCATCGGTCAGTTGCACTGGCGTCAGTTGATGTTGGGAAAGGGCGATATCGGTGCGATCGCCTTGTTTATCGTTGAGTTGAATATGCTCCAGGTAGGTTTTTCCGGCGAGATCGATGCTGGCGAAAATCTTATCCAGCGGCGTGGTGACAGGCGTCAGGCGCAGCGTCCATCGCCCGTCGCCTTTATCGGCGAATTCCACGCGGAAGTTCTCCTCCAGCACGTTACGATCGGCCTGGAACAGCGCGCGCAGCAGATGGTTGAACTGGAACATCTGCGGGTTGTTTTCGGCGGTGACGGTCTGCGGCGGCTGGCCGTTAATCGCCTGCACCATCCGTTTGTCATCCAGCAGCAGTTGCATCGGGAACGGTGAGGTTTGATCCCACAGCAAGCCCTGGTCGCGGGCGATCAACATCCGCCCCTGGGATCGCAGCGGCTGCGGAAGATCCTTTATGGTGCGGGTTTGATCGAAGTGGGCGCGCACCACCGGCTGTTCGCTAAATTGTTTTTGCAGGTCATCGAGCGTCAGCGCGCTGACCAACGGACTGATGAACAGTCCCACCAACAGCAGCAATCTCATGGCGTGACCCCCATGCGTTCAAACAGAACTTGCGGGCTGACAAAACACATCTCGCCGCTTTTTTCGTCCACCGCGACCTGGATGGTGTAGCCGGTGGTGGTGCGTTTGCCGCTCTCGGCGGCAAAAATTTCATAGCCAATGCGCAGGCGGTTTTCGAACTCTTCCAGACGCGCGCGGACGCGAATACGCTGCTCGAAGGTGATAACGTCCCGGTACTTCACGCGGGTATCCACCACCGGCCACAGATAGCCGGAGGCTTTCATCTGCCGGTAGCCGTAGTTGAACTGGTTAAGCAGCGCCTCGCGGGCAATTTCGAAGTAGCGGAAATAGTTGCCATGCCAGACGACGCCCATCATATCGACGTCGTGAAAGGGAATGGTTAGCTCTACTTCAGCAGTAAAACGGGGATCGTTAAGCACCCTTTACTCCTTATCTTTGGGCTCCGGCAAACGCCAGAAATCGAAAAAGTTAAACCAGTCGAGCGGCGACTGCAGCGCGTAATATTCCAGCCGTTCGGCGTAGCGATCGATGATATGTTGCAGTGCCTGCTGGCGATTGGCGCGCGGCAGCGGCAGCGGGTCAGCGAACGGCTCACAGTAAATGCGCAGCTTGCCCTGCTGACGCAGAGCGAACATCAAATTGACCGGGCAGCGCAAAATAGCCGCGAGGATAAAGGGCCCCTGCGGGAAGGGGGCCGGTTGCCCCATAAAACGGCTCCAGCAGACGCGCCACTCGCCGCCGCGCTGCGGATTGACCGCAATACGATCGCCGACAATGGCGATCCATTCTCCGCGATCCAGTTTTTCCTGCAGCAGCATGGCGGTCTCCGGGCCGATATCGGTGACCGGCAGCAGGTTGAGTCCGGCCTGCGGGGCCATCTCCGCCATAATCTGCTTAAAGCGTTGGGCATTGTCGCTGAACACCAGCGCGTTGATGGTCTTGCTGCCCTGCAGCTGCGCCAGCGCACGGCAGGCTTCAACATCGCCGAGATGTGAGGCCAGCAGTAGTTTGCCGCGCGGATCGTCGATATTGAGCGTCTCTTCGGCACCTGCGGCAAACACCACATCGCGACCAAACTGCAGTTCGCCGCGCCAGCTGGCGATTTTATCCAGCATCGCGTTGCCAAAGCGCAGGAAGTGACGATAGCTACTGAGTTCGCCCGGCTCCGGCAGCTGACGAGCGGCTAACTGGTCGCGCACGCGGGTAAGCCAGTTTTGTGAAGCGCGGCGCGCGGTGCTGGCCGTTAGCCAGTAGACGCCGACCACCGGGTAGAGCAGCAGCGAAAACGCGTGTCGTCCCAACAGCCGCCACACCAACAGCATCAGGCGCATGCCCCATAAGCCTTTGACCTCCTTCTGACGCGCCCAGTGCGGCGAAGCGCGGCGAAACAGCAGCGAGGGGATCCGCGGCAACATGCCGAGGAACAGTCGGGTATGCATCAGCGAGATGCGGCAGTTATCTCTGAGGGCATCGAAATGCGACAAACCGTCCGGCGGATAGGTCACGCGGGTCGGGACAAAGTAGCTGGTGTTCCCCTGCCAGTAGAGGCGCACCATCACTTCGGTATCAAAATCCATCCGCTTGCCGAGGGGCACGCGCTTAGCCAGCTGCAGCGTCGGCGCCAGCGGATAGACGCGAAAGCCGCACATGCTGTCTTTTAGCTGCAGCGATAGCGTTTCAATCCATACCCAGACGTGGGTGATCCAGCGTCCGTACAGGCGCGAGCGCGGGATTGAGTCGTCGTAAACCGGCTGGCCGGAGATCAGCGCCTCGGGATGCTTCTGCGCCAGCGCCAGCAGCTGCGGAATATCTTCGATGGCGTGCTGCCCATCGGCATCGACCTGCACCGCGTGGCTGAACCCTGCTTGCGCTGCGGCCTGTAATCCGCAGATGACCGCGGCGCCTTTTCCGGCGTTCTGCGGTAAGCGGAGCAACGTCAGATCCGGGGTTTCCAGCGCCAGTCGCTCCAGCTCCAGCTGTGTGCGACGGTCGCTGCCGTCGTCCACCACGATACAGGGAAGATCAAACGGCTGCAGGCGCGCCAGCACCCGCGACATCATCGCGCCGTGGTTATAGCACGGGATCACCACGCAGGGGGAAAAGGTTAGCGACATAAGCGAATCTTCCCGCTGCTGGCGGTATGTCGTGTTTCGCCATCGTGGCGCTGATAGCTGAAGGTGATGAGCTGACGCGCTTCCTGCCAGCTAAGAGTGAGCGTCACGATCGCCCCCGGCAGGAGCGGCGACTGGAATTTCACATTGTGAATATCGTGAAAGCGCCAGCCGGGCGCCAGCAAGGTGGTAGCGTAATGCATCGCCCAGTCAATCTGCGCGACGCCTGGCAACAAGGGCTGAACGGCAAAGTGGCCGCGAAACCAGAATAACGCCGGATCCACCGATAAAATGATTTCAACCCGATCGGCTTGTGGCTGACGGCGCTCAATTTCATGGGGCTGCATGAAATAACTCCTGTAACTGCGTGTAGACACGCTTGTTCATACTATTGACGGGGATCTCGTCGATAACCCGCCAGTAGCGGGGAATGGCGACCGGTTCCAGCAGAGGGCGCAGTGCTTTTCGCCAATGAGTCTCCTGGCTTTTTCCCCAGCGCTGGCGGGCATGGTTATCCAGCACCAGCAATACGCCAATACTCTGACGGCTGCCGCGGGTGATGGGTAACACGGCGGCATCAATGATGCCTTCAAGTTCCAGCAGGCGCTGCTCCACTTCGCTCAGCGATATGCGCTTCTCTTCAATTTTGACCACGCGATCCCGACGGCCTGCCAAATGGAAGTGGCCACTCTCGCTAAAATGCAAAATATCCTCGAGCAGCTGGCCGCGGTTATCGGTAATAAGCGGAGAAAAGAGGCGGAACGCATCGCCTTCTGGCTGAAAGCGGATGCCAGGAAACGGTTGCCATGGCGCCTCATCCTGCACGCGCTGGCGGCAGGCGATGACGCCGCTTTCCGTACTGCCGTATATTTCATCCGGCCAGGTATTGCACCAGCGGGCGGTTTGCACGGCATCCTGCCAAAGCAGCTTGCCGCCTGCGGACACGATCATTTCGATCGGCGGAGGGGTAAGCCGGTGGTCGAGACGTTTAAGGAAGGCCGGACTACTAATAAACAGATAGCGATGCTTCCGGCTTAACGCCGTTAACTGTTCGGTGTACTCCAGCATGTCCGCGTGAAGCGGTAAACCCAACGCCATTGGCAAGAACAGTCGAAACGTCAGGCCATACATATGCTGCGGCGCTACGGATGCCACCACCCGACAGCCTGCCAGACGCCCGGCATAGCAGGCGGATAACAGCGCCGCCTCGCGGTCGAGCGAGCCGATCGGTTTGCAAATTCGCTTCGGTTGACCGGTGGAACCGGAGGTGAATAATTCAATGCAAGCCTCTTTGCCTGGCGCGGGAAAATGCATCTGGCCGCTCGTTACCACCATCGTGGACTCGACAATCACCAGCGCGCCATCCCATGCCAGCGCTTTATCGCTGAGAATGCCGTCAAACAGCGCCTTCTGCTCATTTAACAGCGAAATACGGCCGTGGCCGGGAAGGACCGGCGTTTTGCCGGCATGCAGGGTTGCCAGCAGAGCGACGATAAACAAGTAGCTATTTTCAATGCACAACGCCCAGCGCATGGCTGGCTGCTGACGCAAGTGCGTGAGCAGGTGGGCGACATCATGGCGCAGATGTGCAAGCGTCCAGAGGTGCGTGTCCTGCCAGGCGATCGGCGTTTCCGGCGAACGCGCGGCGCTGAGCCACTGGTCCAACGGGAGAGGCTGCTTCATGGTTTATCTCGTTTTATCACCCGCTGGCGCACCAGCCACTCGCCGGCCATGAGCGTGCCCATCAGCAGATAGGAAATCATGCCGTTCCACGCCGTCCACAGGGACAGATCGCCATACAGCGCGGTAAAAAGCGCAATGCCACCGTTAATGATGAAAAAGGCGCACCAGATTTGGGTGACGCGCCGGGTATAGCGTACAGCCCGCTCCGGAAGATCCGGTTCACGCAGTCGCGCCAGACGCTCGATTATCGGCATCGTGGACCATAGCGAACCGCCAAACACCGCCAGCATCACGCTGTTCACCACCACCGGGTAAAATAGCAGTAACTGATGGGTTTTCAGCAGGTAGCTGGCAATACACAGCGTCATGCCGGCCACCGCCACAATCTGAGTGACCACGCTCAGCGCTCCCGCTCGTCGCCGGGTCTGACGAAAGCGTAAAAACAACATCAGCGCCATGAGCGGTAACAACCCTTGCAGGCTGTTATGCGCGAGGCCGAACCAGATTATAAACGGCCAGGCCAGCAGCAATATGCCCGTCAGCAATGGCACAACTGGCAGTGAGCGAATGCCCGACACGGTGAATTATTCTTCTTTGAACAGGCGTTCTACCGCATCGACCACATCCTGCACGGTGCGGACAGTTTTGAACTCTTCTGGCTTGATTTTCTTGCCAATTTTCTTTTGCAGATGGACGATCATGTCGATGGCGTCAATACTGTCCAGTTCGAGATCTTCGTACAGACGGGCCTCAGGCGTAATATCCTGCGGATCGATTTCAAACACGTTCACCAGCAGCGCGGAGATTTCTTCGTAAATGGCTTGTTGTTCATTCATAACCACTCTCCTCAGGCGCGCTGTGCTTGAATAAATGCCGCCAGCGTGGCGACAGAGTAGAAATGCTGACGCATCTCTTCACTTTCAGCCGACAGCACCACGCCGTACTGATTTTTCACCGCCAGACCCAGCTCCAGCGCATCAATTGAGTCCAGGCCCAGACCATCGCCAAAAAGCGCGGCGTCGGTGTCGATATCATCAGCGGACAGCTCGTCCAGGTTCAATGTACTGATGATCAGATTTTTAATTTCAAGATAGAGCGCTTGCATCATTCATTCCTGTTTCAGGGAGAGTGCCTGTTTCTAATTTAAGCAAAATATGACGGTTCAACTGTCTTGCGGCCAGCGCCGGTTCTTGTTTATTGGCATCATAAAACTGATGTATTGGCAGCCGCTCTCCAACCTCGACGGTAAACTGCGGCTTAGTTGGCGGCGCGTCGTACCATTTGCTTTGTTTACCCAGCATATGCTCGGTACAGCGGATGACGACAATGCGTAAATCGCTGCCACAGCGTACCGCGATATTAGCCGCCCCCCGCTGTAGCTGCATTTTTTTCCCCGGCACGGTGCGCGTGCCTTCAGGGAAAATCAAAATCGTATCGCCTTGCTGTAAACGCTGCCGGCTTGCCGGCAGCAGGGCATCGGCCTGATCGTTAATCAGATAATCGGCGGCGCGGATCACGCCGCTGACGAATGGATTTTTCAGCAGCGCGCTTTTTACCATGCAGTCGGTCTCCGGCATCACCGAGGCCAGCATCACGTAGTCAATAAGGCTGGGGTGATTGGCGACCACCAGGCAACCGCGCTCCGCGCGCAAAATATCGCGGCCATCGATACGGTAATCGAGAACCCCGACGCTTTTCACCACGCTGAGGAATACGCGAAAGCTAACGGAAATGCTGCGCCGCGCGATGCGGCGTCGGCGGGTTTTATTACGTACCAAAACCAGCAGCAGATTAAACCAGATGAGCGAGAGCAGCAGGCCGCCAATGCCAAACAGTGCGAAGCAGAAACCGGTCATCGCTGCGCGCCAGAGCCGATTAAGCCGGTGGAAAAACGGCTTCATGCGCGGCTCCATTGCCATTGCACGCGATCGCCGGGAAGCGTGAACGTGCGGGCATTCTGCAAATAGTACTGCAAGAACAGTAAACTTTGCGGTAATGGACTTTCAGCAACGGCTGCATGAGGCTGGGCGTGGCATTGCCACTGGCGACCGGGCTCAATCACCCAGGCTGCCGCATAGGGCCAGGTGGTGATACCTGGCGGCAACTGAGCGTGGTAAAACTCAGGGAGAAAACCGTCGAAATCAACCATCAACACGCGCTGATAACCCGCCTGTAGCAGGCCCATCACTTCGTATAATCCCTGCTGAAACGTATCGCGTCCGGCAGAAAGGGATGACGACATAATCGCTTTTTTTGCAGCAATCGTCAGATTACCCACGGCGGAATTATGCACCGATAAGGCGAAATCGGTCGGCGAGATCGCTTGCTCCATAGCCAGCGCATGGAGGATCCGATAGTTGCGCTCCAGTTCGCCGTGACGGCTGGTATAAAGAACGGCATCGATTTCATGGCGACGGAGCATAGCCAGACCGCATTCCACAGCCAGCTTACTTCCCGAGCTGAGTCGGCGTGCGGTCATCATCGGCAATTCGTTGAGTTTGGGTGGCGCCGCGGCGGGATCGATGGCGTGCAAATGCTGTGACCACCGTTGCCATTGCTCGGGGCCACTGACGCCAGGCGCGAAGGCCTGCCAATCAACAATGTTAAATGAAAATGTCATCCACTCGCATCCGCGATCAATCAATTATTCTTGTGGCATATCAACAAGGTATGCCCAACGCCTAAATTATCGTGACGCTGTTCTACTTCGAACCCCGCCATTTCAAGATAGCGGTAAAACTTCTCTACGCTGTAGAAACGGCTGTTGCCGTTGGCCATACAGGTAAAATAGAGTGAAGACGCATTCAGACTAAATGATGCTGCTTCAAATTTCTGCGCATCCCAGAACAATTCCAGAATGTACAGGCGGGCGCCAGGTTTCATGACCTGTGCCACATTACTGAGTATGGTGATGATTTGTTCTGGCGAGAAACAGTCCAGGAACTGACTCATCCACCAGATATCCGCTTCGCCGGGTAGGGGGGCGTCACTCAGCATATCCACAGCATGAAAATCGATGCGATGGGCAAGGCCAGCATTTTCTATATTTTCCCGTGCCAGTGCAATTTGTTGCGGTAAATCTAATAACGTGACCGCGATATTTTCATCGTACTGGCAACAGCGTAGCGCCCATTTCCCGGTATTACCGCCTACATCGTACAGCCTTGCGGGCTGGCTGGCGAATACATAGGGCAGCGCTGCAGTGAAGGCGCCATCGGAATAGTAATGGTCGAAGGCAAACCAGCTTTTGCGCGCCGCGGGTGGTAGCTGTGACAAGGCAGGGTAAATCGTTGGCCACTCACCAAAAACTTTTAACCCTGAAGGCTTTCCCTCCTGGAGCGCATTTTCCAGAAAGAATAATCCTTGATAACAAACGTCTTGAGTAAAATCCATATTTACTCGCGTCATCGGATCATGAAGTAAGAAATGTCCTATTTTAGAGAGGTGGTAGCGTTCCTCTTTATAGGTCAGGATACGACCGCTTAATCCCATATCGAGCAAAACGCTAACGGCATATTCTTTTCCGTCGAAAATTTCACTGATGGCTGCAAACGTTGCACCGCGTTTACCTTGTTGGTCCAGATAACCCAGAATACCTGAGTTGCGTAGACATAATGCGGTTTGAAAGAGCATGGGGGCAAAAGCAATACGCTGCGCTTCAGTAATGGCATCAAGTGCGCTGAGAGAATCCTTTTGGTACACGTTCGGTACAACCTTATTACAAATAATCGGCGAAACGGGTCAGTAGTGACCCGTATGTATATTTATTGTTGCAGAGCGGTGTTTGCTGCCAGCGTAACCTGAATATCTTTATCGAGGTTGTGTACCCAGCGGTTATAGTTTCTGTGAATTTTTCCGTTGGCGGCCATGAGATTAATGCTACTCACATAGACAATAGAATAACTTGTTGCGGAGTAGTTAATTTTAATATCCGCGACATGGTCGCGATTTTGCAATTTACCTTTTATGACGCCAGGGCCCGCGTCAGACATAATCCATTGGCGCTGAGCACCTGCTTTGATAATGGCATCCTTGACCTGCGCTTCCGTATGGCCGGCGCTCACTATCGCATTGACCTGTTCAATAGGGGCTGTCCGTGCGCAACCGGCGAGCGCACCGACAACCGTAGCGGCAATCATCCAGTGAATAATTTTTTTCATGAATACTCCATGTCAATATATTGGCTACTGGCATTAACTTATGCCACGTAAGAAACTTTTATATAGGCTGATATGCTGTGGTTGTTCTGTCAGGCAATATGTTCATCTGTATTAAAACAGGCCGGAGAGGGAAATATGATGTTATAGAAATATTAACATCATGATAAACAATGAGGCGCTATCAGAGCCGTGAGGAAGTATAAGTAATTTAACCCTGCTCAGGCAATAGCGATAATTATTAATATGTATTTATCCTTCCATTAAGGAAAGTCGAATAATCGTCGCGGCAATTTATGCTGATGAGCGCGGCGATGGCGCCGCTGAGGTTATTGCCATCGGAAGGCTGCTTTTCAACAGAAGTCGTGGTAATAGTGGCTCTGTATAGTACAAATCTGGTGGAACCTGATGCCCGAATCCGTCGCCGAACCGGCGCTCAATGGACTGCGCCTCAATCTGCGGATTGTCTCCGTGGTTATTTTTAACTTTGCCAGCTACCTCACCATCGGCTTGCCGCTGGCGGTACTTCCTGGCTATGTGCATGATGTAATGGGCTTTAGCGCTTTCTGGGCCGGCCTGGTGATTAGTCTGCAATATTTCGCCACGCTGCTCAGCCGCCCGCACGCCGGGCGCTACGCTGACCTGCTGGGGCCCAAAAAGATTGTCGTCTTCGGCCTCTGCGGCTGCTTTTTAAGCGGTCTGAGCTATCTGCTGGCCGCCTGGAGCAGCGGCTGGCCGCTGGTTAGCCTGCTGCTGCTATGCCTCGGACGAGTCATTCTCGGCATCGGCCAGAGCTTTGCCGGCACCGGCTCGACGCTGTGGGGCGTCGGCGTTGTTGGGTCGCTGCATATCGGGCGGGTGATCTCATGGAACGGCATTGTGACCTACGGGGCGATGGCGATGGGCGCCCCGCTCGGCGTGCTGTGCTATTCGCAAATTGGCCTCAGCGGCCTGGCCGGGGTCATTATGGCGGTTGCGCTGGTGGCTATCCTCTGCGCGCTGCCCCGCGCAGCGGTGAAGGCGGCGAAAGGCAAAGCAATGTCGTTTCGCGCGGTGCTCGGGCGGGTGTGGCCCTACGGCATGGCGCTGGCCCTGGCCTCCGCCGGTTTCGGGGTTATCGCCACCTTTATCACGCTGTTTTATGACGCCAAAGGCTGGGACGGGGCGGCCTTCGCCCTGACGCTGTTCAGCTGCGCGTTCGTTGGCGCTCGGCTGCTGTTTCCCAACGCCATTAACCGCCTCGGCGGGCTGAACGTGGCGATGCTCTGCTTTATCGTGGAGATCATCGGCCTGCTGCTGGTCGGCTTTGCCGATACGCCGCTGCTGGCGAAAATCGGCACCTTTCTTACCGGGGCCGGGTTCTCACTGGTCTTTCCGGCGCTGGGCGTGGTGGCGGTGAAAGCGGTGCCGCAGCATAACCAGGGGTCGGCGCTGGCCACCTATACCGTGTTTATGGATTTGTCGTTAGGCGTCACCGGGCCGCTGGCCGGCTTGCTGATGGCGTGGACCGGGATCCCGGTGATATATCTGGCGGCGGCAGGTCTGGTGATGGCGGCGCTGCTGCTGGGCTGGCGGTTAAAAAAACGGCCCCCGGTCAGCGAACCGGAGGCCGTCGCACCAGGCCAGTAATTACTGGATGGTGAGGGTGCTGATGATGCTTTCCGCTTCGGTCTGCGCCTGCTGCTGGTTGTCCGCCGGCAGGGTGACCTGCAGGGTCAGCAGTTTGTCATCCACTTTGCCGAGGAGCACGGAAGACCAGGCGGTCTGCCCCTTGGCGGAGATGATGCTGTCCAGCTGCTGCAGGGTGTGACCTTTGATCTCCAGCGATTTATTGCTCACCACCTGCAGCTGCGGGTCGCGGCTACGCTGCTGATCTTCCAGGCGTTTCGCCAGCACCGCCAGGTCTTCATTAGTGCTGTCGCCGACGATGACGATGACTGCTTTCTGGCCGGTGGCGTCAGAATAGACGTGCATGTTGTTCGCCTGAGTACCCAGTTTGCCGCTCTGGTCGGCCATGCCCGCAGGCAGGGTGAAGCTCAGTTTGCCATCCAGCAGGCTGATCGCCTGGCCGCTGGTGTTGCTCTCCGCTGCTGCCCCAACGGTTGGCGCTTTTGAATCGCTGTTATCGCAGGCGGCAAGCCCCATCACCAGCAGGCCAATACCGACATATTTAACCAAATTGCGCATTGACATCTTCCTTTCGATAAACGGCCACTAATGGCTCATCCGGCTATCTTAACACATCAGCCCGCGAGTACCTTTAACTCGGCTGCAATGCCGACAAATCAGATTTATCCGCCAGCCTTTTCAACAGCATATTTAACAGTACGCCGTACATCGGCAGGAAGAAAATGATGCTGATAAGCACTTTAAAGCTGTAGTCGACGAGGGCGATTTCCCCCCAGTGGGCGGCCATAAATGGATCCGGGCTGCGCCAGAAGGCGATGAAGAAGAACGCCACGGTATCGCTGATGTTGCCGAACAGCGTCGAGGCGGTGGGGGCCAGCCACCAGCGGCGGCTCTGCCGCAGGCGGTTGAAGACGTGGACGTCGAGGATCTGCCCCAGCGCATAGGCCATAAAGCTGGCGATGGCGATACGCGCGACGAAGAGATTAAAGGTGCCCAGCGCCGCGAAACCCTGCCACTCGCCCATGTAAAACAGGGCGGAGATGGCGTAGGAGATGACCAGCGCCGGGACCATCACCGCAAAAATAATGCGTCGCGCCAGCGGCGCGCCAAAAATTCGCACCGTCAGATCGGTGGCGAGGAAGATAAACGGAAAACTGAACGCCCCCCAGGTGGTATGGAAACCAAAGATGGAGATCGGTAGCTGAACCAGATAGTTGCTGGAGGTGATCACCAGCAGATGAAATAGCGAAAGCCAGACGAGCGCTTTTTTGCGCTGTACGGTAGTAAACGGATTCATATTGTGACCTTTTTATGCCCGTCATGCTTCAGGTAAATGAGCAATCGGCAGCGGAACGTTGGGGTGAGGGAACCCAATGAAAAACGGCTGCATGATACTGCGTTGCCGGCGTAATGCAATGGTTGTTTTTCGCGCAAACGTTAACCTGGCTTGCGTACTGGCGAACTGGGGGTAAACTAGGGCCGTTTTGTTGATGTGAGACTAAAATGAGCGAACTTTTCTCCACTCCAGACCACACTCTGGATGCCCTGGGACTGCGCTGCCCGGAGCCGGTCATGATGGTGCGTAAAACCGTGCGGACAATGCCCGTCGGCGAGACGCTGCTGATTATTGCTGACGATCCGGCCACCACCCGCGATATCCCGGGATTCTGCCGCTTTATGGAGCATGAGCTGGTGGCCCAGGAAACCGAAGCTCTGCCGTACCGCTACCTGATCCGCAAAAGCCACTGAGTCTCTCCCGGATAGCGGCGCGTAGCGCCTTATCCGGGCTACCCGACGGTCTGGAACCGTAGCCCTGCTAAGCGTAGCGCGAGCAGGGAATATCCCGGATGGCGGCGCGTAGCGCCTTATCCGGGCTACCCGACGGTCTGGAACCGTAGCCCTGCTAAGCGTAGCGCGAGCAGGGAAGCCGGTATCTATGCTACAACTTCTTACGCAATAACCGCAGCGCGTTAGCCGTTACCAGTACGGTGGCGCCGGTATCCGCCAGCACCGCCAGCCACAGGCCGGTCAGGCCGAGCAGGGTGGTGACAAGGAAAATCCCCTTCAGCCCTAAGGCAATCGCGATGTTCTGGCGAATATTCGCGTGGGTCGCCCGCGCCAGGGAGATCATCTGCGCCAGGCCGGTCAGACGGTTGTGGGTCAGCGCGGCGTCGGCGGTCTCCAGCGCCACGTCGGTGCCGCTGCCCATGGCGATGCCGATGGTCGCCGCCTTCATCGCCGGGGCGTCGTTGATGCCGTCCCCGACCATCGCCAGCGGCGCATCGGCATTCAGCGCCATCACCGCTTCGACTTTGTCCGCCGGCAGCAGGCCGGCGCGGAATTCCAGCCCCAGTTCGCTGGCGATGGCCGCCGCGGCGCGCGGGTTATCCCCGGTAAGGATCACCCCCTGCACCCCCAGCTGGTGTAAGGCATCCACTGCCTGACGCGCGTCGTCGCGCAGGGTGTCGCGCAGCGCCAGGATGCCGAGAAGCGTCTCGCCGCGCATGACCAGCACCACCGTTTGACCGGCGCTCTCCAGCTGCTGGATCTGCGCCTCATGCTCTGACGGGGCGGCTTTGCTGGCCGCGCAGATCACGATACGGCTGCCGTTGACCTCGGCTTCGATACCGGAGCCGGCCAGCGCCCGCTGGCCGCTGGCCTGCGGAATACTCAACTGACGCCGCTGCGCTTCGCGGACGATAGCCTGCGCCAGCGGATGGCTGGAGCCTTGCTCAACCGCCGCCGCCAGCGCCAGCAGCGTGTTATCGTCATTCTCAGCCGTGGCGATGACCGAGGTCACCTGCGGCTGGCCGACGGTCAGGGTGCCGGTTTTGTCGAACGCCACCTGGCGCACCTGGCCCAGCTGTTCCAGGGCCGCGCCGCCTTTAATTAACGCTCCGCGTCGGGCGGCGACCGCCAGGCCGGAAGTGATGGCTGCCGGGGTGGAGATGACCAGCGCGCACGGGCAGCCGATCAGCAGCAGCGTCAGCCCTTTATAAATCCACGGCAGCCAGGCGCTGGCGAAGAGCAGGGGCGGGACAATGGCGACCAACAGGGCCACCACCATAATGGCCGGAGTGTAGATCCGGCTGAAGCGATCGATAAAACGCTCGATCGGCGCCCGACGCTCCTCCGCCTCTTCAATCAGCTTCAGGATGCGGTCGATGGCGCTGTCGCCCGGTTCGGAGATTACGGTCAGCTGCACCAGGCGGTCGACGCTGGTGGCGCCCGCCGCTACGCGTTCTCCGGCCTGACGCTCCACCGGCACCGACTCGCCGGTCAGAGCGCTTTCATCAAAGCTGGCAAATGGCGACAGCAGCTGACCATCCGCCGGCAGACGCCCGCCGGCGGCCACTTCGATCACATCCCCCGGGCGCAGATCGCGCTGGGCGACGGTTTCCCGCACGCCGTTGCGCAGGCGAATGGCGGTGTCGGGCTTCAGCGCCATCAGCGCGCTCACCCCCTGCCGCGCGCGGCTGGCGGCCCAGCCTTCGAGACGCTCGCCGATCAGGAACAGCAGCAGGACCATCGCCGCCTCTGCGGTGGCGCCGATAAACAGCGCCCCGATGGCGGCGACGCTCATCAGCGTTTCAATGGCGAACCAGCTCCCGCTCTTGATCAGGCGCAGCGCCTGGCGGGCAACCGGCCACAGGCCGACCAGGGTGGTGGCAATAAAGGCTAACTGACCGGCAGGGTGGTTGGCCTGCTCCAACCCCCAGCTCAGGGCCATCATCATGATCAGCGTCAGCAACGGTAAATTGTCGCGCAGCCGCGAGCCCTGAGTTTTCTCTGACGCGGGGGCATCGGCATCGCGCAGCGTATAGCCTGCCTGACGTACCGCCTGCTCAACCTGAGCCCGAACGTCGCCCTCGGCGTTAACCAATAATTTTTCAGTGGCGAACAGCACCTGAACCTGACTGACGCCGGGCACCTGACGAACCGCCGTTTCCACCTTGCGGGCGCAGGCGGCGCAGTCCATGCCTGCAACCTGCCAGCTGTAGCGGGCGTCGCTGAGCGCTTCGGCGGCAGGCGCGCTCACTGCGGCGCAGGCGTGGTCTGTGCAGCAGCTTTCCGCCGGGGCGGGCGCTGGCCGCATGGTGAATGACGAGAATTGTGGGACTTTTTTATCCTGCGCGTCTGGAGTCGACATGGCACCCTCCGGTAAATGATAATTTTCTCATTAGCCGTAGGATACACTCTGGAGTCGACTCCAGAGTCAAGGACTAAATTACAGGTACAGCGCGCGCACGATGAGGAAGTGGCCGGCAAAGTAAAACGCGGCGGCAATGGCGTTATCGGCGCGGAAACGGCGGCGATAGTGGCTCACCAGCCACACGGCATTGCTCAGCAGCAGCAGAGCGGCGCCGGCGAATCCGGACAGCGCGGTGTTGGTAGGGCGGGCAAACCACAGCTCACCGGCCAGCCAGACCATCACCAGCGTCATGCCGATAAAGGTCAGCACCGGCATTTTCATCTCTTCCAGCCGGCTCCAGATCACCGCCATCAGCAGGGCGCCGAATACCAGCAGCACCAGCGGCAGCGGCCAGAAGAACGACAGCGTCAGCTGGCTGGCGAACCAGATGGTATACAGCAGATGCGACAGGAAGAAGGCGCCCACCGCGTACATCACCCGCTGGCGCGGCAGCAGGGTCAGGGCGTCGCCGAGCAGTGAGGCGCACAGGCCGGCCAGCACCAGGTAGCTGATGGCATTGAACATCGGCGCCTGCCAGGCCAGCAACAGCAACAGAATCAGGGTGACAGGTTTAAATACCCAGCGTCGCCAGGCCGGCCCGCGATAGGATGCATCGACATAAAGCCATGCGGAGAAACAGACAGCAATAAATGACCAAAGCATAGTAAGTCCCTGTATCTGTTATCATAAGGAAAGTTACGGATGCGTGAAGCTACCACTCAGTGTAGTGGTTTGGCGCAGCAGATGACAATGTTATTCCAGTCGCAGTATGCTGATTCCTGATATTTTTTATGGGTAACCTTAATGAGTAAAATGCCGCTCTTTTTTGTTCTGGTCGTCGCGGTGATTGTGGTGGCGGCTTCGTTTCGCTATGTGCAGCAGCGCCGCGAAAAACTGGCGAACGACGCCGCGCCGGTGTTGCAAAAGCGGGTGATCGTCAGCAATAAGCGGGAAAAAGTGATTAACGATCGGCGTTCGCGGCAGCAGACGGTGACGCCTGCGGGCAGCGAGATGCGCTATGAAGCGAGCTTTCGCCCTGAGAACGGCGGGCTGGAGGTGGTGTTTCGCCTTGACGCGCCGCAGTATCATGCGCTGAGCGTCGGCGATCGCGGGATGTTGAGTTATAAGGGCACAGCGTTCGTGGCGTTCACGCCCGATCCCTGAGCCCTTGTCAGGACTATTTCTTCAGCGTCGCCTTCAGTTTTTTCTGCCAGGCGACGAGCTCAAACACGCCGAAGATAAAAATGCGGATTTGCTCAAAGCGGCCCAGCGGCGGGGCATCCTTCGGCTGCGTCGCCTTGAGCAGCGTCAGCTGCAGACCGTGCATCAGGATCATAAAAATCAGCGCGACGTTGACGAAGATATTCAGCGGCTTCGGGAAGGGCTGAAACAGATTCAATAACAGAAAGGCCCAGACGCACAGCATCAGCAGGCGGCCTAAATTAATCAGCATGGTTCTCTCCTTGGGCCTCACGTTGGTAAAGACGGTACGCGACCTGTCCGGCCACTTTTTCACGATACAGATGCCAGTTCGCCGGTACCGGCGGTAAACCGTTTTCGACTTCGCTTTCGACGTACACCAGGGCCTCGTCGGCCAGCCAGCCCTGCGTTTCCAGCAGGCGCAGCGTCTCCTCCAGCAGCCCCTGACGGAACGGCGGGTCGACAAACACAATCTGATGCGGCGTGCCCGGTTGGCTCAGGAAGCTGAGGGTGTTAGTCGCGATCACCTTGCCGCGATCCGCTTTCAGGGTGGCCAGGTTTTTTTGCAACTGCTGAGCGACGCCGCGCTCCATCTCCAGTAGCGTGGTGCTGGCCGCATAGCGAGACAGCGCCTCAAGCCCCAGCGCGCCGCTGCCGGCAAAGCAGTCGAGGCAGTGCGCGTCAACGATGGACGGCGCCAGCCAGTTAAAAAGGGTTTCGCGAACCCGGTCGGTGGTCGGCCGCAGGCCCGGGCTCTCCGGCACCGGTAATTTACGGCCGCGCCATTGCCCGCCGATGATGCGGATCTGGCCGCTGCCCGCGTGGTTTGGTTTTTTCATCTCTCTGCTCAAGTCTCAACTTCCGGCCTGCTATTCTAGCGATCGACGGCGGTTGACGAAACCTTAATCCGGGGGCGGTGCTGCGAGTTAAGTTAAGTGATAGACTATCCAACTAATTTCATCATTTTTTCAGCTTCTGATGAAGCTGCGCCATGAATAAACAGCGAGGAGTGTGGTCGCAAATGGCAAAAGAGAAAAAACGTGGCTTCTTTTCCTGGCTGGGCTTTGGACAGAAAGAGCAGGCACAGGAAACCGAGACTGAACAAAAAGTAGAAGAACAACAAGCGGTTGCCCAGGAGACGCCGGCGGCGGAAACCCCTGCTGAGCCGAGCGCGCCGAAAGAGGACCCGGAGGCGTTTGCCGAAGAGGTCGTCGAAGTCACCGAGACGGTGGTCGAAAGCGAAAAGGCCCACCTCGCGGAGCCTGCCAGCGCGCAGGAAGAAGAGGCGGCGCCAGCGCCTGCTTTGGTTGAAGAGGCGCCGGTCGTCGCGCCGGAGCCTGCGGTCAGCGAACCGCTGAAGGCGGAGGAACAGCCGGCAGTGGTTGAGTCGCTGGTGGAGGACGTTATCGCCGAACCGGTGGCGGCGGAGGCCGTGGCTGAGCAGCCTGTAGAGGATGTCGTCGCCCAACCTCAGGAGACGGAAGCGCCGGAAGAGGACGCGCCGTTAAGCGATGAAGAGCTGGAAGCGCAGGCGCTGGCGGCCGAGGCGGCGGAAGAGGCGGCGGTGGTGGTGCCGGCGCCAGAGGAAGAGGCGCCGGTGGAAGCGCTGGTCCAGGAGCAGGAAAAACCGACGAAAGAAGGCTTTTTCGCCCGCCTTAAGCGTAGCCTGCTGAAAACCAAACAAAATCTCGGTTCCGGATTTATCAGCCTGTTCCGCGGTAAGAAGATCGACGACGATCTGTTTGAAGAGCTGGAAGAGCAACTGCTGATCGCCGACGTCGGGGTGGAAACCACCCGCAAGATCATTACTCATCTCACCGAGGGCGCCAGCCGTAAGCAGTTGCGCGATGCGGAAGCGCTGTACGGCCTGCTGAAAGAAGAGATGGGCGATATCCTCGCCAAAGTGGATGAGCCGCTGAATGTTGAAGGCAAAACGCCATTTGTTATTCTGATGGTCGGCGTGAACGGGGTGGGGAAAACCACCACCATCGGCAAGCTGGCGCGTCAGTTTGAGCAGCAGGGCAAATCGGTGATGCTGGCGGCGGGGGATACCTTCCGTGCAGCGGCGGTGGAACAGCTGCAGGTCTGGGGCCAGCGTAACAATATCCCGGTGATCGCCCAGCACACCGGCGCCGATTCCGCCTCGGTGATTTTCGACGCCATTCAGGCGGCGAAGGCGCGCCATGTTGATGTGCTGATTGCCGATACCGCCGGGCGTCTGCAGAATAAATCGCACCTGATGGAAGAGCTGAAGAAGATCGTCCGGGTGATGAAAAAGCTGGACGTCGACGCGCCGCATGAGGTGATGTTAACCATCGACGCCAGCACCGGGCAGAATGCCATTAGCCAGGCCAAACTGTTCCATGAAGCGGTAGGTTTGACCGGGATCACCCTGACCAAGCTGGATGGCACCGCCAAAGGCGGCGTGATCTTCTCGGTGGCCGACCAGTTCGGCATTCCGATTCGCTATATTGGCGTCGGCGAGCGTATTGAGGATCTGCGTCCGTTTAATGCGGGCGACTTTATTGAGGCACTTTTTGCCCGAGAGGATTAAGAATGATTCGCTTTGAACAAGTCAGCAAAGCCTATCTCGGTGGGAGACAAGCGCTGCAGGGGGTGAACTTCCACCTGCAGCCGGGCGAGATGGCGTTTCTGACCGGCCACTCCGGCGCAGGGAAAAGTACCCTGCTGAAGCTTATCTGTGGTATCGAACGGCCCAGCGCCGGGAAAATCTTCTTCAGCGGTCATGAAATCAGCCGCCTGAAGAGCCGTGAGGTGCCGTTCCTGCGCCGCCAGATCGGCATGATTTTCCAGGACCACCATTTGCTGATGGATCGTACCGTGTATGACAACGTGGCGATCCCGCTGATTATCGCCGGCGCCAGCGGCGATGACATTCGTCGCCGGGTCTCGGCGGCGCTGGATAAGGTCGGGCTGCTGGACAAAGCGAAGAACTTTCCGATTCAGCTCTCCGGCGGCGAGCAGCAGCGCGTGGGGATCGCTCGCGCGGTGGTCAACAAGCCGGCGGTGCTGCTGGCGGATGAACCGACCGGTAACCTCGACGAGGCGCTCTCGGAGGGGATTTTACGTCTGTTTGAAGAGTTTAACCGCGTCGGGGTGACGGTACTGATGGCCACGCACGATCTGGGGCTTATCTCCAGCCGTCCGTACCGCGTGCTGACGCTCAGCGACGGCCATCTGCATGGAGGCATTCGGGGTGAATAAGCGCGACGCAATGAACCAAATCCGCCAGTTCGGCAGCAAGTTCGATCGCCTGCGCAACGCGGCGGGCGGCGGCGGCGGCGGGCGCAATGCGCCAAAACGGCCGAAAGCGGCGCCTAACCCGGCCTCGCGTAAGAGCAACGTGTTCAACGAGCAGGTGCGCTACGCCTGGCACGGCGCGCTCCAGGATTTAAAAAGCACGCCGCTGGCGACCTTCCTGACGGTGATGGTTATCGCCATCTCGTTGACCCTGCCAAGCGTCTGCTACATGGTCTACAAAAACGTCAGCAGCGCGGCGTCACAGTACTATCCCTCGCCGCAGATCACCGTGTATCTGGAAAAAACGCTGGATGACGATGCCGCGGCGCGGGTGGTCGGCCAGCTGCAGGCGGAGCAGGGCGTCGACAAGGTGAACTATTTGTCACGTGACGAGGCATTGGGTGAATTCCGTAACTGGTCCGGCTTTGGCGGCGCCCTGGATATGCTGGAAGAGAACCCGCTGCCGGCGGTCGCCATCGTGGTGCCGAAGCTGGATTTCCAGAGCACGGAAGCGCTGAACACCCTGCGCGATCGGGTATCGCGGATCCAGGGGGTCGATGAAGTACGGATGGACGACAGCTGGTTTGCCCGCCTCTCCTCGCTCACCGGGCTGGTGGGCCGCGTGTCGGCGATGATCGGCGTGCTGATGGTGGCGGCGGTGTTCCTGGTGATCGGCAACAGCGTGCGCCTGAGCATCTTCGCCCGCCGCGATACCATTAACGTGCAGAAACTGATCGGCGCCACCGACGGCTTTATCCTGCGTCCGTTCCTCTACGGCGGGGCGATGCTGGGCTTCTCCGGCGCGTTTTTATCGCTGATCCTGTCGGAGATTCTGGTGATGCGCCTCTCGTCGGCAGTGACCGAGGTGGCGAAGGTGTTCGGCACCCAGTTTGAGCTGAGCGGCTTAGGCTTTGACGAGTGTCTGCTGATGCTGATCGTCTGCTCGATGATCGGGTGGGTGGCCGCCTGGCTGGCGACAGTGCAACATTTACGTCACTTTACTCCCGATTAAAAAAAGCGTGATATAATCTTTCCCTGCTGCAATGAGTTCCTGTTCGCAGGGAAAGATACCGCAAGCTTGTTCTCCTTTTCCTGCCCTCACTTTTTCATCGTGGTGTCACATTTTGTGCGTAATTTATTCACACCGTTGCAGGGAACTTGTGGATAAAATCACTGTCTGATACTAATGTGAGTGATATTCTCGTTGCTCATGAATGCTGGCATGCTTGTTGCCTGATGGGGACAAGACCACGTCAGAAGATATCAATTGAGAGGATTTGAATGACCAAAGAAATGCAAACTTTAGCTTTAGCCCCCGTTGGTAACCTGGAATCGTACATCCGGGCCGCTAACACTTGGCCGATGCTGTCGGCTGATGAAGAGCGGGAGCTTGCTGAAAAGCTGCATTACCAGGGCGATCTGGAAGCAGCGAAAAAGCTGATTCTGTCTCACCTGCGCTTTGTTGTTCACATTGCTCGTAACTACTCGGGCTATGGCCTGCCGCAGGCGGATCTGATCCAGGAAGGCAATATCGGCCTGATGAAAGCCGTGCGTCGCTTCAACCCGGAAGTGGGTGTGCGCCTGGTCTCCTTCGCCGTGCACTGGATTAAAGCCGAAATTCACGAATACGTGCTGCGCAACTGGCGTATCGTGAAGGTCGCTACCACCAAAGCACAGCGTAAGCTGTTCTTTAACCTGCGTAAAACCAAACAGCGTCTGGGTTGGTTCAACCAGGATGAAGTGGAAATGGTGGCCCGTGAGCTGGGCGTGTCGAGCAAAGACGTCCGCGAGATGGAATCCCGTATGGCGGCCCAGGACATGACGTTCGACATGTCGTCGGACGATGAATCCGACAGCCAGCCGATGGCGCCGGTTCTTTATCTGCAGGACAAAACGTCAAACTTTGCCGACGGCATCGAAGACGACAACTGGGAAGAGCAGGCGGCGAATAAGCTGACTGACGCGATGCAGGGCCTGGACGAGCGTAGCCAGGATATCATCCGCGCCCGCTGGCTGGACGAAGACAACAAGTCCACGCTGCAGGAGCTGGCTGACCGCTACGGCGTCTCCGCAGAGCGCGTGCGTCAGCTGGAAAAGAACGCCATGAAAAAACTGCGTGCCGCGATCGAAGCCTGATACGCCACCCCTGCCTGACGCCAGGCACCCCGATAACGCCCCGCCTCAGGTTGGGGCGTTTTGTTTTTCTGCGCCATCCATGGGCAGCAGCACCTCTGGACAGTGCGTCCGCAGGCAGCCTATCAGCACGCTGAACGCCGGCGCCATCTGCTCCTCGGGCTGGCTGGCAAATCCCATCAATAATCCTTTCTTACGCGCCGCCGTCAGGTAGTAGCGCGAGAGCGGCCGCACCAGAATGTGGCGCGCATTGGCCTCGCGGGCGATCGCCACATCGTCCGCCTCCTCCGGTAAATTGAGGATCAAATGCAGTCCGGCATTATCGCTGAAGTCCGACAGGGCGTCGGGCATACAGTGCCGCTGAATCAGCTCGGTTAAAAAGGCGCGACGACGGCTGTAGAGCAGCCGCATGCGGCGGATATGCGCCGAGTAGTGACCAGCGGTAATAAACTCCGCCAGCGCCATCTGGATCAGCGAATGGCCGCCGCGATAAAGCTCGGCGTGGGCGTGCTTCAGATCGCTGACCAGCGGGCGGGGGATCACCACATAGCCCAGGCGCAGGCCGGGATAGAGCGTCTTGCTGAAGGTGCCGACATAGACCACCGGCGCATCGGCCACCAGCCCCTGCAGGGCGGGGATGGGCTGCCCGGAAAAGCGAAACTCGCTGTCATAATCATCTTCGACGATCCAGCTGCCCTGCTGGCGGGCGAGCGCCAGCAGCCGCTGACGGCGTTCAAGGCTCATCACTGCGCCCAGCGGATACTGGTGAGAAGGGGTGACGAAGATGAGTCGCGGCGCATCGTCAACCGTTTCCGGCGGGCACAGCCCATTGGCATCGACGGTGATGGGGGCCGCCCGGACGTCGTTCATCGCCAGCACATGGCGAATGCCCCAGTAGGAAGGCTCCTCCACCCACGCCAGATCGCCGTTGTCGCACAGCATGCGAGTGACCAGGTCAATCGCCTGGTGGATCCCCTCGGTGATAAGAATTTGATCTGCCTGACAGTGGACGCCGCGCGATACCCGCAGATAATCCACCAGCGCCTGCTGCAGTTCCGGGGTACCGCCGTTGCAGCTGTAGCTGAGCCGCTCCGGCTTTGGCCGACGGCTGATGCGGGCCTGGATCTTGCTGAACAGCGGATGGGGAAAGGCGTTAACGTCCGGTACGCCGGGAATAAACGCTCCCCACTGGCGTGGGCTGGCGCTGACCTGGCCGAGCAGGTGCTGGCCGCGGCGTGAAAGGTGCGCCGTCGAAGTCGCGATACTGCTGTTTTCCCGCTTCCCCTTAGCGGTCAATGAACTTTCAGGCGCGGTTTGGGCAACGAATGTTCCGCTTCCCCGACGGGAAACCACATATCCCTCCGCCAGCAATTGTTCATAAGTTGTTAATATGGTGTTTCTTGATACGCCGAGTTCTCCCGCCAGGTCCCGCGACGGCGGCAGGCGGCTTTGCGGCGCCAGCGAACCGTCAAGGATCGCGCGGCGAAGCGCGTTGTATAAGCGTTTGTGCAGAAGAGGGTCGCGCTCTTCCTGCAGACGGACCAGCACCAGGTCACCCACCAGCGAACGCAATTGGATCCCTCAGATATTCAAAATTGGTACTCGATTATAGGGCCAACTCCTGTGTAAATAAACGACATCGTTTCTAATTTGTTGCGATAACGTGACATACACGACAGGAGATTCGCAGGTGAAAAGCTCAGAACTGAATCAACGTCGCCAGCAGGCGACGCCGCGCGGCGTAGGCGTAATGTGTAACTACTTTGTCGAGAAGGCGGAGAACGCCACGCTGTGGGATATCGAAGGCAATGAGGTGATCGATTTCGCCGCCGGTATCGCCGTGTTAAATACCGGTCACCGTCATCCGAAGGTGGTTGCCGCGGTCGCTGACCAGCTGCAGGCGTTCACCCACACCGCCTATCAGATTGTGCCGTACGAAAGCTATGTCACGCTGGCGGAACGTATCAACGATCTGGCGCCGATTGACGGGCCGGCAAAAACGGCCTTCTTCACCACCGGCGCGGAAGCGGTCGAGAACGCGGTGAAAATTGCCCGCGCTTACACCGGCCGTCCGGGGCTGATTACTTTCGGCGGCGGCTTCCACGGCCGTACCTTTATGACCATGGCGCTCACCGGTAAGGTCGCGCCCTACAAAATCGGCTTCGGCCCCTTCCCGGGCTCGGTGTATCACGGTGTCTACCCGAATGCGGCGCACGGCGTCTCCACCGCGGATGCGCTGAAAAGCCTGGAGCGCATTTTCAAAGCGGATATTGCGCCGGATCAGGTCGCGGCCATCATCCTCGAGCCGATCCAGGGAGAAGGCGGCTTTAACGTCGCGCCAGCCGATTTCATGCAGGCGTTGCGCGATCTGTGCGATACCCACGGCATTCTGCTGATCGCCGATGAAGTGCAGACCGGTTTCGCCCGTACCGGCAAGCTGTTCGCCATGCAGCACTATGATGTGAAACCGGATCTGATGACGATGGCGAAAAGCCTCGCCGGCGGTTTCCCGCTGTCGGGCGTCGTTGGTCGCGCCGAGGTGATGGATGCCCCTGCGCCAGGCGGCCTGGGCGGAACCTATGCCGGTAACCCGCTGGCGGTAGCCGCGGCGCACGCGGTGCTGGATGTGATTGCTGAAGAGCAGCTGTGCCAGCGCGCTGAACAGCTGGGTAGCCATCTGCAGGAAGTGCTCAACCAGGCGCGCGCCACCTGTCCGGCGATTGTCGATGTCCGCGGTCGGGGGTCGATGGTGGCGGTGGAGTTTAACGATCCGCAAACTGGCGAGCCGTCGCCGGAGTTTACCCGCCAGGTGCAACAGAAAGCGCAGGAGAACGGCCTGCTGCTGCTGAGCTGCGGCGTCTACGGCAACGTGATCCGCTTCCTCTATCCGTTGACGATTCCGGACGCCCAGTTCTCGAAAGCGCTGGATATTCTGGCGCGCGTACTGAAGAGCTAACGTCTCCCCGGTGGGCTGCGGCGGCAGGGAAGCCGAACAGAAACAGGAAGCCGCAGCCGGCTGTTCATGCTCAGCGTGAGTGGTTTATCACCCTGATATCACCTTTTTTCCGGCGGAGAAAACCGCCGGAGTAAAACGGAAAGTATTATGTCTGAAAACTCCACCTTTTCTCCCGTCCTCACCGGCCGGGAACGTACGGCTGTCCCTGCAAAATCTCTGAGCTTCGTCGAAGGGGTATCGATGATTGTCGGTACCAATATCGGCGCGGGTGTCCTCTCCATCGCCTATGCGTCAAGCAAAGCGGGCTTCTTACCGCTGCTATTCTGGCTGGTGCTGGTGGGCAGCCTGACCACGGTGACCATGCTCTATGTCGCGGAATCTACGCTCCGCACGCGTAAACATCTGCAGCTCAGCGGATTATCAAAGCGCTACGTCGGCGGCTTTGGCGCGCTGATGATGTTCCTCTCCGTCTGCGTCAACAGCGTCGGCGCATTGACGGCTTATATGACCGGCAGCGGCAAGCTGCTCTACTCCCTGTTTGGCATTTCGCCGGCGCTGGGCAGCGTGCTGTTTTTCGTCCCGGCGGCAGGGGTGCTTTATCTGGGGCTGAAGGCGATCGGCCGCGGCGAGAAATTTATCAGCATCGGTATGGTGGTGATGATCTCGGTGCTGGTGATTGCCACGCTGCTGAAAGAGACCACCCGCGTGGGCTATCTGCTCGACGGCAACTGGCTGTATATGGTTCCGGTCTTCAACGTCGTGGCGTTCTGCTTCTCGGCACAGTATATCGTCCCGGAAATGGCGCGAGGCTTCGCCGACAAACCGGAAAAATTGCCTAAAGCCATTATGGTCGGTATGGCGCTGACCTTTACCCTGCTGGCGCTGGTGCCGCTGTCGGTGATCTCGCTTAATGGCCTGGACAATATTTCGGATGTGGCCACCATCTCCTGGGGCAGGGCGCTTGGCGAATGGGCCTTCTTCTCCGCCAACCTGTTTGCGCTGTGCGCGATGTTGACCTCCTACTGGGGACTGGGCGGCAGCTTCCTGACCAACATCTTCGATCAGTTCCGCCTGGGGAATGATGAACAGCCCGCCCGCCGCTTGATGGTGCTGCTGGTGGTGGCGATCCCGCCGTTCGTGCTGGCCTACAGCGGTATGGTCTCTTTCGTCAACGCGCTCTATTTTGCCGGGGTGTTCAGCGGCGTTATTTTATCGATTATGCCGATCCTGATGCTTAAGGGCGCCCGCCAGCGTGGCGACCTGACGCCGGGCTGGACCTGTCCGGCCTGGATGACCCATCCGCTTATCCAATGCTTCATTGTGTTGTTGTATCTTTGCAGCGCCGTCTACGCGGTAGCGTCCGCGGTAGGCTACCTGCCCGCTGGCTGGTAATCAGGGCCTGTTTTGCACCGCGTCCGGTTCATGCTGGCGCGGTTTTTTTATTTGTCACTTATCTGTTACATAGCCCGCAATTTAGTCGTTTCAAATTCCTCAGAATGACGGTATGTTTAGCATAGTGTGCTGCAAAAGCGCGAGCAGCCCCCGGTTGGTTAGCTATCATATGCTTTTCCTATCGATATAAACAAAATAATGCGCTAACAAACAACATCACAACAAATGCAAAAACCATAATAATGGGGAGCCTCAGGATGAATATGAAGGGTAAAGCGTTACTGGCAGGATGTATTGCCTTAGTTATGAGCAGCGCGGCGCTGGCGGAAGATATCAAAATCGCGGTAGTCGGGGCGATGTCCGGCCCGGTGGCCCAGTACGGCGATCAGGAGTTTACCGGCGCCGAGCAGGCGGTAGCGGATATCAACGCGAAGGGCGGCATTAAGGGCAATAAGCTGCAGATCGTAAAATATGATGACGCTTGCGACCCGAAACAGGCGGTAGCGGTCGCCAACAAAGTGGTCAACGACGGGATCAAATACGTTATCGGCCACCTGTGCTCCTCTTCCACTCAGCCGGCGTCTGACATCTATGAAGACGAAGGCATTCTGATGATCACCCCCGCTGCGACCGCGCCGGAGCTGACCGCGCGCGGCTATAAGCTGATCCTGCGCACCACCGGTCTGGACTCCGACCAGGGACCAACCGCGGCGAAATACATTCTCGACAAAGTGAAGCCGCAGCGTATCGCAGTCGTGCATGACAAACAGCAGTACGGCGAAGGTTTGGCCCGTGCGGTGCAGGATGGCCTGAAAAAAGGCGGGGCGAACGTGGTCTTCTTCGACGGGATCACCGCCGGTGAGAAAGATTTCTCCACTCTGGTGGCGCGCCTGAAGAAAGAGAATATCGACTTCGTCTACTACGGCGGTTACCACCCGGAAATGGGCCAGATCCTGCGTCAGGCCCGCGCTGCCGGTCTGAAAACCCAGTTTATGGGCCCGGAAGGCGTAGCGAACGTCTCCCTGTCTAACATCGCCGGCGAGTCGGCGGAGGGCCTGCTGGTGACCAAGCCGAAGAACTACGACCAGGTGCCGGCGAACAAACCGATCGTGGATGCGATCAAGGCGAAGAAACAGGATCCGAGCGGCGCCTTCGTCTGGACCACCTACGCGGCGCTGCAGTCGCTGCAGGCGGGCCTGAATCAGTCTGACGATCCGGCGGAAATCGCTAAATACCTGAAAGGCGCGACGGTAGACACCGTGATGGGCCCGCTGTCGTGGGATCAGAAAGGCGACCTGAAAGGCTTCGAGTTCGGTGTCTTTACCTGGCATGCTAACGGTACGGCGACCGACGCCAAATAATTTAACCGGCGCCTTTCACGCTGCAAATGCGTTGTCTGCGCCCCTCAACCCCGGTCACTTACTGATGTAAGCTCCCGGGGATTTCGGGTCTTGACGCCTTTTTGCAACGCGAAATGCTGGGTTAAATGGGTGGGGCGCTTTTCACGCTGCTAATGCGTTGTCTGCGCCCCTCAACCCCGGTCATTTACTGATGTAAGCCAGGTAGCCCGGCTAAGCGAAGCGCCGCCGGGTTCTTCCTTGGCCATGCTCCGCTTATTGGGGCTACGGCTTAATGCTTTTCCCAACCGGTCTGCTGGGCGCTAAAGCCGAGCGCCTGCATAAAGGCCGCCATCACGCCGCGGTCTTCCACCCCGCGGTCGGCGATGCGCCAGCTATTGATCGCCGGGTTATCACGCAATGTCTCTTCCACTAAATATTGCCCGACGCCGCGGCGGCGGGTCACTTCACGCACGCACAGATCGCTGAGCTCACCTTCGACGCCGCGCAGGGTAACGCGCACAGCGCCCAACAGGCGCTCGTTAAAGCGGGCGGCATAGAGACGATGGTTTTCATCCAGGGCCAGCGTCGACAGATCCTGCGACGGCCAGATTTTCCCCAGATCAATGCGATCCTGATCGCTGAAGTGCTGTAAACGGATAATAGTCAGTTTCATGGGCGGCAAGTCCAGTGCAAAACAGAGGCGCCAGTGTACCCAAAATTGCTGTCTGGCGGAGCGCTGTTTTTTGCGCATACATCAGGGGATTCGTTTTCCTGGCGTTGTTGGGGTAGCGCAATCCGTCATGGATCGAAAAATAAGCAGGATTTTAACCTAATGTGCAGCGTTTTATTCCGCCTTATGTATCGTTATTTTATGCTGCCGCATGGACTTTTTTTTGTTTATCTTCAGCAAAATACAGAATATTATCTTTGCTTAATCGACTGAAAAATAGAGATTTTAATCTGTTTTTTAGTGAAAAGCTGCGCTAAACCATTAAACTCAATGGTAAAAATGGCGTTGTTTAATAAAAGCACAGAATGCTTTTTAACCATAAAAATACAAAACATTTACACCACATCACGAACGGGGTTCTGCAGCATGAAAAGGAACGCGAAAACCATCGTCGCGGGCATTGTCGCATTAGCGATGTCGCACGCGGCGATGGCCAAGGATATTAAGGTCGCCGTGGTCGGCGCGATGTCGGGTCCGGTGGCCCAGTGGGGCGACATGGAGTTCAACGGCGCGCGTCAGGCGATTAAAGACATCAACGCCAGCGGCGGTATTAAGGGCGACAAGCTGGTGGCCGTCGAATATGACGACGCCTGCGATCCGAAGCAAGCGGTCGCGGTGGCCAACAAAATCGTCAACGACGG
Organism: Klebsiella sp. TF21-TM; assembly: GCF_019753495.1. NCBI lineage: Bacteria > Pseudomonadati > Pseudomonadota > Gammaproteobacteria > Enterobacterales > Enterobacteriaceae > Klebsiella > Klebsiella sp. TF21-TM. Next base: position 42,001 of record NZ_JAIJYL010000013.1, on the reverse strand, counting down.
TATTCAGTACGTTATCGGCCACCTGTGCTCCTCTTCCACCCAGCCGGCTTCCGATATCTATGAGGATGAAGGCATCCTGATGATCTCCCCGGGAGCGACCAACCCGGAGCTGACCCAGCGCGGCTATCAGTACATCATGCGTACCGCCGGCCTCGACTCCTCGCAGGGGCCGACCGCGGCGAAATATATCGTCGAGAACGTCAAACCGCAGCGTATCGCCATCATTCATGACAAGCAGCAGTACGGCGAAGGGCTGGCGCGTTCGGTGCAGGACAACCTGAAAAAAGCCGGGGCCAACATCGTCTTCTTTGACGGCATCACCGCGGGCGAGAAAGATTTCTCCGCGCTGCTGGCGCGCCTGAAGAAAGAGAACATCGACTTCGTCTACTACGGCGGTTACTACCCGGAAATGGGCCAAATGCTGCGCCAGGCGCGCTCCGTGGGGCTGAAAACCGTGTTTATGGGGCCGGAAGGGGTCGGCAACGCCTCGCTGTCCAATATCGCGGGCGCCGCGGCGGAAGGGATGCTGGTGACGATGCCAAAACGCTACGATCAGGACCCTGCCAACAGCGCCATCGTCAACGCGCTGAAAGCGGAGAAGAAAGATCCGAGCGGGCCGTATGTCTGGATCACTTACGCCGCGGTTCAGTCGCTGGCGCAGGCGATGGACAGAACCGGCAGCCAGCAGCCGCTGGATTTAATCAAAGATTTGAAAGCGCACGGGGCGAAAACCGTGATTGGGCCGCTGACCTGGGATGAAAAAGGCGATCTGAAGGGATTTGAGTTTGGTGTCTTCCAGTGGCACGCCGACGGCTCTTCGAGCGCGGCGAAATAAGCGCTGAAGATGAGTTATCCCTCCGCCCGCGAGCCGCGGGCGGTTTGAAAAAGGTTACCTTATGTCCGAGCAGTTTCTCTATTTTCTGCAGCAGATGTTTAACGGCGTCACGCTGGGCAGTACCTACGCGCTGATCGCCATCGGCTATACGATGGTGTACGGCATTATCGGCATGATCAACTTCGCCCATGGCGAGGTCTACATGATTGGCAGCTATGTCTCCTTCATGATCATCGCCGCGCTGATGATGATGGGTATCGACACCAGCTGGCTGCTGGTCGCCGCCGGCTTCGTGGGCGCCATTGTGATTGCCAGCGCCTACGGCTGGAGCATTGAGCGCGTGGCCTATCGGCCGGTGCGTAATTCCAAGCGTCTGATTGCGCTGATCTCCGCTATCGGGATGTCTATCTTCCTGCAGAACTACGTCAGCCTGACCCAGGGCTCCCGCGACGTGGCGCTGCCGAGCCTGTTTAACGGCCAGTGGGTCGTCGGCCACAGCGACAGCTTCTCCGCGACGATCACCACCATGCAGCTGGTGATCTGGGTGGTGACCTTTATCGCCATGCTGGCCCTGACGCTGTTCATTCGCTACTCGCGGATGGGGCGCGCCTGCCGCGCCTGTGCCGAAGACCTGAAAATGGCGAGCCTGCTCGGCATTAACACCGATCGCGTCATTGCCCTGACCTTTGTCATCGGCGCAGCGATGGCGGCGGTGGCGGGCGTGCTGCTGGGTCAGTTCTACGGCGTGATTAACCCCTACATCGGCTTTATGGCCGGGATGAAGGCCTTCACCGCCGCCGTGCTCGGCGGTATCGGCAGTATCCCCGGCGCGATGATCGGCGGCCTGATCCTGGGTATTGCCGAGGCGCTCTCTTCTGCCTATCTCAGCACCGAATATAAGGATGTGGTTTCCTTTGCGCTGCTGATTCTGGTGCTGTTAGTGATGCCGACCGGCATTCTGGGCCGCCCGGAGGTGGAAAAAGTATGAAACCGATGCAAATTGCAATGGCGCTGCTCTCTGCTGCGATGTTCTTCATTCTGGCGGGCGTCTTTATGGGCGTGCAGCTGGAGCTGAACGGCACCAAACTGGTGGTGGATACCGCCGCCGATATTCGCTGGCAGTGGATCTTCATCGGCACCGCGGTGGTCTTTTTCTTCCAGCTGCTGCGGCCGCTGTTCCAGAAAGCGGTTAAGAACGTCTCCGGGCCGAAGTTTATTATGCCGGCGATTGACGGCTCGACGGTGAAGCAGAAGTTGTTCCTGATAGCCCTGCTGGTGATTGCCGTGGCCTGGCCGTTTATGGTGTCGCGCGGTACGGTGGATATCGCCACCCTGACGATGATCTATATCATTCTCGGCCTTGGGCTGAACGTGGTGGTCGGCCTTTCCGGCCTGCTGGTCCTGGGCTACGGCGGGTTCTACGCCATCGGCGCGTATACCTTCGCGCTGCTGAACCACTATTACGGTCTCGGCTTCTGGACCTGTCTGCCGCTGGCCGGCCTGGTCTCCGCGGCGGCTGGCTTCCTGCTTGGCTTCCCGGTGCTGCGTCTGCGCGGCGACTACCTGGCGATCGTGACCTTAGGCTTCGGCGAGATCGTACGTATTCTGCTGCTCAACAATACCGAAATCACCGGCGGGCCAAACGGCATCAGCCAGATCCCGAAACCGACCTTCTTTGGCCTCGAATTCAGCCGCAGCGCCCGCGAAGGCGGCTGGGATACCTTCAGCAACTTCTTCGGCGTCAAATACGATCCCTCCGACCGGGTCATTTTCCTCTATCTGGTGGCGCTGCTGCTGGTGGTGCTGAGCCTGTTCGTTATCAACCGCCTGCTGCGGATGCCGCTGGGGCGGGCGTGGGAAGCGCTGCGTGAAGATGAGATCGCCTGTCGTTCGCTGGGCCTGAGCCCGACGCGCATCAAGCTGACCGCCTTTACCATCAGCGCCGCGTTTGCCGGCTTCGCCGGGACGCTGTTCGCCGCGCGCCAGGGCTTCGTCAGCCCGGAATCCTTTACCTTCGCCGAGTCCGCCTTTGTACTGGCGATCGTCGTGCTGGGCGGGATGGGCTCGCAGTTCGCGGTGATCCTGGCGGCTATTCTGCTGGTGGTGTCGCGTGAGCTGATGCGTGACTTTAACGAATACAGCATGTTAATGCTCGGCGGCCTGATGGTGCTGATGATGATCTGGCGTCCGCAGGGGCTTCTGCCAATGACGCGCGTGCAGTTGAAGCTGAAAAACGGTCAGGCGAAAGGAGAGCAGGCATGAGTCAGCCATTATTATCCGTCAGCGGCCTGATGATGCGTTTCGGCGGTCTGCTGGCCGTCAACAATGTGTCGCTGGAGCTCAAAGAGCGCGAGATCGTCTCGCTGATCGGCCCCAACGGCGCCGGGAAGACCACCGTCTTTAACTGCCTGACCGGTTTTTACAAGCCCACCGGCGGCACCATTCTGCTGCGCGACCAGCATCTGGAAGGGCTGCCGGGCCAGCAGATTGCCCGGATGGGCGTGGTGCGGACCTTCCAGCACGTGCGCCTGTTCCGCGAAATGACGGTCATTGAAAACCTGCTGGTGGCGCAACATCAGCAGCTGAAAACCGGGCTCTTCTCCGGCCTGCTGAAAACGCCGGCCTTCCGTCGGGCGCAGAGCGAAGCGCTGGACCGCGCGGCCACCTGGCTTGAGCGTATCGGCCTGCTGGAGCACGCTAACCGGCAGGCCAGCAACCTGGCCTATGGCGACCAGCGCCGGCTGGAGATTGCCCGCTGCATGGTGACCCAGCCGGAAATTCTGATGCTCGATGAACCGGCGGCGGGGCTGAACCCGAAAGAGACCAAAGAGCTGGATGAGCTTATCGCCGAGCTGCGTAACCATCACAACACCACCATCCTGCTTATCGAACACGATATGAAGCTGGTGATGGGCATTTCCGATCGCATCTACGTCGTGAACCAGGGGACACCGCTGGCCAACGGGACGCCGGAAGAGATTCGTAATAACCCGGACGTGATCCGCGCATACCTTGGTGAGGCATAAGATGGAAAACGCGATGTTAACTTTTGACAACGTCAGCGCCCACTACGGCAAGATTCAGGCGCTGCACAACGTCAGCCTGCATATCAAACAGGGCGAGATCGTCACGCTTATCGGCGCCAACGGCGCGGGGAAAACCACCCTGCTCGGCACGCTGTGCGGCGATCCGCGCGCCTCCAGCGGGCGTATTGTCTTTGACGGTAAGGATATTACCGACTGGCAGACGGCGAAGATCATGCGCGAGGCGGTGGCGATCGTCCCGGAAGGGCGGCGCGTCTTTTCGCGAATGACGGTGGAAGAGAACCTGGCGATGGGCGGTTTTTTTGCCGACCGCGATCAGTTCCAGACCCGCATCAAATGGGTGTATGAGCTGTTTCCGCGTCTGCACGAGCGTCGTATCCAGCGCGCCGGCACCATGTCCGGCGGCGAACAGCAGATGCTGGCCATCGGCCGCGCCCTGATGAGCCAGCCGCGTCTGCTGCTGCTGGATGAACCGTCGCTGGGGCTGGCGCCGATCATCATTCAGCAGATCTTCGATACCATCGAGCAGCTGCGCGAGCAGGGGATGACTATCTTCCTGGTTGAGCAGAACGCCAACCAGGCGCTGAAGCTGGCCGATCGCGGCTACGTGCTGGAGAACGGCCACGTGGTGCTGGAGGATACCGGCGACGCGCTGCTGGCCAACGAGGCGGTGCGCAGCGCCTATCTCGGCGGTTAATTCATCGCAACCCGGCGTCATTCACTTCGCCGGATAGTAGCCCGGGTGAGGCGCTTGCGCCGACCCCGGGAGCCGATCGCACAACTATTATCCGTGTCTCAGCTCCCACTTTACTTCCCCCGTCCTTTCATCGGCTTGTCATCTCTCTGACCCGTTACTATCTTTTTTTTGTAATAAAAAAGTTATTTTTCTGTAATTCGAACATGTCATGTTACCCCGCGAGCATAAAACGCGTGAAATCGCGCATCCGGCACAACAAGAGAGATAACCGATGATATCGTTACGACATACAGCTTTAGGACTGGCGCTGAGCCTGGCTTTTGCCGGTCAGGCCCTGGCGGTTACCACCATCCCGTTCTGGCACTCAATGGAAGGCGAACTGGGTAAAGAAGTGGATTCTCTGGCGCAACGCTTTAACGCGGCCAATCCTGATTACAAAATCGTTCCGGTATACAAGGGCAACTATGAACAGAGCCTGAGCGCCGGTATCGCCGCCTTCCGTACCGGCAACGCGCCGGCGATCCTGCAGGTGTATGAAGTGGGTACCGCCACCATGATGGCGTCAAAAGCCATTAAGCCGGTCTACCAGGTGTTCAGCGAGGCGGGCATCACGTTTGATGAATCGCAGTTTGTGCCAACGGTCGCCGGGTATTACACCGATTCGAAAACCGGCCATCTGCTCTCCCAGCCGTTTAACAGCTCCACGCCGGTGCTGTACTACAACAAAGACGCCTTCAAAAAAGCCGGCTTAGATCCGGAGCAGCCGCCGAAGACCTGGCAGGATCTGGCGGCCTACACCGCGAAGCTGAAAGCCGCCGGAATGAAGTGCGGCTACGCCAGCGGCTGGCAGGGCTGGATCCAGATTGAGAACTTCAGCGCCTGGCACGGTCTGCCGGTGGCGACGAAAAACAATGGCTTTGACGGCACCGACGCGGTTCTTGAGTTCAACAAGCCGGAGCAGGTGAAGCATATCGCGCTGCTCGAAGAGATGAACAAGAAGGGCGATTTCAGCTACTTCGGGCGTAAAGACGAGTCCACCGAAAAGTTCTATAACGGCGACTGCGCCATTACCACTGCCTCGTCCGGCTCGCTGGCCGATATCCGCCAGTACGCCAAATTTAACTACGGCGTCGGCATGATGCCCTACGATGCCGACGTGAAAGGCGCGCCGCAGAACGCCATCATCGGCGGGGCCAGCCTGTGGGTGATGCAGGGTAAAGACAAAGAGACCTACACCGGCGTGGCGAAGTTCCTCGACTTCCTGACCAAACCGGAAAATGCCGCCGAATGGCACCAGAAAACCGGCTATCTGCCGATCACCACCGCGGCCTACGATCTGACCCGCCAGCAGGGCTTCTATGATAAGAACCCGGGCGCCGATATCGCCACGCGCCAGATGCTGAACAAGCCGCCGTTGCCGTTCACCAAAGGCCTGCGTCTGGGCAACATGCCGCAAATCCGCACCATCGTCGATGAAGAGCTGGAGAGCGTGTGGACCGGCAAGAAAACCCCGCAACAGGCGCTGGATTCCGCCGTTCAGCGTGGGAATCAGCTGCTGCGCCGCTTCGAACAAGCGACCAAATCGTAATCTGTAACTTGCCCGGTGGCGCTGCGCTTACCGGGCCTACGATGTGCCTTATGTAGGCCGGGTAGGGCGTAGCCGCCACCCGGCATTGTTCAGGAACCCAATCTCAATGTCATCATCCCGTCCGGTATTCCGCTCGCGCTGGCTGCCCTATGTCCTGGTCGCGCCACAGCTGATTATCACGCTGATTTTCTTTATCTGGCCCGCGGGCGAAGCGCTGTGGTATTCGCTGCAGAGCGTCGATCCGTTTGGCCTGTCCAGCCAGCTTGTCGGCCTGGATAACTTCGTGGCGCTGTTCCATGACCCGTACTATCTGGACTCGTTCTGGACCACTATCAAATTCAGCGCCCTGGTGACCGTCAGCGGCCTGCTTATTTCGCTCTTTTTCGCTGCGCTGGTCGACTACGTGGTACGCGGCAGCCGCTTCTATCAGACCCTGATGCTGCTGCCGTATGCCGTGGCTCCCGCGGTGGCGGCGGTGCTGTGGATCTTCCTCTTTAACCCCGGGCGCGGGCTGATCACCCATTTCCTCGGCGAGCTGGGCTACGACTGGAACCACGCGCAGAACAGCGGCCAGGCGATGTTCCTGGTGGTCTTCGCCTCGGTATGGAAGCAGATAAGCTACAACTTCCTGTTTTTCTTCGCCGCGCTGCAGTCGATCCCGCGTTCGCTGGTTGAGGCTGCCGCTATCGACGGCGCCGGGCCAATCCGCCGCTTCTTCAGGCTGGCGCTGCCGCTGATTGCGCCGGTGAGTTTCTTCCTGCTGGTGGTCAACCTGGTTTACGCCTTCTTCGACACCTTCCCGGTGATCGATGCCGCCACCGCCGGCGGCCCGGTGCAGGCGACTACCACCCTGATTTACAAAATCTATCGCGAAGGTTTCGCCGGGCTCGATCTTTCCGCTTCCGCCGCGCAGTCGGTGGTGCTGATGTTCCTCGTCATTATCCTGACGGTGGTGCAGTTCCGTTACGTTGAAAGTAAGGTGCGTTACCAATGATTGAGAACCGTCGCGGGCTGACGATTTTCAGCCACACCATGCTGATTCTGGGCATCGCCGTCATTTTATTCCCGCTGTACGTCGCCTTCGTGGCGGCGACGCTGGATAACCAATCGGTGTTCGAAACGCCGATGACGCTGATCCCCGGCGGACATCTGCTGGAGAACATGAAGACCATCTGGGTGAACGGCGTTGGCGTCAACAGCGCGCCGTTCTGGCTGATGATGCTCAACAGCTTCATCATGGCGTTCGCCATTACCGTGGGCAAAATCGTCGTGTCGATGCTGTCGGCGTTCGCCATCGTCTGGTTCCGCTTTCCGCTGCGTAACCTGTTCTTCTGGATGATTTTTATCACGCTAATGCTGCCGGTCGAGGTGCGTATTTTCCCGACGGTGGAAGTGATCGCCAATCTCAACATGCTCGACAGCTACGCCGGGCTTACGCTGCCGCTAATGGCCTCAGCCACCGCCACCTTCCTGTTCCGCCAGTTCTTTATGACCCTGCCGGACGAGCTGATTGAAGCAGCGCGTATCGATGGCGCTTCGCCGATGCGCTTCTTTCGCGACATCGTGCTGCCGCTGTCGAAAACCAACCTCGCGGCGCTGTTCGTCATCACTTTTATCTACGGCTGGAACCAGTATTTGTGGCCGTTGCTGATTATTCAGGATGTGAATCTTGGCACCGCCGTCGCCGGCATCAAAGGCATGATCGCCACCGGCGAAGGTACTACCCAGTGGAATCAGGTGATGGCGGCGATGCTGCTGACCCTGATCCCGCCGGTTGTCATCGTTTTAGCCATGCAGCGCGCATTTGTGCGTGGCCTGGTCGATAGTGAGAAATAAAATGGCTGGTTTAAAACTACAGGCAGTAAGCAAAAGCTGGGATGGCAAAACCCAGGTGATTCAACCGCTGACGCTGGACGTGGCGGACGGGGAATTTATCGTCATGGTCGGCCCGTCGGGCTGCGGGAAATCAACGCTGCTGCGGATGGTCGCCGGACTGGAGCGGGTGACCAGCGGCGATATCTGGATCGACCGCAAGCGGGTCACCGAGATGGAGCCGAAGGATCGCGGCATCGCCATGGTGTTCCAGAACTATGCCCTTTATCCGCATATGAGCGTGGAAGAGAACATGGCGTGGGGGCTGAAGATCCGCGGCATGGGTAAGGGATTGATCGCCGAGCGGGTGCAGGAGGCGGCGCGTATTCTTGAGCTCGACGGCCTGCTCAAGCGCCGCCCGCGCGAGCTCTCCGGCGGTCAGCGCCAGCGCGTGGCGATGGGCCGCGCCATCGTGCGTGACCCGGCGGTATTCCTCTTCGACGAACCGTTGTCAAACCTCGACGCCAAGCTGCGCGTGCAGATGCGTCTTGAGCTGCAGCAGCTGCATCGCCGCCTGAAAACCACCTCGCTGTACGTTACCCATGATCAGGTGGAGGCGATGACCCTCGCTCAGCGGGTGATGGTGATGAATAAAGGCGTTGCCGAGCAGATCGGCACCCCGGTGGAAGTGTATGAGAAGCCGGCCAGCCGCTTTGTGGCGAGCTTTATCGGCAGCCCGGCCATGAACCTGCTGGAAGGGCGCATCAGCGATAACGGCGGTCGCTTTGAGCTGGCGGGCGGCATCCAGCTGCCGACGAATCATGAGCACCGGCGCCACGCCGGGCGTAAAATGACCCTCGGTATCCGCCCGGAGCATTTTATCTTAAGCTCGCAGGCGCAAGGCGGCATTCCGCTGCTGATGGACTCCCTGGAAATTTTAGGCGCCGATAACCTTGCCCACGGGCGCTGGGGCGAACAGAAGCTGGTGGTCAGACTGCCGCACCAGCAGCGCCCGGCGGCAGGCAGCACGCTATGGCTGCATCTGCCTTTGGAACATCTGCACCTCTTTGATGGTGAAACAGGACAACGCGCATGAGTAACTGGCCTTATCCCCGTATCGTCGCCCATCGCGGCGGCGGTAAACTGGCGCCGGAGAACACCCTGGCGGCTATCGACGTCGGCGCTCGCTACGGGCACACGATGATTGAATTTGACGCCAAGCTGTCAAAGGACGGGCAGATCTTTCTGCTGCATGACGATAATCTCGAACGCACCAGCAACGGCTGGGGCGTGGCGGGGGAGCTGCCATGGGACGATCTGCTGAAGGTTGATGCCGGTAGCTGGTTCAGCCGTGAATTTAAGGGCGAGCCGCTGCCGCTGCTCTCCCAGGTGGCGGAGTGCTGCCGCCGTCACGGCATGATGGCGAATATCGAAATTAAACCGACCACCGGCCTTGGGCCGCAGACCGGCAACGTGGTGGCCCTGGCGGCGCGGGAGCTGTGGGCGGGAATGACCGCGCCGCTGCTGTCGTCGTTTGAAATCGATGCCCTGGAAGCGGCGCAGGAAGCCGCCCCCGAGCTGCCGCGCGGGCTGTTGCTGGATGAGTGGCGTGAGGACTGGCGGGAGTTGACCACCCGGCTGGGCTGCGTCTCCATTCACCTTAACCACAAGCTGCTGGACGCCGGGCGGGTGGCAAGCCTGAAACAGGCCGGCCTGCATATCCTGGTGTATACCGTTAACAAACCCCAGCGCGCCGCCGAGCTGCTGCGCTGGGGCGTAGACTGCATCTGCACCGATGCCATTGACGTCATCGGGCCCCATTTCCAGCCTTAATAACCGCTGCGCGGCGGCTGGCCTTTACGGGTTGGTCTGCCGCAGCATCCCTCCGTTGTTGTTCGGCAGCACCTGCTGCGGCGGATTGAGATTCCCGCCCTGCGCCGCGCGCTGCTGATTGGTCTGCAGCTGGTTTTGCAAATGCTGCTGCTGGGAGCGAGTCTGATTGTTCAGATTCTGCTTCAGCATGCTCTGTTGCTGCTGTTGCTGCACCTTCATCTCATTTTGCATGCGCTGCTGGCTGGGGACCACGTAACCCGGCTGGTTGGGGTTGTTATCAATATTGATTGGCTGGGCTAAAACGCCGAGCGGCATCAGCGCCGCCAGAAATAACATCGCTTTCATGGTTTTCTCCTCCCGTGCGTGGGATCACTTAAGTGTACCTCGAATCCGCCATAACAATGATTTTTTAGGAGTTATCAACCAGGCTTAAGCGGGGAATGAAACCTACCTATCAGGAGTAAGACAATGATAAAAACAACAATCTGGCGTCAGGTGGTCATCGCTGCGTTGCTGGCGGGCGGTAGTTTTACCGTCGCCGCCAGTCCACCGCCGCCGCCGCCGGTCTCTTATGGCGTAGAGGAGGATGTATTCCACCCGGTGCGCGCCCGGCAGGGCATGGTGGCCTCGGTGGATGCGCTGGCCACCCGCGTCGGGGTGGATATTCTGCGCCAGGGCGGCAACGCTGTCGATGCGGCGGTGGCGGTTGGCTACGCGCTGGCGGTCACTCATCCGCAGGCGGGGAATATTGGCGGCGGCGGTTTTATGATGCTGCGGACGAAAGACGGCAAGACTACGGCGATCGATTTCCGCGAAATGGCGCCAGAGCAGGCCACCCGCGACATGTTCCTCGACGACCAGGGTAACCCGGACAGTAAAAAATCGCTCACCTCGCATCTGGCCTCTGGCACGCCAGGCAGCGTGGCGGGCTTCTCTCTTGCCCTGGAAAAATACGGCACCATGCCGCTGAACAAAGTGATCCGCCCGGCAATCAAGCTGGCGGAAGAGGGCTTTATTGTTAACGATGCGCTGGCGGACGATCTGAAGACCTACGGCAGCGAAGTGATCCCGCAGCACGAAAACAGTAAAGCGATCTTCTGGAAGAACGGCGAGCCGCTGAAGAAGGGCGACCGGCTGGTACAGAAGAACCTGGGGAAAAGCCTCGAGCTGATTGCCGAGCACGGTCCGGATGCCTTCTATAAAGGCGCTATTGCCGACCAGATCGCGGACGAGATGAAAAAGCACGGCGGGCTTATCACCAAAGCCGACCTCGCTAACTATAAGGCCGTGGAGCGCACGCCGATTAGAGGCGAATATCGCGGGTATGAGATCTACTCTATGCCGCCGCCCTCCTCCGGCGGGATCCACATCGTGCAGATCCTCAATATCCTCGAAAATTTCGATCTGCAGAAATATGGCTTTGGCAGCGCCGACGCTATGCAGGTGATGGCGGAGGCGGAGAAACACGCCTATGCCGACCGCTCTGAATATCTCGGCGACCCTGACTTCGTCAAAGTGCCGTGGCAGGCGCTGACCAGCAAAGCCTACGCCAAAGCGATTGCCGCCGAGATCGACGTCAATAAGGCGAAGCCTTCCAGCCAGATCCGCCCGGGCAAGCTGGCGCCCTATGAAAGCAACCAGACCACCCACTTCTCGGTGGTCGATAAAGACGGCAATGCGGTGGCGGTGACCTATACGTTGAATACCACCTTCGGCACCGGCATTGTGGCGGGGGACTCCGGCATTCTGCTGAATAACCAGATGGATGATTTCTCGGCGAAGCCCGGCGTACCTAACGTCTATGGCCTGGTGGGCGGCGACGCCAATGCGGTGGAGCCGAAAAAACGCCCGCTGTCGTCGATGTCGCCGACCATTGTGGTGAAAGACGGCAAAACCTGGCTGGTGACCGGCAGCCCGGGCGGCAGCCGGATCATCACCACTGTGCTGCAGATGGTGGTCAATACCATCGATTTCGGGATGAACGTCGCAGAAGCCACCAACGCCCCGCGCTTCCATCATCAATGGTTGCCGGATGAGCTGCGGGTGGAGAAAGGCTTTAGTCCGGATACCCTGAAGCTGCTGGAGGCGAAAGGGCAGAAAGTGGCGCTGAAAGAGGCGATGGGCAGCACTCAGAGCATTATGGTGGGGCCGGACGGGATGCTGTATGGCGCCTCCGACCCGCGTTCGCCGGATGATTTAACGGCGGGGTATTGATATGTTGCCCGGTGGCGCTGCTGCGCTTACCGGGCCAACCACTGCACGAACGTAGGTCGGGTAAGGCGAAGCCGCCACCCGGCAACATGCTACTTCATTCTCGCCATATAATATGCATCCACATATTCACCGTTGCGCAGCGCGTAACGCTTGCCGGTGCCTTCGATCTCAAATCCGTGTTTTTTGTACACCGCAATCGCCGGCTTGTTATCAGCGAACACCGTCAGCTCAATGCGGTCAACGCGCAGCCAGTTATCGCACAGGTCGATCATCTCGCGCATCAGTGCGCTGCCGATACCGCGCCCCTGATGGCCGGCGGCAACCGCCATGCCAAAGGTCGCCACGTGGCTGCGACGAGGGCGCGGTTCGACATGGAGCGACAGATGCCCGGTAACCCGATCGTCCAGCGTCGCCACCAGATGGAAGGTATGGGGTTTGGGCTGTAGCTTCTCCTGCCAGGCTTCCATGGCGGGGTAAGGGATCTGTAGCGTGTCATGATAGACCTCCGGGTGCGCCATCAGCATACGTAAAGGTTCAGCATCGCGCGGTTCGGCATGGCGTATCACTATGTCACTCATTCCCTTGTCCTCTTTTTGGTGGTTGATTCTCCTTCACCATCTCTGACGGCAGCCGGGGAGTCAATGCCGTTTTTTGCAAAAAAAAGATAGACAAGTGCGAATGAGAATGATTATTATTGTCCTGCATTCAGGAAGACCCTTGCGGAAAGCCTGAAAGCACGACATTGCTCACATTGCTTCCAGTATTACTTTAGCCAGCCGGGTGCTGGCTTTTTTTTTGCTGCTACCTCAGGCGCTTTGCGGCCTGGCGGACATCACGCCGTCTTCCGCAACCAGGCCGATGAGATGACTTTTGCTTTCCGCCGCGGCCAGCACCTCGGCGCTGCCGGTGAACTGGCCGCCCTTTTTAATCGCCAGCGAGCGATAGGCGAGGGTGCCATCCAGATTGCCGTGCTCCTCAATGGTGATGCTGTCGCCGCGGCACTGGCCCTGAACCTTGCCATCAATAATCAGCTCACGGCAGCTGATGTTGCCCTCGACCTGACCTTCACGCATCACCTTAATCAGATGTTCTTTCGCCTCAATGTTGCCGGTAAGCTGGCCGTGAATATAGACATGGCCGCTGGCGACAATATTGCCGACGAAATGCACCCCGCTGGCGATGACCGTAGTCTCTTGTTTTTTGCTGGCGACCGCCTGGGATTCTGGGTTGTTTGCCGGAGGCGTGGCCACTTCTGACGTCTGAGGTTCCGTTTTATTTTTCTTAATAAACATCGCGTTAATTTTGTTCCGTTGGCTATGGAGGAGAAAGGCGACCAGTGCGCAGGCGGCCGCCAGGCGCGCCGGCACGATCGCATCGACAGACCAGGCGATCAGCGCGAGAAGCCAGAAAAAAAGGGCGCCGTTTAAGGCGAGATACTGTTTGTCCATCCGTAGCGGCTGGCTACTCCGTTAGTCATCAGCAACGTCCTGGTTTGCCCTCCACTTATCCGCAGTTTCGCCATTGAGATCAAGATATTTAACCGAAAAATGTCGATTTAATCTGTTGTTAATCAATGAGTTATTAATAATTGCGTATGGATGGTACGCGACCTATTTTTTTGACGAATCTTCACGGAAAACGGACTGAGAGGATGAAGTCATGTCCCGGCTTGCGCTATGGTTGAAGGTAGCTCATTAACTAAGGACAGCGTTATGACTCTGCACTGCGCATTTATTGGCTTCGGCAAAAGCACCACCCGCTACCATCTTCCTTACGTGTTACACCGCCAGGACCGCTGGCAGGTGGCGCACATCTATCGCCGTCGGGCGAAGCCCGAGGAGCAGGCGCCGCAGTATTCCCACATCCATTTCACCAGCGATCTCGATGAAGTATTAAACGACCCGCAGGTCAGGCTGGTGGTGGTCTGCACCCATGCCGACAGCCATTTTGACTATGCGAAAAAGGCGCTGGAGGCGGGGAAAAACGTGCTGGTGGAAAAGCCGTTCACCCCGACGCTGGAGGAAGCCAAGACCCTGTTTGCGCTGGCGAACAGCAAAGGCCTGACGGTGACGCCCTACCAGAACCGCCGTTTCGACTCCTGCTTCCTGACCACTAAAAAGGTGATTGAGAGCGGCAAACTTGGCGAACTGGTGGAGATTGAAAGCCATTTTGACAACTACCGCCCGCTGGCGGAGACCAACCCCGGCGGCCCGCAAAACGGCGAGTTCTATGGCCTTGGCGTGCATACCCTGGACCAGATTATTTCGCTGTTCGGCCGCCCGGACCATGTCGCTTACGATCTGCGCTCGCTGCGCAACAAAGCTAACCCGGATGATACCTTTGAGGCCCAGCTGTTCTACGGCGATCTGAAGGCCATCGTTAAGACCAGCCACCTGGTGCAGATCGACTACCCGAAATTCATCGTCCACGGCCATAAAGGCTCGTTTGTGAAATATGGTATCGACCAGCAGGAGACCAGCCTGAAAGCCAATATCATGCCGGGCGAGCCGGGCTTTGGCGCGGACGACAGCGTCGGCGAGCTGGTGTATGTCAACGAGGCAGGGGAGACGGTGCGCGAAGCGGTCCCGCTGGAGAGCGGCGACTATGGCCGGGTCTACGACGCGCTGTACGACACCCTCGTCAACGGCCAGCCAAATTACGTCAAGGAATCTGACGTTCTTACCAATATGGAGATCCTGCAGCGCGGCTTTGAGCAGCCCTCACCGGCCACCATTACTCTGGTGAAATAAGCCCAAGCGGCTCCTCTGCGCTTGTTCATATTTTTTGAACAGAGGAGTCAATTTTCACCCTCTATGATCGTCGGCGAAATGGGTCCACACTGATTCCATCGAAAACATATGGGGGTGCAACATGATCTACTTACGCAAAGCGAACGAACGTGGCCACGCTAACCATGGCTGGCTGGATTCCTGGCATACTTTCTCTTTCGCCAACTACTACGACCCGAACTTTATGGGCTTCTCCGCCCTGCGGGTGATTAACGACGACGTCATCGACGCCGGTCAGGGCTTCGGTACCCACCCGCATAAAGATATGGAGATCCTGACCTATGTACTGGAAGGGGCGGTGGAGCACCAGGACAGCATGGGCAACAAAGAGCAGGTGCCGGCGGGCGAGTTCCAGATCATGAGCGCGGGTACCGGGGTGCGTCACTCTGAGTACAACCCGAGCAAAACCGATCGTCTGCGTCTGTACCAGATCTGGATTATTCCGGAAGAAACCGGCATTACCCCGCGCTACGAGCAGCGCCGCTTCGACGCCGCCCAGGGCAAACAGCTGGTGCTGTCGCCGGATGCACGGGATGGCTCGCTGAAGGTCTATCAGGATATGGAGCTGTATCGCTGGGCGCTGCTGAAAGATGAGCAGTCGGTTCACCAGATTGCCGCGGAACGTCGCGTCTGGATCCAGGTCGTCAAAGGCGAAGTGACCATCAACGGTACCAAAGCCACTACCAGCGATGGTTTGGCTATCTGGGACGAGCAGGCGATTTCGGTTCATGCCGACAGCGATAGCGAAATCCTGCTGTTCGATCTGCCGCCGGTTTGATCGTTATCTGAGGTCGTCTATACCCAAAATAATTTGAGTTGCAGAAAGGCGGCGACGCAGAGAATCCCCAGGAGCTTACTTAAGTAAGTGACTGGGGGTGAGCGAGGAAAGCCAACGCGCATGCAACTCGAAGTATGATAGGTATAAATAAATTGCGTAGCCTTCCCTCATGTTAGGGAAGGTTGCGCTTTGTCCGTGATAAACTGAGAAAATGTTCCCCGTTGATCACAGTCAGGACGATGAAAAAGAAAAGACCCGTACTTCAGGATGTAGCCGATCTTGTCGGCGTGACCAAAATGACGGTCAGTCGCTATTTACGCAACCCGGAGCAGGTCTCCGAAGCGCTGCGTGGCAAGATTGCCGTTGCCCTCGATGAACTGGGTTATATTCCCAATCGCGCCCCTGACATTCTCTCCAACGCCACCAGCCGCGCCATTGGCGTGCTGCTGCCATCGTTAACCAACCAGGTATTCTCGGAAGTGCTGCGCGGGATTGAAAGCGTCACTGACGCCTTCGGCTATCAAACCATGCTGGCGCACTACGGCTACAAGCCGGAAATGGAAGAGAAACGCCTCGAATCGATGCTCTCCTGGAACATTGACGGCCTGATCCTCACCGAACGCACCCATACGCCCCGCACCCTGAAGATGATTGAAGTCGCCGGCATTCCGGTGGTGGAGCTAATGGACAGCCAGTCACCGTGCCTCGATATTGCGGTCGGTTTCGATAACTTCGAAGCGGCGCGGCAGATGACGGCGGCGATTATCGCCCGCGGCCACCGCCACGTTGCTTATCTCGGCGCGCGTCTTGATGAACGTACTATCATCAAACAGAAGGGGTACGAGCAGGCGATGCTCGATGCGGGCATGACGCCCTACAGCGTGATGGTGGAGCAGTCCTCGTCCTATTCATCCGGGATTGAGCTGATGCGCCAGGCGCGCCGCGAATACCCGCAGCTTGACGGCATCTTTTGCACCAACGATGACCTCGCGGTCGGCGCGGCCTTTGAGTGCCAGCGCCTGGGGCTGAAGATCCCGGACGACATGGCGATAGCCGGTTTCCACGGCCACGATATCGGCCAGGTGATGGAGCCGCGGCTGGCCAGCGTCCTGACCCCGCGCGAGCGGATGGGGCGCATTGGCGCCGAACGTCTGCTGGCGCGCATTCGTGGCGAAGCGATTACCCCTAAGATGTTAGATTTAGGTTTCACATTGTCACCGGGCGGATCAATTTAAACTGACAAGTTTGAAGTAGATCACACATATTCACATCTGGCACGAATGGATATTGCTTCTCCACAGGTCCGGCATGACAATGTTACCGATAACAGTTACCCGTAACAATTAACCGATACGCCGCCTTCGCGCTCAATGAGTCAGCCCCGGCGCGGCGTACCTGTCCGGTGGGAGGATGCTTTGAGCACGACTAATCATGATCACCACGTCTACGTTCTGATGGGCGTTTCCGGCAGCGGGAAATCCGCTGTCGCCAGCGAAGTGGCGCATCAGCTGCATGCCGCGTTTCTCGACGGCGACTTTCTGCATCCGCGCAGCAATATCACCAAGATGGCCTCCGGTGAGCCGCTCAACGATGACGACCGTACCCCGTGGCTGCAGGCGCTAAATGACGCCGCGTTTGCCATGCAGCGTACCAATAAGGTGTCGCTGATCGTCTGTTCGGCGCTGAAGAAGAGCTATCGCGACATTCTGCGCAAGGGCAACCCGAACCTCTCCTTCATCTACCTGAAAGGCGACTTCGAGGTGATCGAAAACCGTCTGAAGGCGCGTAAAGGGCACTTCTTCAAAACCCAAATGTTGGTGACGCAGTTTGAAACGCTGCAGGAACCAGGCGCCGACGAGAGCGATGTGCTTATCGTCGATATCGACCAGCCGCTGGAAGGCGTGGTGGCCAGCACCATTGAGGTGATCAACAAAGGCAGTCACTAGTGAGTACTTTAACGCTTGTTTTAACAGCAGTCGGCTCGGTATTGCTGCTGCTGTTTTTAGTCATGAAGGCGCGGATGCACGCCTTCGTGGCTTTGATGGTGGTTTCTATTGGCGCAGGTCTCTTCTCCGGCATGCCGCTGGATAAAATCGCGGCGACGATGGAGAAGGGGATGGGCGGTACGCTGGGCTTCCTGGCGATCGTCGTCGCGCTGGGCGCGATGTTCGGGAAGATCCTGCATGAAACGGGGGCGGTCGATCAGATTGCCGTCAAGATGCTCAAATCCTTCGGCCACAATCGCGCGCACTATGCGATTGGTCTCGCCGGCCTCATCTGCGCGCTGCCGCTGTTTTTTGAAGTGGCGATCGTGCTACTGATCAGCGTCGCCTTCTCGATGGCGCGCCATACCGGCACTAACCTCGTGAAGCTGGTGATCCCGCTGTTTGCCGGGGTGGCCGCCGCCGCGGCGTTCCTGCTGCCGGGACCGGCGCCGATGCTGCTGGCGTCGCAAATGCACGCCGACTTTGGCTGGATGATCCTGATTGGCCTGTGCGCGGCCATTCCGGGAATGATTATCGCCGGGCCGCTGTGGGGCAACTTCATCAGCCGCTTCGTTGAGCTGCATATTCCTGACGACGTGACGGAGCCGCATCTCGGCGAAGGCAAAATGCCCTCCTTCGGCTTCAGCCTGTCGCTGATCCTGCTGCCGCTGGTGCTGGTAGGCCTGAAAACCATCGCCGCGCGCTTTGTGCCGGTGGGGTCGACCGCTTACGAATGGTTTGAATTTATCGGTCACCCATTCACCGCGATCCTGGTAGCCTGTCTGGTGGCAATCTACGGCCTGGCGGTACGTCAGGGGATGGCGAAAGACCGGGTGATGGAGATCTGCGGTCATGCGCTGCAGCCGGCGGGCATTATCCTGCTGGTGATCGGGGCAGGCGGCGTCTTCAAGCAGGTGCTGGTTGACTCCGGCGTCGGCCCGGCGCTGGGTGAAGCGCTGACCGGTATGGGGCTGCCGATCGCCATTACCTGCTTCGTGCTGGCGGCGGCGGTGCGTATCATCCAGGGCTCCGCCACCGTGGCGTGCCTGACGGCGGTCGGCCTGGTGATGCCGGTGATTGAGCAGCTGAACTACAGCGGCGCGCAGATGGCGGCCTTGTCTATCTGTATCGCCGGCGGCTCGATTGTCGTGAGCCATGTGAACGACGCCGGCTTCTGGCTGTTCGGTAAATTTACCGGCGCCACCGAAGCCCAGACGCTGAAAACCTGGACGATGATGGAAACCATCCTCGGCACCACCGGGGCGATTGTCGGCATGATCGCCTTCCAGCTGCTGAGCTAAGTCTGTTCGCCACCCGCTCGCGGGTGGCCAAAAGCCAGGGTAACGCCGTTTACCCTGGCTTCCCGGCGATAAGCCGCGCTTTTTCCCTCTTTTCTCTTCCCGCTCCTCGCCCTTATTAGCGCTACGACGATGCTCGTATCCTTCGGCAAGCCTTGCTGCACCTGGGTTTGTTGCCTCTTTTTGGCAAGGGGAAAATCAGCGGATTTCGCGCTTAATCCATAATCAGGATCAATAAAATCGCGACGGAAAATGTTCCATTCCCTGGGTGATTTCCCCGATAATCATTGCGCTTTGACGACGACCAGCGACGGTGGACAATGTGCAGGATAAGTTGCTTTTCTGATTGTTCAGCAATCATTGATTAATTTCACTTGCGACTTTAGCTGCATTTTGTAAGGTGAGGGATAATCCAGTTGGAAACTGGTCAGGCACAAACAGCACACACCTCGCAGGAATACGTTATGAAAAATGTTGGTTTTATCGGCTGGCGCGGAATGGTCGGCTCTGTTCTCATGCAACGCATGGTTGAAGAGCGCGATTTCGACGCCATTCGCCCGGTGTTCTTCTCTACCTCCCAGCTGGGACAGCCAGCGCCGTCTTTCGGCGGTAGCACCGGTGGCACGCTTCAGGATGCGTTCGATCTGGACGCGCTGAAGGCACTGGACATTATTGTCACGTGCCAGGGCGGCGATTACACCAACGAGATTTACCCGAAGCTGCGCGAAAGCGGCTGGCAGGGTTACTGGATTGACGCCGCCTCTTCGCTGCGCATGAAGGACGATGCGATCATTATCCTCGACCCGGTTAACCAGGACGTGATCACCGCCGGCCTGAACAACGGCGTAAAAACCTTTGTCGGCGGCAACTGTACCGTCAGCCTGATGCTGATGTCCCTCGGCGGCCTGTTTGCCCAGGATCTGGTGGAGTGGGTCAGCGTGGCGACATACCAGGCGGCTTCCGGCGGCGGCGCGCGTCATATGCGCGAACTGCTGAGCCAGATGGGCCAGCTGCACAACCACGTCGCGGCAGAGCTGGCGGACCCGGCTTCCGCCATTCTGGATATCGAGCGCAAAGTGACGTCGCTGACCCGCAGCGGCGAGCTGCCGGTGGATAACTTCGGCGTACCGCTGGCGGGCAGCCTGATCCCGTGGATCGACAAACAGCTGGATAACGGCCAGAGCCGCGAAGAGTGGAAAGGCCAGGCGGAGACCAACAAGATCCTCGCCACCTCGTCCGTTATCCCGGTAGACGGCCTGTGCGTCCGCGTTGGCGCGCTGCGCTGCCACAGCCAGGCGTTCACCATTAAGCTGAAAAAAGATATCTCTATCCCGACCGTTGAGGAGCTGCTGGCCGCGCACAACCCGTGGGCCAAAGTGGTACCGAACGATCGCGACATTACCATGCGCGAGCTGACCCCAGCCGCGGTGACTGGCACCCTGACCACCCCGGTAGGTCGCCTGCGTAAACTGAATATGGGGCCGGAGTATCTGTCGGCCTTTACCGTTGGCGACCAGCTGCTGTGGGGCGCCGCGGAGCCGCTGCGCCGGATGCTTCGCCAGCTGGCGTAAGCGCAGGATGAACAGAAAGGGGGTCTTCGAGCCCCCTTTTTTTTTGCGTAATACAAGGAGTAAACGCGGATGTTAGATTTTTCCCCACGGAGGTAACTCAGCCTTGGCTATGCTTTAAGTAAGGAATTCCTTACCTGAAGGTGGGACGGAGCAGAAGGATGCAGAAAGCGCTGCGCCGTTCAGGTCAAAAAAAGTCGCCAGTTACAGGAATGAGCGACACTTACAACAGGATGAAAGCATGTCTAATCATATCGATAGAGACGTGATTAATGCGCTAATCGCCGGTCATTTCGCGGACCCTTTTTCCGTGCTCGGCATGCACCGTACCGACGCCGGGCTGGAAGTGCGCGCATTATTACCCGATGCCACCGATGTGTGGGTTATTGAACCGAAAACCGGACGCAAAGTCGGCAAGCTCGAATGCCTCGACTCGCGTGGTTTCTTCAGCGGCGTTCTGCCGCGGCGTAAAAACGCCTTTCGCTATCAGCTGGCCGTCACCTGGCACGGGCAGCAGAATCTGATTGATGACCCTTATCGCTTTGGTCCGCTGCTGCAGGATCTTGACGTCTGGCTGCTGTCGGAAGGGACCCACCTGCGCCCTTACGAAACGCTGGGCGCGCACGCCGCCACCATGGACGGCGTCACCGGCACCCGTTTCTCGGTATGGGCGCCGAACGCCCGTCGCGTCTCAGTGGTGGGGCAGTTTAACTACTGGGACGGCCGGCGCCACCCGATGCGATTCCGCAAAGAGTCCGGCATCTGGGAACTGTTCGTCCCCGGCGCGCACAATGGCCAGCTGTATAAATTCGAGCTGATTGACGCCCACGGCCATCTGCGGGTCAAAGCCGACCCTTACGCCTTTGAATCGCAAATGCGTCCGGAAAGCGCCTCGCTTATCTGCGACCTGCCGCCTAAAGTCGAACAGCCGGCGGACCGCAAAGCGGCGAACCAGTTCGATGCCCCTGTCTCTATCTATGAAGTGCATCTTGGCTCATGGCGTCGCCATACCGACAATAATTTCTGGCTGAGCTACCGCGAGCTGGCCGACCAGCTGGTGCCCTACGCGAAATGGATGGGCTTCACCCATCTCGAGCTGCTGCCGGTTAACGAGCACCCGTTCGACGGCAGCTGGGGCTATCAACCCACCGGCCTCTATGCGCCGACCCGCCGATTCGGCACCCGCGATGATTTCCGTTACTTTATCAACGCCGCGCACGCCGCCGGGCTAAACGTCATTCTGGACTGGGTGCCTGGCCACTTCCCGGCGGATGATTTTGCCCTTGCCTCTTTCGATGGCACCGCCCTGTATGAGCACAGCGATCCGCGCGAGGGGTATCACCAGGACTGGAATACCCTGATCTACAACTACGGACGCCGCGAAGTCAGCAACTTCCTGGTGGGAAATGCGCTGTACTGGATCGAACGCTTCGGCATCGATGCTCTGCGCGTCGACGCGGTGGCCTCGATGATCTATCGCGACTATAGCCGCAAGGCGGGGGAGTGGATCCCCAACGAATACGGCGGCCGGGAAAATCTGGAAGCCATTGAGTTTCTGCGCAACACCAACCGCATCCTTGGCGAACAGACGCCGGGCGCGGTCACCATGGCGGAAGAGTCCACCGATTTCGCCGGGGTAACCCGTCCGCCAGCCGGCGGCGGCCTCGGTTTCTGGTTCAAATGGAACCTCGGCTGGATGCACGACACCCTGGATTACATGAAACTCGATCCGGTGCACCGCCGCTTCCATCACGACAAAATGACCTTCGGCATGCTCTACAACTACACCGAGAACTTTGTGCTGCCGCTCTCCCACGATGAAGTGGTGCACGGCAAAAAATCGATTCTCGACCGCATGCCGGGGGACGCCTGGCAGAAGTTCGCCAACCTGCGCGCCTACTACGGCTGGCTGTTCGCCTTCCCGGGGAAAAAGCTGCTGTTTATGGGCAATGAGTTCGCCCAGGGCCGCGAGTGGAACCACGACGGCAGCCTCGACTGGCATCTGCTGGAGGGCGGCGACAACTGGCACCACGGCGTCCAGCGGCTGGTGCGCGACCTGAACCATACCTATCGCCACCATAAGGCGCTGCACGAGCTGGACTTTGACCCGTACGGCTTCGAATGGCTGGTGGTGGACGACCACGAGCGCTCAGTGTTTGTCTTTGTGCGCCGCGACCGGGCGGGGAACGAGATTATCGTCGCCAGCAACTTCACGCCGGTGCCGCGCCACGACTACCGCTTCGGCATCAACCAGCCGGGCCGCTGGCGCGAGGCGTTGAATACCGACTCAATGCACTATCACGGCAGCAACCAGGGCAACGGCGGGGTGGTGGAAAGCGATGCCATCCCCAGCCACGGTCGCGAACATTCGCTGTCCCTGACCCTGCCGCCGCTGGCGACGATCTGGCTGGTCCGGGAGGCGCAATGACCAACCTCGCGGCAGGCAAGCCTGCGCCGTTGGGCGCCAGCTATGACGGCAAGGGGGTGAACTTCGCCCTCTTCTCCGCCCACGCGGAGCGGGTGGAGCTGTGCGTGTTCGACGAGCAGGGCAACGAGCAACGCTTCGATCTCCCGGCGCGCAGCGGCGATATCTGGCACGGCTGGCTGGCTGCCGTCGGGCCGGGCCTGCGCTACGGCTACCGGGTGCATGGCCCCTGGGATCCGGCGCAGGGACACCGCTTTAACCCGGCCAAGCTGCTGCTCGATCCCTGCGCTCACCGGGTTGAGGGCGATCTGCCGGACGACGAGCGCCTGCACGGCGGAATGTGGCAGCCGGATCATCGCGATAGCGCCGCGATAGCGCCAAAATCGCAGGTAGTGGATCTGCGTTACGACTGGCTGGGCGATAAACCGCCGCGTACCCCGTGGGGGGAGACGGTGATTTATGAAGCGCACGTGAAAGGGCTCACCCTGCTTAATCCGCAGCTGCCGGAAGCCATTCGCGGAACGTATAAGGCGCTGGGCCACCCGGTGATGATCGCTTACTTCAAATCGCTGGGCATCAGCGCCCTTGAACTGTTGCCGGTGGCGCAGTTCGCCAGCGAGCCGCGACTGCAGCGGATGGGGTTGAGCAACTACTGGGGCTACAACCCGCTGGCCTGGTTCGCGCTGGATCCGCGCTATGCCAGCGACCCGACGCGCGCCCTGGATGAGTTTCGCGATGCGGTTAAGGCGCTACATGCCGCCGGTATCGAGGTGATTCTGGATATCGTGCTCAACCATAGTGCGGAAATCGATCTTGAAGGTCCCACCGTCTCCCTGCGCGGAATCGACAACCGTAGCTATTATTGGGTAAGGGAAGATGGCGATTATCACAACTGGACCGGGTGCGGGAATACGCTCAATCTCAGCCACCCGGGGGTAGTGGAACTGGCGCGCCAGTGTTTGCGCTTCTGGGTGGATGAGTGCCATGTCGACGGTTTTCGCTTCGATCTCGCCTCAGTGATGGGGCGGACGCCGGAATTCCGCCAGGATGCGCCGCTGTTCGAGGCTATCCGCCACGACAGCGTGCTGTCGCAGGTGAAACTGATCGCCGAACCCTGGGATATCGGCCCGGGGGGCTACCAGGTGGGCAATTTTCCCCCGCTGTTCGCCGAGTGGAACGACCATTTTCGCGATAGCGCCCGCCGCTTCTGGCTGCAGCAAAACGTCTCCCTGGGGGATTTCGCGCAACGCTTCGCGGCCTCCAGCGATCTCTTTGCCCGTGATGGCAAGCCGCCATCGGCGACGGTCAATCTGGTGACGGCCCACGATGGCTTCACGCTGCGCGACTGCGTTTGTTTCAATCAGAAACACAATGAGGCGAACGGGGAGGAGAATCGCGATGGGACTAACAATAACTACAGCAACAATCATGGTATAGAAGGATTAGAAGCTAATTTTGCGGTGATTGAACGGCGACGCGCCAGCGTGCATGCGCTGCTGACGACGCTGCTGCTGGCTCAGGGGACGCCGATGCTGCTGGCGGGCGATGAGCAGGGCCACAGCCAGCACGGCAACAATAATGCCTACTGTCAGGACAACGCCCTGACCTGGCTCGACTGGCGCCAGGCGAACCCGGGATTAACCGCCTTTACCGCGGCGCTGATCCACCTGCGCCGGCGCATTCCGGCGCTCACCCGCAACCGCTGGTGGCAGGAGGGGGATGGCAGCGTCCGCTGGCTTAATCGCCATGCCCAGCCGCTGACTGCCGGGGAGTGGCAGCAGGGGGCAGCGTGTATGCAGATCCAGTTGTCGGATCGCTGGCTGCTCACGCTGAACGCCACCGCAGAGGTGGTCGATATGGTTTTACCCGAGGGGGAATGGCGCGCCGTTCCTCCATTCGCCGGAGAGGATAATCCGGTCATCATGGCTGTCTGGCATGGGCCCGCGCACGGAGTGTGCGTATTTCAAAGGTCGTAAGCCCTGAAGCTTCCGGTTGAACCCGTGGCGGCGGCGCGGCGGGATGAGCAGGAAAGCGGGGGTGTAAAAAGGAGTTAATCATGGTTAGGCTTGAAAAAAACGATCCGCTGATGCTGGCGCGTCAATTACCTATCAAATCCGTGGCGTTGATCCTCGCGGGCGGCCGTGGCACCCGGCTTAAGGATCTCACCATTAAGCGTGCGAAACCTGCCGTTCACTTCGGCGGCAAGTTCCGTATTATCGATTTCGCATTATCTAACTGCATTAACTCAGGGATCCGCCGCATCGGCGTTATTACCCAGTATCAGTCGCACACGCTGGTGCAGCACATCCAGCGCGGCTGGTCGTTCTTCAGCGAAGAGATGAACGAGTTTGTCGATCTGCTGCCGGCCCAACAGCGCGTACACGGCGAAAACTGGTATCGCGGCACGGCGGACGCGGTGACGCAGAACCTGGACATCATCAGCCGCTACAAGGCCGAGTACGTGGTGATCCTCGCGGGCGACCATATTTATAAGCAGGACTACTCGCGCATGCTGATCGACCATGTCGAAAAAGGGGCGCGTTGCACCGTGGCCTGCATGCCGGTGCCCATTGAAGAGGCATCCGCCTTCGGCGTCATGGCGGTCGACGAAAACGAAAAAATCATTGAGTTTGTCGAGAAACCCGCCAACCCGCCGGCGATGCCGACCGACCCGACCAAATCGCTGGCCAGCATGGGCATTTATGTCTTCGACGCCGCCTATCTTTATGAGCTGCTGGAGGAAGACGATCGCAACGAGAACTCCAGCCATGATTTCGGCAAAGACATCATTCCGAAGATCACCGAAGCTGGCATGGCTTATGCACATCCTTTCCCGCTCTCCTGCGTGCAGTCCGACCCGAACGCCGAGCCGTACTGGCGCGACGTGGGGACGCTGGAGGCCTACTGGAAGGCCAACCTCGATCTGGCGTCAGTCACGCCGGAGCTGGATATGTACGACCAGAACTGGCCGATCCGTACCCATATGGAATCGCTGCCGCCGGCGAAGTTCGTGCAGGACCGTTCCGGAAGCCACGGCATGACCCTGAACTCGCTGGTCTCCGGGGGCTGCATTATCTCCGGGTCGGTGGTGGTGCAGTCGGTGCTGTTCCCGCGCGTGCGGGTGAACTCATTCTGTAACATTGATTCGGCAGTGTTGTTGCCAGATGTCTGGGTGGGGCGCTCATGCCGCCTGCGTCGCTGCGTGATTGACCGCGCCTGCGTCATCCCGGAAGGAATGGTGATTGGTGAGAACGCGGAAGAGGATGCACGCCGCTTCTATCGCTCAGAGGAAGGTATCGTGCTGGTGACCCGCGACATGCTGCGGAAATTGGGGCACAAACAGGAGCGCTAATGCAGGTCTTACATGTATGTTCTGAGATGTTCCCGCTGTTAAAGACGGGCGGTCTGGCGGACGTCATCGGCGCGCTGCCGGCGGCGCAAATCGCGGAGGGTATCGATACGCGCGTGCTGTTGCCGGCGTTTCCCGATATCCGCCGCGGCGTGGTGGATGCCCAGGTGGTGACCCGCCGGGATACGTTCGCCGGGCGGATCACGCTGCTGTACGGCCACTTTAACGGCGTGGGGATCTATCTGATAGACGCCCCGCATCTCTATGACCGGCCGGGGAGCCCTTACCACGATACCAACCAGCACGCTTATACCGACAACGTTCTGCGCTTTGCGCTGCTGGGCTGGGTGGGAAGCGAAATGGCCAGCGGACTGGATCCGTTCTGGCGCCCGGATGTGGTCCATGCCCACGACTGGCACGCCGGCCTGACGCCGGCCTACCTGGCGGCGCGCGGGCGTCCGGCTAAATCGGTCTTTACCGTGCACAACCTGGCGTACCAGGGGATGTTTTACTCCTGGCATATGAATGATATCGAGCTGCCGTGGTCGTTTTACAACATGCATGGCCTCGAGTTTAACGGCCAGATCTCGTTTCTGAAGGCCGGTCTTTACTACGCCGACCATATTACGGCGGTGAGCCCGACCTACGCGCGCGAGATCACTGAGCCGCAGTACGCCTACGGCATGGAGGGGCTGCTGCGTCAGCGCCATCATGAAGGGCGGCTGTCGGGAATTCTCAACGGCGTTGACGACGGTATCTGGAGCCCGCAAAACGACCTCCTGCTGCCGATGCGCTACGATCGCGACACGCTGGAGGAGAAGGCGGAGAACAAGCGTCAGCTGCAGATCGCCATGGGCCTGAAGGTCGATGATAAAGCGCCGCTGTTTGCCGTCGTCAGCCGTCTCACCAGCCAGAAAGGGCTCGATCTGGTGCTTGAAGCGCTGCCGGGCCTGCTTGAGCAGGGCGGCCAGCTGGCGCTGCTGGGCGCCGGCGATCCGGTGCTGCAGGAAGGGTTCCTCGCCGCCGCTGCCGAACACCCGGGCAAGGTGGGGGTGCAGATTGGCTATCATGAGGCCTTCTCCCACCGCATTATGGGGGGCGCCGACGTCATTCTGGTCCCGAGCCGCTTTGAACCCTGCGGCCTGACCCAGCTGTACGGTCTGAAGTACGGTACGCTGCCGCTGGTGCGCCGTACCGGCGGGCTGGCGGACACGGTCTCTGACAGTTCGCTGGAGAACCTTGCCGATGGTCTGGCGACAGGTTTTGTCTTTGAGGACAGCAATGCGCTGTCATTGCTGCGCGCTATACGTCGCGCCTTTGTCCTCTGGTCGCGCCCATCGCTCTGGCGCTATGTGCAGCGTCAGGCGATGAATATGGATTTTAGCTGGCAGGTTGCCGCGAACTCCTATCGCGAACTTTATCAACGCTTGATGTAATCACTGGAGTCATTGTTATGAATGTACCCTTTAGCTATGCATCACCGACGCTGAGCGTTGAGGCGTTAAAACATTCTATTGCCTATAAGCTGATGTTTATCATCGGTAAAGATCCGGCCATCGCCAACAAGCATGAATGGCTTAACGCCACGCTGTTTGCCGTTCGCGATCGCATGGTGGAGCGCTGGCTGCGCTCCAACCGCGCGCAGCTCTCGCAGGAAGTGCGTCAGGTATACTATCTGTCGATGGAGTTCCTGATCGGCCGTACCCTCTCGAATGCCCTGTTGTCGCTCGGCATCTATGACGATGTGAGCAGCGCGCTGGCGGAGATGGGGCTCGATCTTGAAGAGCTGATCGATGAAGAGAACGACCCGGGGCTTGGCAACGGCGGTCTGGGCCGCCTGGCGGCCTGCTTCCTTGACTCCCTGGCGGCGCTGGGGCTGCCGGGACGTGGCTACGGGATCCGCTACGACTACGGGATGTTTAAACAGAATATCGTCGATGGCCGGCAAAAAGAGTCCCCTGACTACTGGCTGGAGTACGGTAACCCGTGGGAGTTTGAGCGCCACAACACCCGCTATAAAGTGCGCTTCGGCGGCCGCATTCAGCAGGAGGGGAAGAAAACCCGCTGGATAGAGACGGAAGAGATCATTGCCGAAGCCTACGATCAGATTATCCCCGGCTTTGACACCGACGCCACCAACACGCTGCGTCTGTGGAGCGCGCAGGCCAGTAGCGAAATTAACCTCGGTAAGTTTAACCAGGGCGACTACTTCGCCGCGGTAGAGGATAAGAACCACTCCGAAAACGTCTCCCGCGTCCTCTATCCGGACGACTCGACCTACTCCGGCCGCGAGCTGCGCCTGCGCCAGGAGTATTTCCTCGTCTCGGCCACGGTGCAGGATATTCTGAACCGCCACTATCTGTTGCATAAGACCTATGACAACCTGGCGGACAAGATAGCCATCCACCTGAATGACACCCACCCGGTGCTGTCGATACCGGAGCTGATGCGCCTGCTTATCGACGAGCATAAATTCAGCTGGGACGAGGCGTTCGAGGTGACCTGTCAGGTCTTCTCCTATACCAACCATACCCTGATGAGCGAAGCGCTCGAGACCTGGCCGGTGGATATGCTGGGCAAAATTCTCCCGCGCCATCTGCAGATTATCTTTGAGATTAACGACTACTTCCTCAAGACCCTGCAGGAGCAGTATCCCAACGATACCGCGCTGCTCAGCCGGACCTCGATTATCGACGAGTCAAACGGCCGTCGCGTGCGGATGGCCTGGCTGGCGGTGGTGGTCAGCCACAAGGTCAATGGGGTGTCGGAGCTACATTCCCGATTGATGGTGGAGTCGCTGTTTGCCGAATTCGCCAAAATTTTCCCGATGCGCTTTATCAACGTGACCAACGGCGTCACGCCGCGCCGCTGGCTGGCGCTGGCCAACCCGCCGCTGTCGAAAGTGCTGGATGAGCATATCGGCCGCACCTGGCGGACCGATCTGAGCCAGCTTGACGAGCTGAAGCAGCATATCGACTATCCGACGGTCAATCAGGCAGTGCGTCAGGCTAAACTGGAAAACAAACAGCGGCTGGCCAGCTATATTGCGCAGCAGCTTAATGTGGTGGTGAATCCGAAGGCGCTGTTTGATGTGCAGATCAAACGCATTCACGAGTACAAACGCCAGCTGATGAATGTGCTGCACGTCATTACCCGCTATAACCGGATCAAAGCCGATCCGCAGGCGGAGTGGGTGCCGCGGGTGAACATTTTCGCCGGTAAGGCGGCTTCAGCCTACTACATGGCCAAGCATATTATTCACCTGATCAACGATGTGGCGGCGGTGATCAATAACGATCCGCAGATTGGCGACAAGCTGAAGGTCGTTTTTATCCCCAACTACAGCGTCAGCCTGGCGCAGCTGATCATTCCGGCGGCAGATCTGTCGGAACAGATCTCGCTCGCAGGCACGGAAGCCTCCGGCACCAGTAATATGAAGTTTGCCCTTAACGGCGCGCTGACGATCGGCACCCTCGACGGGGCGAACGTGGAGATGCAGGAGCACGTGGGCGAAGAGAATATCTTTATCTTCGGCAACACCGCGGAAGAGGTGGAGGAGCTGCGTCGCAGCGGCTATAAACCTCGCGAATATTACGAGCAGGATGAAGAGCTTCACCAGGCGCTGACGCAGATCGGTACCGGCGTTTTCAGCCCGGCGGAACCGGGGCGCTACCGCGACCTGCTGGATTCGCTGATTAACTTTGGCGACCACTACCAGGTGCTGGCGGACTATCGTAGCTATGTGGACTGCCAGGATCGCGTCGACGAGCTGTATCAACATCCGGAAGAGTGGGCCTACAAGGCGATGCTGAATATTGCCAATATGGGCTACTTCTCTTCCGACCGGACGATCCAGGAGTACGCGAAATACATCTGGCATATCGACCCGGTAAGGCTGTAAGCCAGTCAACGCAACACAACGGGGCCATTTGGCCCCGTTGTTTCATTATTGCGGTTGGATCCGGCCTCAGGCGTTTCCCCAGGCCCGCGCAGCCGGGCGCGTTAAGACGCTAACGACAGCTCAGACTTTCCCGCATGCTGCGCCAGCCATTCGCTGATGCGCGCCTGCTGCTCGCCATTCAGCCACATGCCCTGTTTGGTTCGACGCCAGATGGCGTCATCCAGGCTGCGCACCCATTCATGTTCAACCAGATACTTCAGCTCGGCTTCATAAAACTCATGGCCGAAATCTTCCCCCAGATCGCTCAGGGCGCTGGCTTCCTTGAGGATCCACTCGCTGTTGCTCCCGTAGGTGCGGGCATAATGGCGGGCCAGTGATTCACTGATGAACGGGAAGCGACGGCGCAGTTTTGCCGCGTAGTCGTCGCGGTCGCCGCCGATATCGCCGCCTGGGAGCACCGCGGTTTTGGTCCATGCCGGGCCGATCCCTTTGTAATAGGGGGTCAGTTTTTCCAGCGCATGCTCGGCCAGTTTGCGATAGGTGGTCAGCTTCCCGCCGAAGACGGAGAGCAGCGGCGCCTGGCCGTTCTCATCGTGAATATCCAGCGTGTAGTCGCGGGTGATCGCCTGCGGTGAATCCGACTCGTCATCGCACAGCGGACGGACGCCGGAGTAGGTCCAGACGATATCGTTCCGGCTGAGGGTCTTTTTAAAGTGCGCGTTATAGACGTTCAGCAGGTAATTAATCTCTTTATCATCAATGGCCACCGCTTTCGGATCGCCCTTATACTCGACGTCCGTCGTGC
The DNA here is from genome assembly GCF_019753495.1 of Klebsiella sp. TF21-TM. Classification (NCBI taxonomy): domain Bacteria; kingdom Pseudomonadati; phylum Pseudomonadota; class Gammaproteobacteria; order Enterobacterales; family Enterobacteriaceae; genus Klebsiella; species Klebsiella sp. TF21-TM. Next base: position 11,080 of record NZ_JAIJYL010000013.1, on the reverse strand, counting down.
CGATGATGGAGAACTCATCCATCCACGGGATAACAAACACAATACGTTTATCTTCGTTTTGCAGAATGTAGGCCTGCTTCTGGGTATGCACCCGCGGCACCACGATGTGGCTGCCCTTGATCAGGCGGATACCGTAAGGCGAGCGGAGATGCATCCCTTCGTCGAAGAACTGTTTGACCCATGGACCGGTGGCATTGACCAGACCGCGCGCCTTCCAGGTAAACTTCTCGCCGCTATCGATATCTTCCGCTTCCACCACCCACAGGCCGTTCTCCCGTTTTGCCGAGATGGCGCGAGTGCGGGTCCGCACCTCGCCGCCTTTGCGGACGACCATCTGCGCGTTGGCCAGTACCAGGCGGGCATCGTCGACCCAGCAGTCGGAATATTCGAAACCGCGCACAATTTCCGGCTTAAGTACCGATTCTGCGCCAAAACGCAAGCCGGTGGATCCCGGCAGACTGGTGCGTTTGCCCAGATGATCGTACATAAACAAGCCGATGCGGATCATCCATGCCGGACGCAGATGCGGGCGATGCGGGAGACGAAAGCGCATCGGGAAGGCGATATGCGGGGCCATTTTTAACAGCACTTCGCGTTCGGCCAGCGCTTCGCTGACCAGGCGGAACTCATAGTGTTCGAGGTAGCGTAGCCCGCCGTGGATCAGTTTGGAACTGGCGCTGGAGGTGGCGCAGGCGAGATCGCGCGCTTCCAGCATCAGTACGGATAAACCACGCCCGGCGGCATCTGCCGCGATACCGGCACCGTTGATGCCTCCGCCTATCACAATCAGATCTTTGGTTTCCACGTTCTTACCCTCTCACACTTTCGTTTAAGCTCACAAATGCTCGATATCGCTCACTATAGCAAACAAACGCGCTTTTGGTAACATCAAAAAAACATTTTGGAGTGATGGGTGTAACATATTGGCGTTTCTTTACCGCCTGACGGTACACTACAGGGTAAAATTGGGCCGGCCACTGCCCGTCATGACGAGAAAGAGAAGAGAACCATGGAACAGTTTGAATGTATCAACGTTGAAGAAGCGCACCAGAAACTGCATCAGCAGACGGCGGTTTTGGTCGATATCCGCGATCCGCAAAGCTATGCGATGGGCCATACGCCGGGCGCGTTTCATCTGACCAACGATACCCTGGGCGCGTTTATGCGTGACAACGACTTTGACACGGCGGTGATGGTGATGTGCTATCACGGCAACAGCAGCAAGGGCGCCGCGCAGTATCTGCTGCAGCAGGGGTTTGATAAGGTCTACAGCGTTGACGGCGGGTTCGACGCCTGGCATCGCCATTTCCCGGCGGAAGTGGCGCACGGGACGTTTTAACGACTGGCAGGTATACTATCTCCCTTTGTGTGGAATAAGCGATTCGCTGCATGTTAATGATTACCTCTTTTGCCAACCCGCGCGTGGCCCAGGCGTTTGTCGATTATATGGCGACGCAGGGGATTATCCTGACTATCCAGCAGCACACCCAGAGCGACGTCTGGCTGGCTGATGAGAGTCAGGCCGGGCGCGTCAGGGCTGAGCTGGCGCGTTTTCTCGAAAACCCGGCGGACCCGCGCTATCTGGCGGCGAGCTGGCAGTCCGGACAGACCAACAGCGGGTTGCGCTATCAGCGCTTTCCTTTCTTTGCCACGCTGCGGCATAACGCCGGCCCGTTCACCTGGGCGATTCTGCTGATCTGCATCGCGGTGTTCATCCTGCAAAATCTGCTGGGCGATCAGCCGGTGATGATTTGGCTGGCCTGGCCCTACGATCCTTCGCTGCAGTTCGAAGCCTGGCGCTATTTCAGCCATGCTTTCATGCATTTCTCGCTGATGCATATTCTCTTCAACCTGCTATGGTGGTGGTATCTCGGCGGCGCGGTGGAAAAGCGCATCGGCAGCGGCAAGCTGGTGGTGATCACCGTCATCAGCGCCCTGCTGAGCGGCTTTGTGCAGCACCAGTTTAGCGGCCCGTGGTTTGGCGGGCTGTCGGGCGTGGTTTACGCGCTGATGGGCTATGTCTGGCTGCGGGGCGAGCGCGATCCGCAGAGCGGTATTTATCTGCAGCGCGGGTTGATACTCTTCTCTTTAGTGTGGTTAATTGCTGGCTGGTTTGACGTTTTCGGCATGGCGATCGCTAACGGCGCGCACGTGGCTGGTCTGGCGACCGGCCTGGCGATGGCGTTTGTCGATACCTTGCATGGGCGAAAACGCGCATAAAGACTTACCGACAGGGGTCGGGTAGGCGACATTTTTCCAGGGATATTTCATGAAACAAACACAACGTCATGACGCCATTATCGAGCTGGTAAAAAAACAGGGTTACGTCAGCACGGAAGAGCTGGTTGAGCAGTTCGCGGTCAGCCCGCAGACCATCCGCCGCGACCTGAACGATTTAGCCGAACAGAAAATGATCCTCCGTCATCACGGCGGCGCGGCGCTGCCCTCCAGCTCGGTGAACACCTCCTGGCACGATCGCAAAGCGACCCAGACGGCGGAGAAAGAGCGTATCGCCCGGCGGGTGGCCAGCGAGATCCCGGACGGGGCGACGCTGTTTATCGATATCGGCACCACGCCGGAAGCGGTGGCGCACGCCCTGCTCGATCACAACGATTTGCGGATTGTGACCAATAACCTGAACGTCGCCAACACGCTGATGGTGAAAGAGGACTTCCGCATTATTCTCGCCGGCGGCGAACTGCGCAGCCGCGACGGCGGGATCATCGGGGAAGCCACCCTCGACTTTATCTCGCAGTTCCGTCTCGACTTCGGCATTCTCGGCATCAGCGGCGTCGACAGCGATGGCTCGCTGCTGGAGTTTGATTATCATGAAGTGCGCACCAAGCGCGCGATTATTGAGAATTCACGCCACGTGATGCTGGTGGTGGATCATACCAAGTTTGGCCGTAACGCGATGGTCAACATGGGCAGCATCAGCATGGTCGATGCGGTCTATACCGATGTGCTGCCCCCGGCGGGCGTGCTCAAGGTCATCACCGATAACAACCTCCAGCTCGAGCTGTGCTAAGCGACAACGGCGTCGTCAGACGCCGTATCCCATCATCTTAAGCAACTGCTGGGCATGCTGCACCGCGTCCTGACGGTGGGCGACGCCCAGTTTCTGATACAGGTTGCGAATATGGGTCTTGATGGTGGTGGCCGCCACGTCAAGCTCGCCGGCAATCTGCTCGTTGCTGTAGCCGGAATAGATTAAGCCAAGCACCTGCCATTCGCGCTGGGTCAGCGGGCTGGTGCGGATAAGCTCCGGCACCTCCGGGTGATTCAGCAGCCGCTCGACGAACCCTTCGTCAAAGTGGGCGAATTTGTGGCGATGATGCTGGTTGATGTCGCGCAGAATGCGCTGGGCGCGATGCTGCTCCAGCTCCGGCAGGGTGTTCAGCTGGATCAGCTGGCGCAGCTGCTGGGCCATCGCCTCGCCTTCAATCACAAAGTGGTTGATAAAGCCGGTGCGGTTGGCGAGCGTCAGGGCTTCCAGCAGGGCTTTCTGCGCTTCGCTCTTGCGTCCTGCCTGCCAGTACAGCTGGTTGAGCAGCAGCAGGTTGCGGTTGAGATCGCTCATCAAACGCAGTGAGCGCGCATTTTCGTTCAGCTCTTCCAGCACCATTTCCGCCGGTTCGAAATCGCCCAGCAGGATCTGCGCGCGGGCAATATTGCGCCACTGGCTCTGCAGGAAGTGGTTATTGGCGAATTCCGGCTTCGGCGTCTGGCGCAGCCAGTTGGCCGCCGCGGTTTTATCGCCGGTCATCTGCCAGTAGATCACCCGCACCTTGTCGGCGTTGGAGACCCAGTCGCTGTGGTAGTGACCGTTACCGAGCAGGTTTTCCAGCCGGTTCAGGTGGCTACGGGCATTATCCAGATCGCCGCGCGCCAGCGAGCATTGCACCATCAGCGCCAGACACTGCAGCTGCTGCTGCGGTTGATAAGTTGAGAGAACCGCCATCCCCTGGCGGGCGCAGGCTTCAGCCTCGTCGAGGCGCGCCCATGCCCACAGCAGCTGAGAGCGGATGCGCAGCAGGAACTCATGCATCGGCAGCTGCTCAAGATGCTGTTCGCGTACCAGATGGAAGGCTTTCTCCTGGCTCTCCCAGGCGGCCTGCAGGAAGCCCTGGGCGAACAGAATTTCGCTTTGCTGAATGATGCTCCACAGGGCGTAATGCCAGACGTCGTGACGGCGGGCCATCTGTTCGGTCTGCTGCATCACGGCGAGAGATTTGGTCAGTTTCCCCTTACAGTGGAGGACTTCGCCATGTACTGAGGTGGCGACGATGCGGCTGTAATAGTTGGCCAGCGGCAGCTCTTCCAGCGCCACCATCGACAGTCGTTCCGCTTCGTCCTGGTCGCCGTCGTTAATCGCCACCTGCGCGCGCAGGGCGTTGAAGTCGCCATGCATCGCGGTATCCATTTCGACGCTCATCTCCTGCTCGGCGCGCGCCAGCAGGGTGTTGACTTCGCTGTAGCGATGCTGGCTCTGCATCAGCCAGGCCTGCAGCAGGATCAGGCGCGGATTTTCCAGCAGATTTGACCAGGGCAGCGCCGACAGCGACTGCTCCAGCAGACCCAGTTCGCTATGGTTGAACATGCCCCAGGCGTGATTGAGCAAGATATCGCGCAGCATTTTGGCATCGCCGGCCGCCAGCGCATGGTGGATGGCCTCGCTGGGGAAGCCTTGCGCCATCCAGCTCTCCGCCGCGGCGCGGTGGATCTCCGGCAGTTCAACCGCCAGCTCCCACTGACAGCGCTGGCGCAGGAAACTGCCAAACAGCGGGTGATAGCGGAACCATTCGCCGGAATCATCCATCCGCTGCAGGAACAGCCCCTGACGTTCGATCTCCTCCAGCTGCATCTGGCCATTCTCTTCGCCGGTGACGCGCACGATTAACGCGTCGTTCATTGAGCGCAGCAGAGAGCTCTTCAGCAAAAAGTTGCGCGTGCGGGCGTCGACGTTATCCAGCACTTCATCCACCAGATAATCCGACAGATGGCTGGCGTTAATCCCGGCGAGGCGACGGGCGGAGTGTTGGGCGGAGGAGTTATTCTGGCGGGCGGAGAGGGCGATGAGCTGCAGCGCGGTGGCCCACCCGGCGACGTCGTCGCACAGCCGACTGCTGTCGTCGGCTTCGATAGGCGACGTCAGACGACAGTCGAAAAATTGTTTCGCTTCCTGGTGGGTAAAGGCCAGCTGCTGGCTGCCAATCTCCAGCAGCTGATCGCGGACGCGCAGGTTGGCAATGCCCAGCTGCGGCAGGTTCCGCGACAGGACCACGAGGGTCATATTCTCCGGCTGATGGCGCAGGAAAAAGCGCATCGCGTCATGGATCACCGGATTATTGATCAGGTGATAATCATCAATGACGAGGTACAGCGGGCGCTGCCAGTCGGCGAGTTCAATAAACAGCTGCGCAAAAAGAGAGGAGAGGCTGGCGTACTGGCGCTTTTGCACCATCGCTTCACTGGCCGCGCAGTGGTTGCCGGTGGCCTGCTGGATCGCCGCGATCAGATAGCTGGCAAAACGCTCCTGCTGGTTGTCGCCTTCGTCCAGCGAAAACCACCCAAGATCGTTTTTACCTGCGGCCCACTGAGAAATGAGCGTTGTTTTACCGTACCCGGCAGGACTGGTGATCAGCACGAGACGATAATTGTTCGCGCCGGAAAGTTTCGCCAGTAAACGCTCACGAACCACGGTGTGTTCAAGGCGAACCGGACGACTTAATTTGGACGGAATCAACATAGTTCTACATTTCGCTGTGCAAGAGAGAGGTTGCGATTTTTTTTGCGCTTCGTAATTAATATCTAATAAGGTCGGTGATTATGAAATTTATTGCAAGTTATGTCCGAAGTTTATGCTCTTGAATTTGCTCTATGTCACAAATTTCGACATTGGTTGCGAATGGGTAAAAATCGCAGGCAGGACTCGTCCTCAGCGGTTTTTAGCCGGCAGCTGGCGGAGCGGGGAGAGATTTATTTTATATCGGGAGTAGTTGTTTGTTTTTATTAAATTATTGTCAGTGATTTCTTAGAAGTAATCTTTTTTGCGGATTAATGTGATGAAATGTGCTTATTTTCCCGGAGGTCGCAATTCATTTTTTTAATAACCAGGCGAAATGCGGGAAGCGTTTTGCCGCGTAGTGGCCTGTAACAAATTTTTACCCTGCACAGGTGACATCTCGACTGTCATACAGCGGTGATTTTTACAGCATATTTTGGCCTTCTCACCCACACTATAGTGGCCAGGATCACACTTTTCGCTCATCCCCGGTACTCCTCCCTGTCTAATCCCCGTCGGGATGAGGACGATGAATCGGGAGGTCGGCACACTAGCGCCATCGTTTTAGTAAAGGACCCGGATCTCATTATGTCACAGACTTCATTTAACAAAGCTCAGTTTCAGGCTGCACTGACGCGTCAGTGGCAGCGTTTTGGTTTACAGTCCGCTTCCGAGATGACGCAGCGTCAATGGTGGCGCGCCGTCAGCGGAGCGCTGGCGGAACTTCTGTCGGCGCAGCCGGTGGCAAAACCAGCGCAAGGACAACGTCACGTTAACTACATCTCGATGGAGTTTCTGATTGGTCGCCTGACCGGCAACAACCTGCTCAACCTGGGCTGGTACGAGGGCGTGAGCGACGCGCTGAAAGGCTATGACGTCAACCTCACCGATCTGCTGGAAGAAGAGACCGACCCGGCGCTGGGTAACGGCGGCCTGGGCCGTCTGGCAGCCTGCTTCCTCGACTCCATGGCGACCGTGGGGCAGTCGGCGACCGGCTACGGCCTCAATTACCAGTATGGTCTGTTCCGCCAGTCCTTCGACGATGGCCAGCAGAAGGAAGCCCCGGACGACTGGGGTCGCAGCAGCTACCCGTGGTTCCGCCATAACGAGGCGCTGGATGTCCAGGTCGGCATCGGCGGCAAAGTCAGCAAAAACGGCGAATGGCAGCCGGCGTTCGTCATTACCGGCGAAGCCTGGGATCTGCCGGTGCTCGGCTATCGCAACAACGTCGCCCAGCCGCTGCGTCTGTGGCAGGCCAAACACGCCCATCCGTTTAACCTGACCAAATTCAACGACGGCGATTTCCTGCGCGCCGAGCAGCAGGGCATCGACGCGGAAAAACTGACTAAGGTGCTGTACCCGAACGACAACCATCAGGCCGGTAAAAAACTGCGCCTGATGCAGCAGTACTTCCAGTGCGCCTGCTCAGTGGCCGATATCCTGCGTCGTCATCATCTGGCAGGCCGCAAGCTGGCCGAACTGGCGGATTACGAAGTGATCCAGCTGAACGATACGCACCCGACCATCGCCATCCCGGAACTGCTGCGCGTGCTGATCGACGAGCACCAGCTGAGCTGGGACGACGCCTGGGCGATCACCAGCAAAACCTTTGCTTACACCAACCATACCCTGATGCCGGAAGCGCTGGAGTGCTGGGATGAGAAGCTGGTGAAAGCGCTGCTGCCGCGCCATATGCAGATCATCAACGCGATTAACGACAAATTTAAACTGCTGGTGGACAAAACCTGGCCGGGCGATAAGCAGGTCTGGGCGAAACTGGCGGTGGTGCATGACAAGCAGGTGCGGATGGCCAACATGTGCGTGGTGGGCGGTTTTGCCGTCAACGGCGTGGCGGCGCTGCACTCGGACCTGGTGGTGAAAGATCTGTTCCCGGAATATAACCAGCTGTGGCCGAACAAATTCCATAACGTGACCAACGGCATCACGCCGCGCCGCTGGATCAAGCAGTGCAACCCGGCGCTGGCCACGCTGCTGGATGAGACGCTGAAAAAAGAGTGGGCCAATGACCTCGACCAGCTGATCAATCTGGAAAAATACGCTGACGATGCGGCATTCCGTCAGACTTATCGCGATATCAAGCAGGCCAACAAAGTTCATCTGGCTGAGTTTGTGAAGCAACGTACCGGGATTGAGATCAACCCGCAGGCGATTTTCGACATTCAGATCAAACGTCTGCACGAGTACAAGCGTCAGCACCTCAACCTGCTGCATATCCTTGCGCTGTACAAAGAGATCCGCGAAAACCCGCAGGCCGACCGCGTTCCGCGCGTCTTCCTGTTCGGCGCGAAAGCGGCGCCGGGCTACTATCTGGCGAAAAACATTATTTTTGCCATCAACAAGGTAGCGGAAGCGATTAACAACGACCCGAAAGTCGGCGATAAGCTGAAAGTGGTCTTCCTGCCGGACTATTGTGTATCGGCTGCGGAAAAACTGATCCCGGCGGCGGATATCTCCGAGCAGATCTCCACCGCGGGCAAAGAAGCCTCTGGCACCGGCAACATGAAGCTGGCGCTGAACGGCGCGCTGACCGTCGGGACGCTGGATGGCGCCAACGTGGAAATCGCCGAGCAGGTCGGTGAAGAGAACATCTTTATCTTCGGCCACACGGTAGAAGAAGTGAAAGCCCTGAAAGCGAAAGGCTACGATCCGCTGAAATGGCGTAAAAAAGACAAACTGCTCGATGCAGTGCTTAAGGAGCTGGAGAACGGCACCTATAGCAACGGCGATAAGCATGCCTTCGACCAGATGCTGCATAGTCTGCTGCAGGGCGGCGACCCGTATCTGGTGCTGGCCGATTTCGAAGCCTACGTGGCGGCGCAAAAACGGGTAGATGAGCTGTATCGCGACCAGGAGGCCTGGACCCGCGCGACAATCCTCAACACTGCGCGCTGCGGCATGTTCAGCTCCGACCGCTCGATCCGCGATTATCAGCAACGTATCTGGCAGGCGAAACGCTAAAGGAAGGCCTATGGAGAGTAAACGCCTCGATAATGCCGCGCTGGCGGCGGGCATCAGCCCCAGCTATATCAACGCGCACGGCAAGCCGCAGTCTATCGCGGCTGTCACCAAACAGCGTCTGCTGGATGCGATGCATCGCTCAACCGCCGCCACGAAAGTGGCGGTTAACCCGCTGCCGAACGTGAAGATCTTCACCCACGGCAAAAAAATGTCGCTGCCGGTGGCAGGACGCGGTGAGTATCAGTGGATCCTGACCACTGAGGACGGTAAGCAGTATCAGGGTAAAACCCGCGGCGGCGAGACGCTGCCGCTGCCGGCCAGACTGCCGGAGGGGTATCACTCCCTGACGCTCACCCAGGAGGGGGAGCGCTGGCACTGCCGGACCATCGTCGCCCCGGCCCGCTGCTATGAGCCGCAGCCGCTGAAAGAGGGGAAAAAGCTGTGGGGCACCTGCGTGCAGCTGTATACCCTGCGTTCGGAGAAAAACTGGGGGATCGGCGATTTTGGCGATCTGCGCGCCATGCTCCCGGAAATCGCCCGCCGCGGCGGGTCGTTTATTGGCCTCAACCCGATCCATGCCCTCTATCCGGCGAACCCGGAGAGCGCCAGTCCGTATAGCCCGTCTTCACGGCGCTGGCTGAACGTCATCTATATCGACGTCAACGCGGTTGAAGATTTCCAGCGTAGCGAAGAGGCGCAGGCGTGGTGGCAGTCCGCTGCGACCCAGCAGGCCTTGCAGGCGGCGCGGCAAACGGATGATGTGGATTACACCGCCGTGACCACGCTGAAAATGACCGCGCTGCGTATGGCGTGGAAACGATTCTCCCGTCGTGAAGATGAACAGATGACGGCGTTCCGCGAGTTTGTTCTGCGCGAAGGGGAAAGCCTCTACTGGCAGGCCGCTTTCGATGCGCTGCACGCCTGGCAGGTTCAACAGGACCCGCTGCGCTGGGGCTGGCCGGCCTGGCCGAAGGCCTTTCAGGATATCGACAGCCCGGAGGTGAAAGCCTTCTGCGTCGAGCATGAGGACGACGTCAGTTTCTATCTCTGGCTGCAGTGGCTGGCCTGGAGCCAGTTTGCCGCCTGCTGGGAAACCAGCCAGCGCGACGGGATGCCGATCGGCCTCTACCGCGATCTGGCGGTGGGCGTCGCTGAAGGCGGGTCGGAGACCTGGTGCGACCGTGAGCTGTACTGTCTGAAAGCGTCCGTGGGCGCGCCGCCGGATATTCTGGGTCCGCTGGGCCAGAACTGGGGCCTGCCGCCGATGGATCCGCATATTATTGCCGCTCGCGCCTATGAGCCGTTTATCGACCTGCTGCGCGCCAATATGCAGAACTGCGGCGCGCTGCGTATCGATCACGTGATGTCGGTGCTGCGTCTGTGGTGGATCCCCTATGGTGAAACCGCCGACCATGGCGCTTACGTTCAGTATCCCGTCGACGATCTGCTGTCGCTTCTGGCGCTGGAAAGCCAGCGTCATCGCTGCATGGTCATCGGCGAAGATCTGGGCACGGTACCGGTGGAGATCGTCAGCAAGTTACGCAACAGCGGCGTCTATTCGTATAAGGTGCTCTATTTTGAGAGTGATGCAGAGAAAACGTTCCGCGCGCCGGCGCTGTACCCGGAGCAATCAATGGCTGTGGCGACGACGCACGACCTGCCCACCCTCCGCGGCTACTGGGAAAGCGGCGATCTGACGTTAGGCAAAGCGTTGGGTCTCTATCCTGATGAGGTGGTGCTGCGCGGGCTGTACCAGGACCGTGAGCTGGCGAAGCAAGGGCTGCTGGATGCGCTGCATAAGTACGGCTGTCTGCCCAAGCGTGCCGGCCATAAGGCCTCCCTGATGAGCATGACGGGGATCCTCAACCGGGGGATGCAACGTTATATTGCCGACAGCAACAGCGCCCTGCTGGGCCTGCAGCCGGAAGACTGGCTGGAGATGGCGTCGCCGGTCAATATTCCGGGCACCAGCACTGAGTACCCAAACTGGCGCCGGAAGCTGTCCGTCACCCTTGAGCAGATGTTTGCCGATGAACAGGTCAATAAGCTGATTAAGGATCTGGATAAACGGCGCAAGGCGGCGAGCAAAAAAGCCGCCTCCTGATGACTCCCCGCCGCGCGCACCTCAGCGCGGCGAAGAGTATGTCCGATAAAAAAGGATTGCCCCCCCCCGGGCGGGGCGGCCCCCTCTTTTTTTCGGGGTGGCGTCCACCCCCCCCCCCCCCCCCCCGCCCCCCCCCCGCCCCTGCCGAAAGCGTCGCGCCTTGACGCTTTCTTCTCACGCTTTCTCATTCCGCAGGCCAGCGCCTGTTCAGC